>NZ_AZFZ01000031.1 GCF_001435895.1 Lentilactobacillus parafarraginis DSM 18390 = JCM 14109 | reverse complement strand
TTTTCCTACATTTTACGGGTGCCTTTTACACCAACTGATTTTTCTTAATCCAGCAGCTTGATAATCCTTAATCTGATACATAAAATCCTGATAATAGACCTTTTTAGAATACTTAGGCCGATCAGAATAGATTCCTAACAGTTCAAAAGAAAGCGACCGTTGATTATAAGAAATGGTAACCACCGGCCGTTCTTTGCCGCCTGTTTTATCATGAAAGGTGACTTTAAACAAGTAGATTTCGTAAAGACCGGCTTTATCCATTATTGACCCAATCCTTAACTTCCTCTGGCGCATCATTCGGAATGATTAATTGGCCGTCTTTGCCAATAACGGGATAAATTGCCTGCTGGTGCGAATGATCTCGGACATGGGGCGTAAATGGTAAGCCCTGGTTCTGAATGGACTGACTCAAGAACACTTTAATTGCCCCACTCGTCGTCATGCCCAACTTTTTAAACAGCTCATCAACC
This sequence comes from Lentilactobacillus parafarraginis DSM 18390 = JCM 14109, assembly GCF_001435895.1. Taxonomy (GTDB): domain Bacteria; phylum Bacillota; class Bacilli; order Lactobacillales; family Lactobacillaceae; genus Lentilactobacillus; species Lentilactobacillus parafarraginis. Next base: position 33,316 of record NZ_AZFZ01000031.1, on the reverse strand, counting down.
TGCCGCTTTTCTTCATCAGATAGCGTAATTTGAATTGTCGCCATGGTAAACACCTCTTTTTTAACGTTATTATATAGTAACAATACCGTTAAATCAAACAGAATCATCTTGTATTTGAAGTTTAAACACCATTGAAAAAAATTGAATTTAGAGAGAGCTCCGCGAAATCTTAAAAAATACCCCCATCGTTAAAGCTTTCGCCTTAACTTTGGGGGTATCATTATTTTCCAAGGCTTTAAGTTTTTAGAAATCCTTTATGAAGCTCACCATTACTGAAATAATTGAGCGTGCATTCAATCTTCGATACGTGATAACCAGTATGGTTTACCGATTTTCCTTCAGATAATCCGCAACCGCTTCTTCCAACGATGGCAAGGGCTTTCCCAGCACGTCGCTCAAATCGCTAGTGGTTTCTTCCAACGCGCCATCCCGAATTAACTTCTGCATCAATGATAGAAAGGCGTCGAGCTGATCCGGCACGTATTTCCGCAGGTTAGCCATGTATTCGTCATCCGAAACACTGGCGACTTCGAAATCATGACCGGTTGCTTTCTTCATGGCATCAGCTAAATCACCATAAGTGTGCATTGGCCCAGCAAATTCATAGACTTCCTTTGGCTTGTCGCTGGTTAAAACCTTAACGGCGGCCTGGGCATACAGCTTTTCCGGAGCCCAGCCAACCTTGCCGTCCTTTGCGGCATAAACGAATGGATCGCCAACTTTTGCTTCGTGAAGGAAAGTCCCTTCGTTTTCGATATACCAGTTGTTCCGCAAGAATGCGTGGGCAATTCCGGATTCCTTGATAATCTTCTCAGTGGCCTGATGATCAGCGGCTAGTGGCACCGTCGACGTATCAGCCTTCGGGAAGCTGAGGTAGGCAATGAACTTAACGCCGGCCTTCTTGGCAGCATTTACGACGTTGCGATGTTGATCAACGCGGGACATCTTAGCACCGGGTTGTGAGGAAATCATCAATAACCGATCGACACCAGCTAATGATTTAACCAGCTGATTTTCATCCTCATAAGTGCCGGGCTGCACTTCAACGCCTTCTGGGTATAATTGCTTAGCCTTATCAACATTGCGAGCCAACGCCACCACCGTATCGTCCTTAGCAGCTGATTCGCGTAAAAACGGAACCGCATACTGACCAAAATGACCCGTTGAACCAGTAACAGCAAATTTCATGATCACAATACCTCCTAAATCAATTCTTAACTCCATTATAGTCGATTCGCTTATTAAAGTTCAAAACAACTAAAAAATCGACCATCACTGACAGATAGTTTGCAGCGATAATCGACACACGTTTAATTCAATTTTAAAATCGATAGTAATCCAAAACTTATAGCTTATCCATCAGTCGCCGCCAAAATGACTTCTTCACCGGATGCTTCCCGGGCGCCTTTTCCTCTCGATAGCGATCCATCCCCTCTTTGTAAGGATTATTAAACAGCTTTGTCATCGAAGGAGCGGCGCTTTTGGGTTCGTGCGTTTCAACCGGTAACTGCCGGTGACAATTTGGGCACACGGTTGGGTTACCGGTTAGCTTAGCGCCACAGTATGGGCAAAATGCAAACTTCTGACTTGCCATCTTGATTACCTCGATTGTTGCTTAGATTGATTCCGATTACGGCGTTTAACCGCTTCCTGTTGATCCTGACGGGCAGCCTGCTTTTCCCGTTCAATTTGGGCGCGCTGTTTGGCCGCCTCTTCGTCCTTCAACTGCTGATTAAGCAATCGAAATTTTCGGGCGGCAAAGTTCCACGCCCCAACAATCAGCAGCGCTGCACCTACAGAATAGGGATACGTCCACCACGGAAAGTAGGATCCGTTCTTAAAGACAAGGGGGCCAAAGAAATTGTAGGCGGCCATCAACACCGCAATCATAATCACCGTTTCCAAGGTGTCACGAATCCATTTTGGCATTTTTGAACTTTTCTTGGCCATGTTGAGGCCTCCTTTTTCTTAGATTTCTCGTTGATTTCCTGTCGCTCTCCTGCTACATAGCGGAAACGTGCTCCGAAGCCCGTGCGGAACGCACTGGCGAGTCCCTTTAGGGGCGACGGCTCAGGCGCTAACGTCTAAGGATAAAATAGCCAAAATCCAGAACCGGGATTTCCGCTATTTCATCCTTAGACACCGCACCTACCAAGCCTCGTCGCACTCTAATCCACCTGGTTTTCTTGAAGGAACGCCTTAAAGTAATCGAACGCCATCTCCCGGATCGACTCAATGCCAATCTCTTTGACTGGCGACTCCTCTTGCTCGTCGACATCCAGCAACTGCACCGTCAAAATGCCGGTTTCCAAATTTAAGTTGGTTGGGAACGCCGCGAAACTATCGCCGTCCGTTAACTCAAAGCGAATAATCTTCTGGAACCGAATCGATTGTGACAATACATGAATCAAAATATTGTCACCATTGTCAAAGGCCCGGTCCGCATTCAGCACTGGCAGCACGAAATGGCCGGCCTTCTGATTCATTTTGACAAACTCATGAATCAAGCGCAGGTAGTCGGAATCCAGGATCATTCGTTTAATATCATCATAGCGAATCCAGACATACCCGCCGAAACGGCCATTCATGTCCACGACCATCATCACGAATTCCCGCGGATTATCGGCAATCACCTGGCCGACGTAAAAGTACTTGCGATCATCATTGGTATCAATAATAATCGCCCGGTTGGTATTGCGGAGCTTCTCAGCTTCGGCCTTGAACTTATCCGGGTCACTGACCACGACATCATCAATATGATTCTCCGGCTTGACCATCGCCAGGGTCTCCTGCAGCAACTGCAATTCAGTGCCGCCGAATTCAATTCCGCGCACGTTGACAAACGAAATATCAATCATCCGCTGATGCGCGAAGTTGAACTTATTGACGTTCAGGAATGTGACCCCATCGGCGCGCACGTCCTTAACCAAGCCTTCGTTGTAGTGCAATTTTCCATTTTCAAACGTGATGATTAATGATACCCGCTGATTTTCGTAGAGTGTGTTAATAATGCGGTCAAACAACGAGTCACTCATTTTAATTGGCATATCAAACGACGGATTCGTTGCCAGATCGTTCATTTCATCAAAGGAAATCCGATCCTTCATGCTGGCAAGGTCATAGCTGTCAGTCTCAATCGACTTGACCGAACTGATCTTTAAGTAAACTTCACCGTCTTGAATCCCGTAGTCGTTATATGTCAGCATCACAAAGTCATCACTTCCTAGATACTGAATAATTCCGGTATAAATAATGTCACTGTCAACTTGAAATGCATTAATTAATTGCTCGTCAATTTGTGCTGACCGCAACTGTTCATAGAGCGTTTTCAAGGGTCCACCTTCTTTCAATTCACCTTAATGATTTAACTCTATTATACCCATTCTTACCTCATGGTTGGGTTGAAGCGATTTCATCGGCTATGAAATGGCGTTGCTGACGAAACTGGCCAGATCCGCGCCCGCCTTGTTGTCACTCAAGCCAACCAGCAACTTAATTCGCGCCTTTTGGCCGTTAAGCCCCTGGCACAGAATCAAGCCCATCTTCTTGAGCTGGATACCGCCGCCTTCATAATCGTAAATATCCTGGGCGACGCCGTTGTAACATCTGGAAACCAGCACGATCGGGATGTTATTATCGATAAGGTGCTGGATAGCCGGCAGCGTCTGCGGCGGCACGTTTCCGGCGCCCAGGCCTTCAATGACCAGCCCCTTGGTTCCCGAATGGTTAATCGCGTTAAACAAATCACCATTCATCCCTGCATATGCTTTAATCAAGTAAACGCCGTCGACCACGTGATCAATGTCAGCGACCTCGGTTTTAATGAGTTCTTGAAAGTATTTAGCCTTACTCTGAGTGACAATTCCAATTGGCCCAAACGTTGGCGTTCTGAACGTGGCCACGTTGGTTGTGTGGGTTTTCGTCACGAACCGGGCGGTATGAATTTCATCGTTCATGACCACCAGAACGCCCTTACCGTAAGATTCATCGGTGGCCGCCACTAAAATGGCATTTCTAAAGTTGTACAAGCCATCCGATCCAATTTCATTTGATGACCGCATCGCGCCGGTGACAACCACCGGAATGGTGTTGGGCAGCGTTAAATCCAGGAAGTAGGCCGTTTCTTCCAGCGTATCGGTCCCGTGCGTAATCACGACGCCGTCAACGTGTTCCTCATCAATGGTCCGCATAATCCGCTGCTTGATTTTCAACATCACTTCCGGGGTGACGTGCGGTGATGGTAAGTTAAACATTTCATCCGTAATTAAGTTGATTTGTCCCTTTAAAATAACCTGTTCTTCGGCAATCGGGTTTTCGTCATTCGGCACGACTTCGCCCTTGTCATTTTGCGACATCGAAATCGTGCCGCCAGTATGGATTGCAAGGATAGTTTTCATGGTGTTTTGGCCTCCAAAATGATAATCTATACTATTGTACCGTATAATGAAGGTCGATGACCACTTATGACAGAAAGAAGTGAGTTTATGTCAGACTCTGATCGCTATTACACCCCTCAGAATTCAAAGGACGCCATGCGCCAAATCGAATTGTTGTTTAACAAATACAAGGATGCCCCTTTGACTCAGGAATTGGTGGACTATCACCAGAACCTGGTCAATCGCCTGAAAACTGACATTATGGCGGCCGCCCAAAAAGAAGGTGTTGCCGCGCGCGTCGACTCGATTAATTCCATGATTAATGTCATGCAGCGCTGGTTGCAAATCCGCCTGCAGGGTCAGCCATTTAACGGCAAAATGGCCCATTTTAAATATGAACAAAACGGGACCACGGCAAAATTCAAGCGCCGGGTTCATAAAATAAAGGGTGCGGGGAGCCACCGGGCAAGCCGCCACTAGAAAGGAAAATCATCGTGAGCAATACCATCATTGAACTGCAGCACGTGTACAAAAAATACGACGACTTTACCGCCCTTAAAGATATTAATTTCAAACTGAATCAGGGGGAATTCTACACCCTACTAGGCCCCTCAGGTTGTGGAAAAACCACGATTCTTCAAACGATTGCCGGTTTTACGGACGCCACGTCCGGCCAAGTGCTCTTCGACGGCCAGCGAATCAACGACATCCCCGCTAACAAGCGGCAGTTAAACACCGTCTTTCAAGATTACGCCCTGTTTCCAAACATGAACGTGTTCGAAAACGTCGCGTTTGGCCTGACACTGCACAAAGTCAAAAAGAGCGAAATCGACGAACGGGTTCATGACGCCCTCAAGCTGGTTCAACTGGAAAAGTACGCTAACCGTGAGATTGCCGAACTGTCTGGCGGCCAAAAGCAACGGATTGCCATCGCCCGTGCCATTATTAACCGACCTAAGGTGCTGTTATTAGATGAACCCCTATCCGCCTTGGACGCCAAATTGCGAAAAGACATGCAGTACGAACTGCGCAGCCTCCAGCAAAGCCTTGGCATCACCTTTTTATTTGTGACCCATGACCAGGAAGAAGCGCTGGCAATGAGTGACGAAATTTTTGTCATGAATAAGGGCCAAATTCTTCAACAAGGTGATCCCGTCGACATTTACGACGAGCCGATCAACCACTTTGTTGCCGACTTCATCGGTGAAAGTAACATCATCCCCGGTCACATGATTAAGGATTACGAAGTGTCATTTCTCGGTCACACCTTTGAATGTGCCGACGCCGGGATGCGGCCCAACGAACCGGTTGAAGTGGTCATTCGCCCCGAAGACCTGGTCATTACCACCCCGGATAAGGGTAAGCTTCAAGTTAAGGTCAGCACCCAGCTGTTCCGCGGGGACTACTACGAAATTTTGGCGTACGACGATCAGGATAACGAGTGGCTGATTCACTCGACCAACGCGACCACTGATGACGCCATTGTCGGCCTGAGCTTTGGGCCCAACGACATGCACGTCATGCGGTATAACGAAACCGAGGATAAGTTTAATTCTCGGTTGGAAACCTACGAAGATTAGGAGGGATATTGCTGATGAAACGTTCTTTTCGGGCAATGTTCTACACGCCCTACTTTCTGTGGCTGGCACTATTTGTAATTGCCCCCGTTGGGTTAATCTTTTACTATTCATTCTTCAACATTCGCCATCAATTTACATTCGATAATTACGCGACCTTCTTCTCGTCCGGCACCTACCTGACAATGACTGCCAACTCGGTGCTGTACGCGTTTTTGATCACGCTGATTTCTCTGGTCATCAGTTACCCGATGGCCCTGGTGATCAGCCGGCTGCGGCACCGGGATCTCTGGATTCTGCTGGTCATTTTGCCAACGTGGATTAACCTGCTGCTCAAGGCATACGCCTTTATTGGCCTGCTGAGTCATGATGGCTTAGTCAACCAGTTATTTGGACTGGTCGGCATTCCCGCCCAGCACATGCTGTTCACCGATGCCAGCTTTATTTTGGTAGCGTCCTACATCCAAATTCCGTTCATGATCCTGCCCATCTACAACTCACTGACAGATATCAGTGACTCCTACATTAAGGCCAGTCATGACTTGGGCGCCACAAACTGGCAGACGCTGACCAAAGTGATCTTTCCGATGACCATGCCGGGCGTGAAATCCGGGATCCAAATTGTGTTCATCCCTTCCCTGTCGCTCTTCATGCTGTCGCGACTGATCGGTGGGAATAAAATCATCACCCTCGGGACGGCCGTTGAGGAACATTTTCTAACGACCATGAACTGGGGAATGGGCTCGACCATTGGCGTCGTGCTGATTATCGCCATGGTCATTGCCATGATGCTGACCAACACCCAACGGAAACGGAGGCGGCAGGCATGAGCAATCAATCTTCGAAACTTGGGAAATTATACATTATCATTGTGTTTGCCCTTCTCTACATTCCCATCATTTATCTCATCGTCTACTCGTTTAGCAGCGGCACGACGATGGCCAACTTCAACGGGTTTAGCCTGACGCATTACGGCGAACTGTTTCACGATAACCGGTTACTCGCTATTTTTCTTAACACGATTTTGATTGCCCTGCTGTCGTCGGTCTTTTCAACGATTATCGGGACCCTCGGCGCGCTGGGGGTTCACAACGCCAAAAAACGGCATTCGCGGCAAACCTTACTGTCACTCAACAGCATTCTTTTGGTGTCCCCGGACGTCATTATGGGTGCCAGCTTTCTGATCTTCTTCACTTCTTTGAAGGTCCCCCTGGGATTCTGGTCGGTCCTGCTGAGCCACATCGCCTTTGAAATTCCGATTGTGGTGTTAATGGTCCTGCCGCGGCTGGATGAAATGAGTCCATCGCTCATCAACGCCGCCACCGATCTGGGGGCAACGGCCGGCCAAGTTTTGAGCCGGGTGATACTGCCATTTATCCAACCAGGCATCATTGCCGGATTTTTCATGGCAATCACTTACTCGCTGGATGACTTTGCGGTTACCTTCTTCGTCACTGGCAACGGGTTTACAACTCTGTCAGTTGAAATCTATTCCCGAGCGCGGCAAGGCATCAGTCTTGAAATTAACGCGTTAGCCGGCATCATGTTCATCTTCTCGTTGATCCTGGTGATCGTGTACTACTTTATCGAAAATCACGATCAATCAACCCGACGCAAGAAGGATAAGCTGGAGGTGACCAAATAATGAAGAAGTTTTTAATCGCATTTTTGGTTCTCATGGGCATCTGCCTGGGTCTCAGCGTTGGCGCGCAGCAGCTGACGAAATCAACCGGTGACACCGGCAGCAAGGTCCTTAACCTCTACAATTGGGGCGACTACATTGCCCCAACGCTGCTCACCAAGTTTCAAAAGGAAACCGGCTACCACGTGAACGTAGAAACCTTTGACAGCAACGAAGCCATGTACACGAAAATTAAGCAGGGCGGTACCAGCTATGATTTGACGGTTCCAAGTGATTACATGGTTCAAAAGATGAAGGCCGACCACATGCTGATTCCGTTGGATAAATCCCGGCTAACCGGCATGCGCAATTACGGCCATTCCTTCATGAACAAGTCCTTTGATCCCGGAAACCGGTACTCGATCCCCTATTTCTGGGGAACGCTGGGGATTATCTACAATGATCAGTCCATCAAGCTCGGCCAGTTAGCTCACTGGGATCAACTCTGGGATTCGAAATACCGCGATGATATTATGCTGATTGATTCGGCGCGGGATATCATGGGATTTACCCTGATTTCTCAACACCATTCGGTTAACACCACGAATACGCCTGAATTACTCGCTGCCCGGGACAAGCTCAATAAGCTGTCACCAAACGTGAAGGCGATCGTTGCCGATGAAATCAAGATGTACATGGCTGAGGGGGAAGCCCCAATCGCAGTGGACTGGTCCGGCGAAGCTTCGGAAATGATGTCGCAGAATTCCCATCTTCACTACGTCGTGCCCACTGAAGGCAGCAACATGTGGTTTGACAATCTGGTCATCCCTAAGACTGCCAAGCATTTTAAGGCAATCTATGCCTTTCTCAATTTCATGAACCAGCCGAAGAACGCCGCTCAGAATGCCGAATATATCGGTTACGCCACCCCAAACACGGCGGCTTTCAAGCTCCTACCGAAGAGCGTCCGTGACGACAAACAGTTTTACCCGTCGCAAAAGGTCCTCGACAAGCTCGAAGTTTACAGCAACCTCAGCCCCGAAAAGGTGCAGCAGTACAACGATCTTTATCTGGAATTCAAAATGCACCATTAAGGATTGGTCAAGTTTTCAAATAGATTGGCTATGGCATGCGAAAAGATTTAAACTAGTAATGAGGTGAATTAACGAAAATGGCAAAGAAAAACATGAAGCGCGAAATTATGATCGATATGAACCAATTTATCGTCACATACGCAGCAACCCTCTTGGATCCGTCAGAGAATCTTTCTCAACAGATTTATGATGCCGCCAAAAGCGACATTACCGGGATGGACAAATTATTTAACGACAACGGCTTTGGCCGCAAGAACAAGTTCTTTAACATCGGTGAGGGCTTTCTTCGTGACTACAAAGGCCTGGATGCCGATCAGGCAAAGCCCCAAGCTGAGCAGTTGGCTAAGGACGCCATCGATTATTTAGGTAAGAACGTGAACTTTTTTGAGACGTGGCGAACGGATTAGATTGGCGTCGTATTGTCATGATTCCTACTGATCTATAAAAACAGCTTACTTCAAGCGTTGCATTTGCTTGAAGTAAGCTGTTTTAAGTTATCTCGCCGTCCTGGCTTACGAACGAAAAGCCTCAAATCTTTCGACGGTTTGTTTCAAATTAACGACGTCTTCTCTTGTCAGACGACCCGTAACCTCAATCGTGTCGGTAGCGGAAATATCGACTGAGAAGATTTGCCCAACATCAATAAACGAGGATTTCGTCAATCCCCCAACTTCTCGCCATTTCATAATTGGCGCGTGCTGTTTTTGAATGGTTGCTGATTTTTGAATGAATTTTGACGTAATCGCGTAAAAGAATAGTTGATTATCTTGGGATTTCAAAATCAAGATTGGCCGTTTCTTCCCACCTTGCCCCTGAACAAAGCCCACGTACATCCAAGCAACATCAAATGGGTCAATAGTCATAGCGAGGGTCGTTAAACCAATCTTCTAATTTTTTCTTTGTATCCAGTTTAATGACAGGGGTATTTTTGGTAAGTCGCTTTAGATCATAAGCGTCCTTTTCTTCTTGACTCATTGTTAAATCAAACGGAATGCCACCGGTGCTGATCACCTTCCGATAAAATGCATTAATTGCGGTAGTTGGCGTTAACCCAACTTCAGAGAACACGGCTTCGGCCTGACTGGCAATGGCTTTGTCAATTTTAACCTGAACGCGCTTATCCTTTTCAATTTTTTCGGTCATATGCATCACTCCCACTATCAATTTACTTCTATTATAGCATGATGGGCTAACGCCGGTAGTCAAAGCACTCAAGATCGACACCTCCAAGCAAATTCACCGCCGCTTTCCCCTGACGTTTTTTCATGTTTTTACTATTCTGAGTCCATCCAACTATTATCAGTGAAACATCAATATAGACACGAAACGCTGGAAAGCGTACGCACTTCCGTACTCATTGACGTACATAAGTGCGTACGCTATACTTTAAGTAAAGAAGATATCCCTTCGTTCTTTCCACTTATATTAAGGAGGTAGTCAAATGGCAATTTATACCCCGAGTTCGCTCCGAAAGAACCTATTTAAAGTTCTCAAGGACGTCCTCGATTCGGACGACGAAGTTGAAGTTGCAGTCCAAGAGAAAAATCAGCCAACTCGCAAAAGTGTTGTTATAATCGACAAAGAAAAACTTGATAAGCTCAAAAGAGACTCTCGGTCCGCTAGCAAGTCATTCTATGACACACCAGAGGCTAAAGCCGCTTTACGGGAAGCAGTTAATGGTCAGGTTAAAACAATTGGTAATGGGAGTCTGGAGGACTTTGATAAATGGATTTCCAAGTTAGATGATGAAGCTAAGAAGAACCGCAAAGTTTGATCGCCAACTCAACAAGCTGGTGAAAAAAGGTTACTCCTAAGGACGACTGAAGACAATCGATACATGATTGTCTTTTTTATATGCGACGAATTCAGGTCATCACTTCTGAAGTCTCCCCCCCGAAGCAAATTTCTCACCACTTCCCCCAGCTTGCGTATAATTATCTTAACGTATCATCGTGATTCGATTAAGGGGGGAAATAAAATAATGAAACAGACACAAACGCCATCGCCAAACCAGTCGACGACGCAAAAGAACGGCTGGTGGATCTTGGCTTCCATCGGGGCCTTTGCCTTCATGTCCAATCTGGACTCCAGTATCGTTAACATTGCCATGCCGGTGATGTCCAAACAACTGCACGTACCGATGAACCAAATTGAGTGGGTCGTGTCGGCATACCTGATTATTCTAAGTGCGTTACTGCTATTCTTCGGGAAGCTGGGTGACCTTTACGGCAAGGTAAAAATCTTTCGGATTGGGACGGTTGTTTTTCTGGCCGGATCGTTTATTTCCGGGCTGCAAATTAACTTTCCCATTCTGCTCGTTGGGCGGGCGATTCAAGGAACCGGGGCGGCCATGACCCTCTCGAACACTTACGGAATTACAACCTCAACCTTCGGGGTGAAGGAACGTGGCCGGGCCATGGGCTTTGTCGGCACGTTTGTGGCGCTGGGTGCCATTGCCGGCCCTGGGCTGGGTGGCTTAATTCTGTCGCAGTTACCCTGGGGGTATATTTTCTGGGTGAACCTGCCAATCGGGATCGTTGCCATTATCCTTGGCGCGATCGTCATGCCAAAGGCTTACGCCACAACCGGATCCGGCATTGACTGGTGGGGATTCATTAATTTCTCCCTGCTGATCTTCGGCCTCTTTCTCGGCGTTTTCTTGGGGCAGGAAATTGGCTATACCAAGCCAATCCCCCTCGTTTTATTCGCCGTGGCGATCGTCGCTTTCTGGGGATTCATTCGCAGTGAAAAACGGGCTAAGAATCCGCTGATGCCGCTGACACTGTTCCGGATTAAACCATTCACTTACGGGCTGGGGGCCGCCGTGCTGATTTTCCTATCAAACTTCTTTACCGTGGTAATCGTCCCGTTCTACCTGGAAGACGCCCGCGGGTTGAGTGCCGGCCAGGCCGGCGCGTTATTGATCATTTTCCCGGTGGTCATGGTTTTCGCCGGGCCGATTGGCGGCTGGTTCGCCGATCACTTTTCACCAGCCAACGTCGCCTCGATTGGCCTTGGGATAGTCGCCTTCGCGCAGGCGCTCTACTACTTTCTGACCTTAACCAGCCCAATGTGGGTCTACGTCATCATCACAATTGTCATGGCACTAGGCACCGGCCTTTTCCAATCACCAAACAGTGATATCGTCATGTCGGTGGTGCCGAAGGATCAGCTGGGAAGTGCGGGAAGTCTCAACGCCCTGGCACGAAACATCGGCATGATTTCGGGAACCGCCCTGTCGACTTCCAGCCTATTTATCGGTATGAGCGTCAAAGCTGGCTTCCACGTCACCACTTACCTGCCAAGTCAGCCGGAAACCTTTATTTTCGGAATGCACGTGGCATTTGCCATCTCACTGATCATTATTTTAGGCGCGTTGGCATTGTCAATTTTGCAGGGTCGAAATGTGAAGCAGGCGGATTTGAAATAAAATTATTATGATGGTTAACGGAGCGTATAAGACACCGAAGTTCAGTAGAAATACTGAATTGCGGTGTCTTTTTAACACAAATCCATTGAATTTTCCTAAGACGTGCCGCCAAGCTGAGATGGTAAAGATTCATCTTGTAAAAACGATTGTAGGCAAACAGGATATCCCCAGTGAGATGTCCTGTTTACAATCCAACTTAAATTAAACGCGTTGTCATTCTAAGTTACTCATTTTTCTTATTGCGTCACCGTCACATAATGAGCAACAACTGGAACTTGAACAACGGATGAGCTTGGGGTTAACGTTACCGGATCCGCGTTCGAGAACTTAATGGTTTTTCCGTTAAACGTGACCGTGGTAATCTTGGCATCGGTCAAAACCTTTTGCACATCTGCGGCCGTAACTTGGGTCGCTGTCTGCGGCAACTTATCCGCAACTGCCGCGTCAACGAGGGCTTGCTTCTGTGTCCCATCCAATTCGTTCCAGAACGCGCCACTCTGATCAACACCATCAACCGTAAAGCTAATATTCAGCTGATAAATATTGTTCCCGGCTGCTACCGAATTAAATCCCGTTTGGTAGGCTGCCTGCAAGTCGGCATCAAGACTATAACTGACATTATTAATCTTGCCATTCTTGGCGTCCTGAACCCCTTGATTACGAGCAGTCTCCAGGTTGTTGTACATGCTTTCATAAACGCGTTGAACGCCTAGATCGCTACTATAGGATTTATTTAAAGCTGACCCATTCTTCACGTCAGCAATCGCGTCCGTCCGGGCTTTTGCGCCATCTGATTTAGCGGCGTTATATCCCTGGGAATAGGCCGTCTGCAGATCCGAATGACTACTGTAACTCTCATTCAGGCTGTTGCCGTTAAAATAATCCGTTCTCCCGGCAGTTGTCGCCACCTGTAAGGCCGCGCTCGAAGCGGCTGCGTTTGACGTCGAGGTTGACGTCGTGGTTGTGGTACTGGTTGAACTTCCAGTTGTGCCAGAATTGGCCGAATCACTCACGGCATCAGCCGAAGAAATTTGGTTACCGGGTATCCAAGCCCCGTTAATATCCTGATTAGATGCCGCAATCTGATACCAGACATCCCCTGCTCGCGTCGTTTGAATCGCTCGAACTAACGTAAACGAGGCATCTTTATATTTCGTCAACGATGTGATGACTTTGTGATTGGCGTCAGCTTTACGGCCAACCTTGTACTGCGTATATCGCGGCTCCTGGAAGAAAAATGTGTTATCGGTATTTCCAGCCAACGAATTCGGCATCCGATAAGTCGTTTTTCCATCCGCAATGAGTGGCGATTTCGTCGAGACGTTTTTGATTGTTGTGAAGGGCGTTACCCCGCCATAAAATCCGGTGCGGCTTTTCCCACCGTAGATCCAGCCACGATACCGGGAATCAAATGAAACAACTTTATAGTAATAAGTTCCCTGACTGGTTTTGATAACCCGATAAGCACGGAAATTATTGTTATCGCGATTTGACTCTTTCAAAGTCCTTGCCTTTGACTTGGAAACGATCACTCTGGCACCTTTAAGAATTCCCGGCTTCGAGTAAATCCCATTTTTCGCGGTCAAATTAACGTTACGACTGTCACCAGACCCATTCAAGGCCCGGTTATAAACGATGTGCGCCGTACTTTTCGCGGAAGCAGGGACGTTATTGAACATCCCCACACCCGTCAAAGCACCAAGGACCATGAAGCCAATTAACTTTTTCTTGATCATGATTGACCCCCTCTTAAACGATTATCCAAAATAGTCATTAGTAAGCTCCCTGAATAACGACTTTCTTGTTTGCCGTTATATAATGCCCGTTTGTTAACTGATACCTGCTGGCATGGTGATCGCTCACAATCTTCTTAACTTTCAAATGGGTGCCACTCTTATAATGCTTGACCCTTTCATTAGCATCTAATGATCGATAGGCGTTAACCCCATTCTTAGAGATAACGGTGATCGTTTTGGACTTTGGGACTGACTTGTAGTAAACGGGTGAAACGTACTTACTGTTGGCGGTCACGTAACCAGTTCGACCGGCCGTTTTACTGCCTTTATTGACATCCTTAACCTGGTATCTCAGAACACCGTCGTTGGAGCGGGCATATCCCTTAACAACAAACGTTGGCCGATTTGTCCGCTTGGCATTCTTGTATGTGGCCACTCTCTGTGACTTCTTAAACGTCGCGTCCTTATACAAAGCAATCTTCTTGGTTGCATAGACAACTGAACCAACCTTGGCCGCGGACTTAGGAACGTTCAATTTGTTCGTGTTATTGTGAATTTGAGAATTTGAACTTGAACTCTCTGGCTTGGTTGCCGATGAACTTGCCGAACTGGATGTCGTGGTGGTAGTGGTCGTCGTGGTGGTTGAACTACTACCGTCATTATCATTTGGTTTCGGAGATGGTGCCGGAGCCCCAGCCTTAACAATTTGGAGCTTGCCATCTTGAGCGGTTACCGGAATGCTCAATGTGACTTTCTTCTTGGTAGCCCCACTTGTTCCGTCAAATGATGTGACAACCTTTCCATTAAAGAGCACGTTATAGGTGGCGTTATCAAATCCATTGCCATCGTAAATCGTCAAATCAGCATTGTGTGGCTGCTTTGAAACGTTTTGGAAATCAAACGTTGTGGACGTGCCATCCTTATTCACATCCGCGTGGGTATACTTGTCACCATTAAACGTGTAGGCAAGGTGCTGATCGATCAAGTTAAGCCGCGTGCGTAATCCGTCTTCCGGCGTAACGCTCATCGTGTTACCACTTTCTGAAACATCGGCACCGTAACCGGTTAACCCAAAGATTGGGTCATTCACAACGTCAGCTGAGAGTACTTGAAGAGCGCCAAACAACGACAGATCTGCTTCACCTGACAGTGGAATCCAGCCGTTATGCATTTGCCCTTCGCCAACGCCATAGTGTTGGCGAGTCGTATCACCGAGTTCTGCTTGGTAGTACCAAGCAACCGCGCCAATATTGTTGCTGTCGATTTGACCACTATTGATATGGGTCAGGTTGCCAAGCTTAGCAGCGTAATTAGCCCGTTCTGCCAGGCCAACCTGATCTTGGCTCATTCCATTATCTTGTTCTCGCAGCCAGTTATCCATTGCGGTTCCTGCCAGTGAATCCGTGTACTGGAATTGCCACCAGCTTTCACCGTTAATGGTAACCGGCACACTGTATTGATACCAAGTTGGCTGAACGCTTCGACTTGCCCGGGTCTTCATATCAACCATCTGTTTCATCTTCTGGTTGTTATACATGTCTCCCAGCGAGTAGACCCCTTCTTCAGCGGTGTTATCGTATGGATATTCTGACGTGTAAGGGTATGGGTCCTTGGCAAATTCATCGTACTTATTCTTCAAAATATTCTGAATCGTGGTGGCTTCATTATCCAAATGCTCTGTCTTCAGGGCAGCAACGATGCCGCCGTCCGTTGACTCGCCTTCCAAACCGTCATTGTTATTAACCGCGTTATTCACATAAAGCGATTTCATAATATTGTAGGCTTTAAGCAGATAATCTTTGGCACTTTCCGGATATTTGATCAAATTTGGATAATTCTTAGCGATTTGATACATCTCATAGTACGTGTTGTAAATGTGGGGATATGCCCAGCCTCGCCAGGAATAGTCGTTTGATAAATGACCGTTTACAACCTGGTCGGTTAACCAGTCCGGAACCTTATAGTCATCATGGTGATTCTTCATTAACCCGTTCCAAATACCATTTTCCAGGTAATTGCTAAGGGCTTCAACCTGTTCCTTATTTGGATCGTTCGCATTTTGAGCGGCTAAGAAGAGCCCGTGAGTGAGGCCCCAATCGTCTCCCCATCCTAAACTATGCCAGTCAGATGCGCCTTTAAAATTACCGCGCTTAGCTTGGGTATTGAAGTCCCAATCATCAAAGATGCTGTTATAGAATTTGCTTGAGTCTTTCCATTGGGTGTTCTTCACTATGAAATCAGCGTGTTGTGATAGGGCCTTTTCTGGATTATCAATCACGTAATACTGAAGGGTCGTCTTCATTGGATTCCCATTCAGCTTATAATTAACGATCACATTATTCCGCCCGAGAGAATGAAAGTCGAAGTCATAAATGTGATACTGCTCGCCGTTCTTGGTAATCGTCTTTTCAAAGGTCACTTTTCCTTGTTGATTGGAGCCCAAATTTGATTTTGTATCATTATTGGCATTTGCCTGTTGTGATTCATAATCATTCGTCTGGTTTTGATAATCAAAACTAATATCGCTTGCAGGCACCTTGGTGTGCAAATAAAGTTTACCAGTTGCTTCACCCTTATCGTTCTTGGAAACGATCATTCCCGGAACCGAAACCGCGTCCATGACATTTTCCTTGTACAGGATTGATTTCAACTGATCCTCGTATTTGGTATCCGTCATATCACCAGTGGTTGATGAAGAGGTGTTGGCATTATTCTTGATATCTGAACGGCTGAACTTGAACGAGTAGGTTTTTGACTGCTGGGGGGCAAGCGTCAAAGAAGTATTTGGCAGGTAGCCCTCATTTGTTGACTTAATGGCATCTGACTTGATATAGAAGACACTTAAACCATTGTCATAACCACTATTGAACTGTGTCCAAGGCGCTTCATCGCCGGTATGCGAGCCTTCTCCCCAGTGATCTTGATATTCAAAGCCGGCCCCGGTTGAAGCATCGGGCGTCATCACTAAGAAGTTACCAATCCCACTTGGACGAGTCGCGTATACGTATGAGGAATTTTGGCCAACAAAACTGTGGTAGACTGCACTTTGCTCATAAGCCTGGCTGGTCTTGTCCGCACCACTATAGCTCCACCACTCTTTAAACGGCAATGGTAACCCAAAGTCACCGATGACGAGTGGATGATCAGTATCATTTTTTACCGTGATATCCCACTTAAGGTGCCCATCATTATCAAGCGAGTAAGTTTCAGTTACCCCCATGTTTTGGATCCCGCCGGCGGTCGTTCCCGGTGTATAGTTGACAACTACCTTGTTATTTGACATTGAAACTTTTCGAGTGGCATCGTCAGACTTATTCGTGTACTCCTTCTGCCAAACGTTATTTGTCCCACTGGTTCCACCAGGCTGCGTTTGGAACATCAAGTCGCCAACCCATTCGTGGCCGGCCGTATTTTGAGCCGGATTATCTTTGGCGTTCATAACGTAGTTGGTGTTGAACGAATCATTGCTCAGATACAGTCCTTGAATCGTGCCATTATTGCCAATATCAACTTTGAAATTATCATTACTCATTTCATAGCCGGTGCTGGTTTGGACAGGTTTTACGGACCCCGGGGTTGTGTCCGGATCGACCGCGACCTGGTCAGCAGCCGCGGCCTTGGTTACTTTATTCTGCCCGGTACTGCTTCCATCAGTTGAATGATCGCCAGTACTCGTTGAATTAAAGATGCTTGAACTCGTCGGCAGGGCACTGGGTGTCTGGGACTGTGCCGTACTCGAAGTTGCCGCCGTTGTGTTATCGGCGAAGACAGTCTTATTTCCGGTTGGTGCTGTGAGCAGCGCAATTGATGTTAGCACCGCCGCGCTCATACTAATTGCTAGTAACTTTTTATGCATATGAAAACTCCTCTCAAATAAATGATTTTCCCCTCAGATCATTTCCCCTATGCCGGCATTGTTGGAAAATAGCCTGTGTGTTAACAGCCAGTTTCCAACAAAAATGTAAATGACGATCAGCAATTTCTGAAATCGCTTACAAAAATAATTATACAAGACTCTCAAAATGTTCAAATAGAATAATCCACAATCCCTTTATAATTTTTTACAAAAAGTTAACGATTCCCGTTTTTGACCGAATTATTTGAAGTATCGTTAACTAATTCGTTTTGAAAGCGCTTAAGAGAGATAAATACATCATTATTTATATTTTTTAACAATCTCTTTATATAATCCAAATTTTGGCCAATCATGATGACAGGCGTTCACAAACTCATTCATGTTTTCACAGGAAGCGCCAAAAACGCCATATCTTGAAATTCAAGACACAGCGTTTTTCATTTTGGGGATTTTCTTTCATTCTGAGCGTATAAAATGNGCCCACCACAGTCGAGTTCAAGCGACTGTGATGGGCCCCGCTTATTTCACTTATAGAGGATCATCGAAATTTTAACTAAATTAGTTACCCTTTATCAAACTAGCCGAACCCTTGCGCTTCCGGTAAGCAATCCGCAACAGCTTGACAATTTCCGTGACCACCAGAACGACAAATCCACAGATGGTTGGTACCCACCAGCCGTAGTAGAAGTTGACGTTGCCGGTATGGAAGACGTCCTGCATAAACGGAATGTAGAACATTGCCGCTTGCATGGCCAGCAGCACGGCGATAATCCCAAAGGCCATCTTATTTTCAAAGAAGTGCTTTGAAATAATCGGGTAGGAGTTCCGAATGTTGAACAGATAGAAGATCTTGCCGAAGATAATGATGTTGACGGCCATCGTGCTTCCGAGAACCGGGTTCAAGACCCCGCCTTCGACAAACCGGTCGAAGGTGAAGATGCCCAGTGCCGATATCAACACCGAGACATAGACAATCTCGACGACGTCCATCTTGCCCAAGATCCCCCGGGCGACGTTTCGCGGCCCCCTGACCATGATCGATTCCTCAGCCGGTTCAAAGATAAACGCAAACTGAATGGTCAGCGCCGAAACGGTGTTAATCCACAGCAATTGCGTTGGGAACAGCGGCAGTTCCTGACCCATAATCATACTGATCAGAACCACCAAGCCTTCCGCAAAGCTGGTTGGCAATAGGAATCGAATGGTCTTTTGAATGTTATCAAAGACGTGGCGGCCTTCAGCGACGGCGTCAACGATCGTGGTAAAACTATCGTTCACCAGCACCATATCCGCGGCTTCCTTAGCCACATCGGTTCCCTTGATTCCCATGGCAACCCCAATGTTGGCCTGCTTCAAGGCGGCGGCATCGTTCACCCCGTCACCGGTCATCGCCACAATCTTATCGTTGGCCTGTTGGGCACGAACAATCCGCAACTTGTTAGCCGGCGTTGTCCGGGCAAAAACGTTGTATTTACCAATGTTCTTGACCAGGTCTTCATCCGCCATTTCATCAATTTCCGGACCGGTAATTGCGGTAATCCGCTCATCCAGATCGAGTTTTTGGGCAATTGCCCTCGCGGTATCCGGGTGATCACCAGTAATCATATTAACCTTAACGCCAGCCTGGCGCAGATGGTGAATGGCCGGAATGACTTCTTCGCGGGGCGGATCCATAATCCCGACAATCCCGCTCAGATGAATGCCATCAGAAATCTTGTCCATGACGATTTCTGTCTCGTCATTAGCGACGTCCTTCCAGCCTAAGGCAACCACTCGCAGCCCCTGATCAGTTAATTTGTTGACCTGCTGGTACCAGGCATCCTCGTCAAAATTGGGATCACTGGCCTTTGCCATATCGAAGATTGTCCCGGGAGCGCCCTTTACCATCAATTCATTGTGTTGCTTATCATCATCAATCAACCGGGCACTGTACCGATACGTCGAGTCAAATGGCAAGGTATCAAGTTCGTCAACCTCCGGCGAACGGCCCATCAACTTATGGAACAGGGTTGTCAACGCCCCATCGGTCGGTTCTCCAGTCAACGTCCACTGACCGTCATTTTCCACCAATTCAGCATCGGTGGTTGTTCCGGCAATCTTAACCAGCTCAATGAAGAGTTGATCATTTTGCCAATCAACTTTGTTTCCATCCAACATCACGTCACCGGAAACCCCGTTGTCGCTATCGACAAACCCGGTTCCCGTCACCTGGTAATGATGGTCGCTGGTAATGACATCGGTTACCGTCATTTCATTTTTCGTCAGCGTCCCAGTCTTATCAGTGTCAACGATATCGACGGCTCCCAACGTTTCAACGGCGGGCAGCGTCTTGACGATTGCCCCGCGTTTGGTCATCACCTGAACCCCTCGAGCCAACACAACCGAGGTTGACGCCGGCAGGCCTTCAGGAATTGAACCAACAACCATCGTGATAATCGCAATTGTTAAGGTTGGCAGACTGTAGATTTTGGTAAACAAGCCCAGAATAAACAGGAGCACCGCGATGACGACAATGAAGACCGACAAGTTAAAGCCAAGCTTATTCAGGTTATTCATCAATGGCGTCACTTGTGACTTCACTTCGGAAACACTGGTCTGAATCTGACCGATTTCGGTATTGGTTCCCGTCGCCACGACGATCCCCATTCCGGATCCCTGGGTGACTGAAGTTGACGCGAAGGCCATGTTCGAGCGTTCGGCCAGCGGCACCTTATCACCAGCGAGGGGCTCTTCCGTTTTCTCCACCGAATCACTTTCACCAGTCAAAATGGATTCCTGAATCCGCAAATTATCGGCTGAAATCAACCGCATGTCCGCCGGCACCGAATCACCAGCCTCCAGATTCACCAAATCACCGACAACCAACTCTCTGGCCGGCACTTCAATCTTGTGGCCGTCACGGACCACGTAGTTTTGGCTGACCAACATTTCTTTAATTTTTGTAAGGGCGTTATCGGCCTGAATTTCCTGGAAATAACCGATGAACGCGTTGGCAATAATCACAATGCCAATAACGGTTGCATCCGAGTAATGATGGAGCAGCAACGTAATCACCATCGCAGCGATCAAAATGTAGATGATACTGTTATTGAACTGGTTCAAAAATTTTAACAGTTTACTCTGCTTCTTGGCCGTTAATTCGTTAAACCCATCGCGGGCAAGGCGGCTGCCAGCCTCCTGTTCTGTTAATCCACTTTCAAGATCAGTTCGAAACTGCGTTGCTAATTCATCATTGCCTGTTTGCCATAACCGGCGTTCGGGAGGCACCTCGTTATTCTTAATATCCATTCATGTATCACCTTTCTTTTAGAAAATGAGCTTTTCTTAAGAATCATTATATTATATATGATAGTCTGCCGACAAGCGGGAAGCCCGTTTATCTTTATCCCAAATAATGAGTATGAAAAAAGCACCGCGCCGGAGAAACGCCTCCGAAGCAATGCTCGTAAATTAATTATTAGTTTTCAAAGCCCAAATATGGATTGTCAGGAACCCGCACCAAATCATCAGCAACTAATCGTTCTGCAATTTCAACGGTGTTCCAAGCGGCCCCCTTGAGCAGGTTATCGGAAACCACCCACATGTGGTAGCTGCCGTCATTTTCGTAGTCCGGACGAACCCGGCCCACGAACGTTTCGCGCTTGCCTTCAGCCTCAATTGGCTGTGGGTAAACTTGATGAGCAGTGTCGTCTTGAAGAACAACGCCTTGAGCATCGGCCAACGTCTGCTTGATTTGATCAGTCGTGGCCTTATCGTCAGCGACTTCAAAGTAAACCGTTTCGCCGTGGGCAATACGGATTGGTACCCGCACGCAGGTTGCGGTTACCTTGATGTCCTTGGCATCCATGTCATCTAACATGATCTTCTTGGTTTCGTGGATCATCTTCCACTCTTCGTGAGTGTAGTACCCGTCTTGTTCGAAGACGTCAATTTGGGGTAACAGGTTAAATGCCTGTTGGTAGTGCTTCTTGTCACCCTTAGTTGGTAAAATCTTTGGATCAGTCTTTTCGCCGTTAAGAACTTGTTGGGATTCTTCCATCAGTTCGTTAAGGGCGGATTGGCCGGCACCGGAAACCGCCTGATAAGTTGAGACGATGACCTGCTTTAAACCAAACTTGCGGTAAATCGGGTCCAAGCAGACAACCATTTGAATGGTTGAACAGTTAGGGTTGGAGATAATTCCCCGATGATTATATAACGCCTTTTCGTTTACTTCTGGAATGACCAATGGCACTTCCGGCTCCATCCGAAAGGCACTGGTGTTGTCAACACAGACCGCCCCGCGTTTAACGGCTTCCGGCAGGAACTTTTTAGAAACTGATCCGCCGGCTGAAGCGAGAACCAGGTCAACGCCCTCAAAGGACGCCGGCTTGGCTTCTTCAACGGTGACGTCCTGACCCTTAAACTGTAAGGTTTTTCCTGCTGAATGGGCCGAAGCAAGCAACTTGATACTCTTTACGGGAATGGTTGATTGTTCCAACTGGCTAATCAGCCGGGTTCCAACGGCTCCAGTAGCACCTAAAATTGCAACGTTAAATTCTCTCATCTGAAAATTACTCCCTTAATTTTTAAGATTCTAATTAATATATAATGATACTTTAATCTTCGGAGAAGCACAAGTCCAATTGCTAAACGCGATCGAGCAAATAAGTACTCATTCGATCCATCGCCAACTTAATCGCATCATCAGAAGCGGCATATGACATCCGGATATAACGTTGCCCACCGGGGCCAAATGCTGATCCGGGAACCACGCCGACCTTGGCATGTTCGGCCAAATTGGTCGCGAATTCGACTGATGTTTCGTTAATTGTATCAGGAATTTTCGCAAAGATGTAAAAAGCGCCTTGCGGAAGGGCAATTTCCATCCCCATTGCTTCCAACCGCTTGGAAATGTAGTCCCGGCGTTTCTGATACTGCTGACGCATTGGTTCGGCATCGTGCAGGCCGTTGGTTAAGGCTTCCAAAGCTGCATACTGGGCTGGATTAGACGGACAAGTAACCGCAAAGCCGTGCATTTTAGCAGCGTTGGTCACGAAATCCTTCGGGCCGGCAAAGTAGCCGATCCGATAACCGGTCATGGCGTGGGACTTGGACAAGCCATTGATCACAATGGTCTGATCTGGCAACAGGCTGGCGATCGAATGGTGTTCCACCCCGTACGTCAACTCGTTATAAATTTCATCTGCCAGAACGAACATGTGATGCTTTGAAATAATATCTGCCAAGGCCTTCAACTGATCCTCGGTGTACTCAATACCGGTTGGGTTGGATGGGTAGTTCAATACGATGGCTTTCACGCTGTCGCCATTTTCATCGAGCGCCTTTTGCAGCTTTTCAGGCGTCAGAACAAAGCCGTCTTCAGACGTGTCAATGGTGATGAGTTCACCACCGGCAACCTGCACAACTGGGAAGTAAAGGGCAAACGCCGGGGTCGGCACGATAACTTTATCACCCGGATTGATAATTGAACTCAGCGATGAAAAGATCGCTTCAGTCGCGCCCATTGTGACAACAATTTCTGTATTGGGATCATAATCAACGTTGGTTTTAGTCTTCAAGTAACGACTAATTGCCTGACGCAGTTCAATAATCCCCCGAGAAGCAGAATAGTGCGATTTATTAGCTTTAATACTGTCAATTGCCGCTTGCTTAACGTGTTCCGGGACGTTAAAGTCCGGTTCACCCAACGTTAATTTCACGATTCCGTCAATCGACGAAATCTTTTGATCAAATTCCCGAATGCCGGACGGGCCAACAGCGGCAATGTGCTTGTTAACAACTTCAGAAAGTCCTTTTTGTAATTCTGGCACAATTCTTCATCTCGCTTATAAAATATTTTCCAAACCAAAAATTAAGTCAGTTGCTTTTGCTGCGGCGGGAATCGCCAGCTTAACGCCGTTCATAAACGACCCGCGATCAAATGAATCCTGGCGAATCGTCAGGGCTTCTCCCTTACCGCCGAAAAGAACCTGTTCATGGGCAACGTAACCCGGCAGACGAACGGCGTGAATCTTAATGCCGTGGTAGTCACCGCCGCGAACACCCTTCAATGACTCCTCGGACTTCGGGGCCGGCTTGTCACCGCGCACCTCACTAATCATTTGAGCCGTTGACATGGCAGTGCCGGATGGAGCGTCCAATTTATCGTCGTGATGCATTTCGATAATTTCAACGTCTGGCATGTATTTGGCAGCTTCCTTGGCGAACTTCATCAGAAGAACGGCCGAGAGCCCGAAGTTCGGGGCAATGATGCCGCCAACGTGCTTCTGGGCGGCCAGATCCTGTAATTGGTTTACCTGGTCGGTGGTCATGCCTGACGTCCCGACAACCGGATGAATCCCGTGTTCAATGGCAAATTTCACGTTGCCAAAGACGGCGCTTGGGATCGTGAAGTCAACCCAAACATCAGCATCGGTGTCAATATCATCAAGGCTGCTAAACAACTTCACGTTGTCGCTTAGCCCCATCCCCTGCATGTGGGCAACATCAATGCCCGGATTGTAGGCCCCGACCAATTCGAAATCATCATTTTCATTAACCATTTGAACCGTTTTTTGGCCCATCGATCCCATGAAACCAGCAACTAAAACTTTTATCATGACTAAACTCCTCGTATCAAAATATTATGATCAGACCAGCCAGCGACTATCCCTTGGCACTTGCCAAGTCGCGGGCACCAAGCCGTTGCGCCAAAATGGCTTTCTCCTCGTCATTCAATGAGAGAATCGGCAGGCGGCAGTCGCCCACTTCATAACCCTGGGCGTTCAAGACGGCCTTAACGGGTGATGGTGACGGGTACATGAACAGCGCTTTGATCTTCGGGCTCAAGAACCGCATTAGATCACCGGCCTTTTGGTAATTACCAGCATACAGGCTGTCGTACATATCCCGAATTTCTTGGCCATAGACGTGACTGGCAACCGAAATGACGCCGCGGCCACCGACGATTTTGGCAAACAATGCCTGAGCATCTTCACCCGTAAAGACGTTAAAGTCATCATCGGTGTGCTCAACGATGTATTCGAAGTCGGCCATATCAGTGCATTGCTTTACGCCGGCAATGTTTTCGTTCTTCGATAATTCAACGACCGTATCATTGGCCATCGTAACCCCGGTTCGACCAGGAATATTATAAATAATCAACGGAACCGATGACTGTTCGGCAACCGCCGTAAAGTGGGCAATCATGCCGCGCTGGTCAGGCTTGTTATAGTATGGCACAACCACAAGCGCGTAATCAATGCCGGGAATCTGGCTGACTTCAGCGGTGAAGTGAGTGGTCTCAAACGTGTTGTTACTGCCAGTGCCGGCAATGATGACGCCGCGGCCATCAACAATCTGAGCAAATCGGGTGTACAGCTCGATCTTTTCATCATGGCTTAAAGTAGGGGTTTCACCGGTGGTTCCCCCAATAACAAAGCCCTTGCTGCCGGTGTCAATTAAATGATTGGTCAATTTTTCAAGCGCGTCGAAGTTAATCGTGCCATCGTCACTAAACGGGGTAATAATTGCTGTCAAAATATCTGCATTAATCATATAAATCCCTACTTTCTTTATTCTTTGTATTAAGTATCTTCTATATTAACTAACGGATTCGCCCTGACGGAATCTCAAGAACCGGACGATTGAATTAACGCCTTTGCCGATTGCGGATTCCTTGGGGTTCAACGTTGCGGAATGAAGCGGTGAGCTCGAATCAACTCCCAGCCAGAACATTGTGCCGGGAATCTTGGACAACAGGTAACCGAAATCTTCGCCGGTCATTGCAGGCTGGGTTTCCACAAACTGGGTTTGGGGATCCTGCTTGGCAAAGTCGATGAACCGTTTGGTCAATTCATCGTTGTTCTCAACTGGAAGATAACCTCCCTGGTTGAATTCAATGTCAACCTTGGCATCATAGCTGGTAGCGACCCCATTCGCTACCTGCTTCAAACGGTCAACAATGTGTTCGATCATCTTCTGCGTCAGCCCCCGAATGGTGCCCTCGATTCGGGCTTTGCCGGCAATCACGTTTCGAATCGTGCCGGCGTCCAACTTGCCAAAGGTAATCACGCCGCCCTCAATCGGGTTAACGCTTCGAGAAACGATGGTTTGCACCTGGCCGATAAATTCAGCCGCGGCGACCACCATGTCGTTGGCGTCCTGGGGGTAAGCCGCGTGACCGCTCTTGCCAATCAAATCAACATTGACTTCGGTGGTCCCGGCAAACAACGTCCCCATCCGGCAGCCAATTGCCCCGGCAGGTAAATTGGGGTTGTCATGCAACCCGTAAAACTCATCCGGTCGCCATTTCCCTTTAAAGACGCCCTGCTCATAAGCAACCTTGCCGCCGTTTTCACTTTCCTCAGCGGGCTGGAAGAAGAACACGAGGTTGTCTTCCGGCTGATGCTCGCTGAACCAGTTCAGAACCCCTAGGGCAACGGTCATGTGAATATCGTGGCCGCAAGCATGCATGACACCTAGATTCTGCGATGCAAACGGCAATCCGGTTTCCTCGGTCACCGGTAAGGCATCGATGTCGGTTCGATAACCAATCGTGCGTTTCGGTTGGCTGCCGCGAACGTAAACCAACAGCGCCGTTGGTAAGTCAGGCAGCTCTCTAATTTCTAGATAATCTTGTTTGAATTGTTGGATGATCGTTAATAAGTATTGGTGAGTGGTCACCTCATGCATTGCCAGTTCTGGGTGTTCATGAAGGTGACGGCGAATCCCAATCAGATCATCGGTTGTTAGTTGGGTCATAGGATCACAACTTTCTTAAATCGTCTTCGAGGCCGGTCTTTGATTTTGTCTTGGCGTCAACATCCTTAATTTTCCGGGCTGGCGTGCCAGCAACCATTGTATACGGCGCAACGTCTTCAGTTACCACGGCACCGGCTGCCACGACGGCCCCCTCACCGACATGCACGCCTTCAATTACCACGGCGTTGGCACCAATTAACACGTTGTCGTCAATCTGAACGGGTTTGGCCGATGCGGGTTCGATGACCCCTGCCAAGACGGCCCCGGCACCGATATGGGAATGCTTACCCACGATCGCCCGGCCGCCCATAACAACGCCCATATCAATCATACTGTCGGCACCAATCTCAGCACCAATATTAATGATAGCGCCCATCATCACAACGGCGTTATCACCAATTGTGACGTGATCCCGAATGATGGCCCCCGGTTCAATTCGCGCGTTAATGTTCTTCTCATCCAACAGCGGAACAGCTGAATTACGGGAATCAGATTCAATCTCGGTATCGTCGATGTGATCCTGGTTGGCTTTCAGGAATGGCTCAACGTCCTTCCAATCACCAAACAGGATTGCGGTATGGGTCTCAACGAAGGCTTTGATGGTTTCCGGAATGGTAACGTCTGCCAAGCTGCCCTTCACGTAGACCTTAACCGGGGTTTTCTTTTCGGCATTGCCGATATAATCAATAATTTCTCGTGCACTCAATTGTTCCATTGCGATAAAATCTCCCTTATAAGTAGTAGTTTTTTGTTTCAAATCATTATTTCAAGGTAAACGGCTGATCCAAATGAATCAGGTCTTCGTAACTTTCACGCTTAATGGCCAGTTGATCCTTACCATTCTCAACGAAAACCACCGCTGGGCGCGGATTTCGATTATAATTTGAAGCCATCGCGTATCCGTATGCGCCAGTGGCCAACATGGCCAATACATCCCCGGGCTTAGTTGCCGGAAGCGGCTGCTTTTGAATCAGAATGTCACCGGATTCGCAATACTTCCCAGCGACCCGGACGGTTTCTTTCACCGGCGCCTTTGGATCGTTCGCCAGAACCGCGTCATACTTTGCCTGATACAGAGCGGGGCGGATGTTATCACCCATGCCGCCATCAACGGTCACGTAGGAACGAATTCCGGGAACATCCTTGCGACTGCCAACGGTATAGAGGTTATAACCGGCGGGACCGGCAATCGAACGGCCCGGTTCAATCCAGACAGCCGGCATTGGCATGTCCAGTTCGCCAACCCGTTTCTTAATGGCCTTCACAATGGCGTCAACGAACATTTCCGGGGCGATCGGATCATCGTCTTCGGTGTAGCGAATGCCGAAGCCGCCGCCAACGTTGACAACCTTGGCAGTGTAACCAATTTCCTTGTGCCAGTCACCCAGGGTATCAACCAGCTTGGTGGCTGCCATCTCAAATCCCTTCACCTCAAAGATTTGTGAACCGATGTGGGCGTGAATGCCAAGCATCGTCATCCGTGGATCGGCAAGCACAAGGTCAAGGGCCTTGCGGGCTTGGCCGCTTTGAAGGTCAAAGCCAAACTTACTGTCAACTTGGCCGGTCTGGTCATATTCATGGGTGTGGGCGGAAATTCCTGGAGTTACCCGCAGCATCACGTTGATGTGGGCATCCTTCTCATCAAGAATTTGTTTAAGGAGATCAATTTCGTGGAAGTTGTCGAGGATGATCACCCCAATTTGGTGATCGACCGCCATTTCTAATTCTTCAACGGACTTGTCATTCCCGTGAAAACTCACGTGGTCCATTGGGAAGCCGGCTTGAATGGCCGTGTAGAGTTCACCGCCGGATACAACATCAATGTGGGCATCTTCCTGATTAATCAGTTGAAACATCGCGATGCAGGCAAAGGCTTTGCTAGCATAACTAACCGCGTAATCAACGCCATTGTCTTGAAACACTTTTTGAAAGTGATGGATTTGGTCCCGAATCGCTTTGACATCGTAGACCACCAACGGGGTTTGGTACTTTTTCACCAAATCCAGCGCGTCGGCGCCGCCAATTGCCAAATGACCGGCTTGATTAATTTGAATCTGACTCATATCACTACTCATTAACTCTTCCTCCAGATCGTTTTCAAAAAGGGATAAAAAAATCTCTTTGCTTAGCGCTAACTAAACAAAGAGATTCAGAATTTTACAGATCACTCATATTCTTTATCAATTTTGTCGTCGTTAGCGCCCCGCAGTCGACGTTTTCAACTGCGACAGTCCAAAGCCTGTTAAGCTAAGTCCCAGCGTGCCAAGGCCTGTATACCTTGGTGCTTCGGCAACCGCCCCTTTCATCAGCTTCAACGTTCAAACAGGAACTTCACTGACTACTCTTGTTGGTTGCGACCTCTAATGATTATTTACTCACTAGTTTATAATGCTTCTCATACGACGTCAACCGTTTTGCGCAAATTCGTTAAAATTGGCAAGCTAACACCGGTATGACAGTTGAAAATCCGGGCTTACTCGCCCCCGTTTAGGAAATTGTTTGCAACAACGACTTTACTCCCTGCCGATTTGTGCTAAAATTCGACTTAATGAATTTTAACTGAATTATTAATTTATGGGAAAACAGGGAGTGGAGTAAGCGATGAAAGTTGTTAAGTTTGGCGGTAGTTCGTTAGCGGACGCCGCGCAATTTCAAAAGGTGATCAAAATTGTCCAATCCGATCCGGACCGCAGAGTGGTTGTCACGTCGGCGCCCGGAAAACGCTTTGCCGGTGACATTAAAGTGACCGACCTATTAATTAAATATGCCAAGGCAACGTTAGCTCACCAAGCCAATTCATACGCTGACGATATTTTCGCCCGCTATCAGGAAATTGGCCGCGGGTTTGACGTTGACGATGCCGTGCTAGCCGATATTAAGGCTAAGCTCATGGCTTTGCCAACCAAATCCTACCAGGATGACGATTATCTGATGGCCGCCTTCAAGGCCCATGGTGAACGGCTCAACGCCGAATTGTTTGCCGCCTGCTTGAATCAGCTTGGCACCAAAGCCCGGTTCGTGGACCCTTCAGAAGCCGGCATCATCCTTGAAGACAATCCAAACGGCAGTACGGTTCTCCCCGAAACGTACGCGAATTTGGCCAAGCTTCACTATCCAAACGACGAAAAGCTCATTTTCCCAGGCTTCTTCGGCTTTACCAAGAAGGGCGCCATTGTGACCTTTGCCCGCGGCGGGTCCGACATTACCGGCTCAATTCTCGCCCGGGGACTGCACGCGTCGCTTTATGAAAACTTCACCGATGTTGACGCCATTTACGCCGCAAATCCAAAAGTTGTCGACCATCCCGCTCCCATTTCCAAGATGACTTTTAGAGAGATGCGAGAACTTTCTTACGCCGGCTTCTCAGTCTTTAACGACGAAGCCATCATTCCCGCCATCGAAGGTCAGGTGCCGATTAACGTCAAAAACACCAACCATCCGGATCTGCCTGGGACCCTAATCGTTCCGGAAAAGGATATGACCACCAAGCATCCGGTGACCGGGATTGCCGGCTCAAACCGGTTCGCGGCGCTTTACCTGCACCGTTACCTGCTGAACAAGGAAGTCGGCTTCACCCTCAAAATTTTGCAAATCTTATACAAGTATGGCGTTTCTTACGAACACATGCCATCCGGAATCGATGATTTAACCATCATCTTTGACCGGAATCAGCTTGACGACCAGACCATTGACGAAATGTGCAAGGATATCCAAGACACCGTTCACCCCGATGATATGGAGTGGATTGACGATTACGCGATCATTATGGTTGTCGGCGAAGGAATGCGTGCTAAAATAGGCACAATAGAAAATATTATCGACCCGTTAGCCGACCATCACATTGGCGTCCACATGATTAATCAGGGCGCGTCACGCATCTCCATCATGCTGGGGACGCGGGAATCCGATGCCGACAACGCGGTTCGGTACATTTACCAAAATTTTTTTAAATCAGGCGTCATGACAGCCGACACTTACCAAGCAACGGCTAATTAATTTTCATTGGAGGAATCAACATGGTGCAATTACTCAAGGTTCACGGCTCACAAAATGAATTTTTCATCCTCGATCAAACCGAGCTGGCTCACAAACTCAGCCAGCCCGAATTGGTGGAATTAACCAAACAAATCACCGATCCAGCCAAAGGTCTGCTCGACGGTGCCGATGGTCTTCTGGTAATTGACCAGTCTGCACACGCCGACGCCCTTGGCAGTATGCAGGTCATTAACACCGATGGCAGCATTGCGTCGATGTGTGGCAACGGCTTGCGAACGGTTTCCCGTTACCTGTCAGACAAATACCATCAGGATGCTTTCAAGGTGGAAACCATGGACAGTGATTTAAGTGTTCACCGCGAAATCCCGTTAGCATCTGGCGTGCCAACGTTTAGCGTCGAAATCTCCCCAGTGACCTTCAACAAAGAATCGTTGCCATTCCAAAATCTTGGCGGCGACACGCTGATTAACCGACCAGTGCCAGCGTTTGCGGACGGATTGACCTTTACGGCAATTGCGGTTCCAAATCCTCACCTGATCAGCTTTGTCAGCGAAGACGTCATGAATTCCGACTTACTCGGCAAGCTCGGCAAGACCCTGAACAATCCCAACGACTACTTCACTGACGGCGTTAACGTCAGTTTTGCGCAGATCCTCGGTCACAACGAATTGTTTGTACGCACTTACGAACGCGGGGTTGGCTTTACCAACGCCTGCGGTACCGGCATGTCGGCTACCAGCCTGGCCTTCGTGATGAACCATCCCGACCAAGCCGACTTCGACCAAACCATTTCGGTTTACAATCCCGGCGGCATGGTGAAGACCCGCGTCCACGACGATAACGGCACCTACCATATCGACTTGATTGGCAATGCCACCTTCACCCATGAAGTTGCCATTCCAGAAGCTGATTTACACGCCAACGACCTGCAGCACGCAACCATTCACGAAACTGGCGAGCAACGCGATTATTTGGAATTCGTCAGTCATCTGCATCAACAAGCTTAACTCATTAACAAAGCCCTTTCTTCCTGACAATTGTCAGCGAGAAAGGGCTTTGTTAGTTAGCGCGAGGTAATCTGTCCTGTTGTCCCCCACCCTATTATTCCTGATGTTCCCGCTGCCAGACTTCTTGAATCATCTGGTTGGCCAACACCTTACAAATCAGCTCGATGAGTTGATCCTGCATGTAGGTCGTGGCATCGAAATGCACGGTTTCGCCATTGATAGCGGTAATCACCATCCCAGTCACGCGAATGTGAACGTTATAGCGGTCAAACGTCTTAATAATCGCGGCCAGTTTTTCGTCAGTCATCATTGGTTATTGGCCCCCTAATCGTAATTTCAATCGCCATTCGTCTTGGCGTACTTGGTTCGGCTTCTGCCGTAAATCCATTAGCGGCGCCACTGCCAGCAGAAAATCCTTCACGTCTTCATAGTGAGCCTTACTGGAAAAGTAGTGGTTGGCCTTACGCTGTGATAATTTGTCAATCTTAGTCTGCAGGCCCTTCAAATACTGTTCAACATATTGAATGGTGTTTTCGCGGATGCTAGCGAGGTTGGCAATCTTTTCGTCTTCGGGATCCTCAATTTCCAATTCCTCAGTTAATTTGAAGGTTGCGAGTTGATCGGCGTCAGAATTAAGCAACAGAAAGTCACCATGAGTCACCGCATCCCCAAACGTTGTTAAATCCGTCTTCGTCAGGTAATCAGGCAGCTGATGATTGGCCACCCGGACCAAGAGGATGGCCTCACGGGTAATGCCGCCGCCAAATTTGATATGGATGACAAAATTTTTCTTGCCTATGTAGTTGACGTTATCCAAAATCAATTGGGGATTGTTGGTCGTGACCCGCCCTATTGAAAAATATGTCGACTGCTTGTCTGAAATGAGTTGGCCAAAGTGTGGCTGCATCGTTGTTCCTCCGTTTCGCATTTTGTGATTAATTTTAAAAATAATTCCGATTAGATCTATTTTAACGTATAATGATTCGTGAACACACGTTCCAAACGAATTATTTGAAGGGGTCAATATGGCAATTCATCAAATTGGTATCCGGGAGCTGGTTGAATTCCTGCGGCGAACCGGCGACCTCAGCCCGATTACCAGCAGTGATAACAGCATGCAGGAGGGCAGTCGAATTCATCGGAAACTCCAAAAGCGGCGGCCGGACAGTTACCAAGCAGAAGTCGGGCTTAAAACGGCCTTTGAATTTTTAGGCGACGACTATGTCATCCACGGCCGCGCCGACGGGATTGACTACCAGGATGATCACGTCCTGATTGAGGAAATCAAAACGTCAGATTTGGAATTCAAAGCCGTTCCTGACGCCACCATCCAGTTATATTGGGCGCAGGCACAGGTCTACGCCTATATTTTAATGACCGATAATGACCTGGAAAGCCTTGAGCTTCAGCTGACCTATGTCCAGACCCCCGACGAGCGGATCACCACCAAGCGAAAACCCTATTCGCGAAAAGAAGCTGAAACCTTCTACAATCAGTTGATCGCCGACTATCAGGATTGGCTGAAGCTGCGCCATGAACTGGATGAGCAGCGGAAAAAAACGGCCCAGGCGCTCACCTTTCCGTTCGCGGACTACCGCCCCGGACAGCGCCAACTGGCGGTCAACGTTTATAAGGCAATCATGCTGGAAAAGCATTTGTTTGTTGAAGCCCCCACCGGCACCGGGAAAACGATTTCGACCCTCTTTCCGGCGATCAAATCCATGGGCGAGGCCCTGATCAGCCGGATTTTTTATTTTACTGCCAAGCAAAGTACTCGGCACGTCGCGGAAAACACGATTTCACTGATGGCTGACCATGGCCTACACCTCAAAAGCATCACGTTAACCGCTAAGAAGCTGTCCAAGATCTATGATTTTT
>NZ_AZFZ01000030.1 GCF_001435895.1 Lentilactobacillus parafarraginis DSM 18390 = JCM 14109 | reverse complement strand
TCGTATTTGGAGGACTTTGTCTTCAGTCTGAACCAGCTGATTAAGTTCAGTTGGTTCTTTTTGTTTTCATAAAATTTTTAAGCTAATTGACATTTAAGACGAGTTTACCAACGACGTGGCCGGCCGCACTCTGACGGTGTAATTTTTTCACATTGTCGACTGTGAATGGCAACGTTGCCGTTACCCAAACTGTCAGTTTACCGGCACCAAACATGGCTGCCAGTTCGCGGATAATTTTTTGATCCGGATGGGCGTTTATCTTATCGAACGTCACGTTGAATTTATCACTTAATTGGGCGGCTTGCGCGGTGGTTTCAACGATTGAAATCACGCGGCCGCCGGGCTTGACGACCTGGAAAGCGGCCCGCTGGTTATCGCCGCCGAGGGTATCAAAAACTAAATCCACGTTTTTGACTTCGGAGGAGAAGGCGGTCTTCTTGTAATCAATGACCTCATCGGCCCCTAGATCCTTCACGAAGTCAACGTTTGCCGTTGACGTCGTGCTGATGACGTGGGCGCCGGCGTTCTTCGCCAGTTGAACAGCCATCATCCCGACACCACCCGAACCAGCCAGAATTAAGACGGTTTGGCCAGCTTTTAATTTGCCGGTGTCAAACAGGGCTTCCCAGGCAGTTGTGCCGGCAAGCCCAAGCCCGGCCGCCTCTTCAAATGAAATGGCGCTGGGCTTTTTGGCCACCTGGTCGGCCTTGATTTTGAAGTATTGCGCGTAGGTCCCGTGATTACTTGGGGTCCCATAACCAATTACTTCGTCGTCAACGTTAAATTCAGTGACCTTGGCACCGACTTTAACAACCGTTCCTGCCATTTCCTGGCCTAAGATAATGGGAAATTCAAAGGGGTAACGCTCCTGGCGCAATCCCTGGCGAGTCTTCCAATCAATTGGATTGACCGCAATACTCTCAACTTTTACAAGCAGTTCGTCCTCCGCAATGGTTGGGATCGGCATTTCCTGCTTGGATAGTTGGTCCTCGTCGCCGTATTGGTTAATCACGACGGCAGTCATCATGTTCGCTTTTACCATGTAATCACCTCGCACACATTATAACGGAAAAGCGGGAATCCTGTAAAAAAGAATTATAATTGTACACAATTTAATTGACAAAAATAGTCATTGGCGTATGATTAATAGCAACGGGGGTGTCAAAAATGAAATTAACAATTACTGACCAGGCATTTGCAAAGTTACGTGAAGCGGTTCCCGCTGACAGTCGATTGCTTCTTAGTTTTGATGATGGCGTTGGGCCATTTTCAAAGGTCGGCGTCTGCTCCTTAGATACCAGCTATGACATCATTGCGGTAGCTAAGGACGCGCGGACACCCGACTATGAACAGACCCTGGCAACCAATCATAGCGATTGGCAGCTCAAGGGGTATTCAGCGGTTTATCTCGATAATAATATGAAACTTGATTTTAAGAACCACCAGCTGGTGCTTTCCGGTGAAAGCGGCATTCTGGATAGCAGCGTTGACATTAAAGATTTGGCGAAGCAAGAAGCATGATGGTTTGTTAATTTAATTCAGTCCCGGGTCCTTTCATAGAGGCCCGGGATTTTTTGTCAGCGCGCCGTCCGCCCGTTAAGCTTAGTTTAAGTTTGCCTTGCTAAACTAATCTGATAATTAGAGGTGTGATAACGGCCATTGAAAACGGGGGAAAGTAAACGTGCAGGATACAACAAAAAAACAATGGCTAAAATTTTTCATCAACGAGTTGGTGAGTTTTACCGCGCTGTTTGCGATTCTTGGGGGAATTATTTACCTGTCATTTCGAGAATCAATCTATAAGAACATTAACACCGGCTTGTATGGGCAGCGGACCGAGATTCTTCGCAGTCAGAAGCGGGCAAAGGTTGGCGGCGACAATATTCATCAGTATCAGTCGCGCTCAACGCCGCCGCCCACCAATAATGCCACCTTTCGGACCAACGCCCTGGTTTTTAATAGCCGCGGTCAGATTGAAAATTCAGGGATGATTGGTCAGGGCGCCTTCGCGGCATTTCAAGGAATTAAACTTGTGAAACGAAATCTTAATCAGGTTAAAGGATTAGAGATTACCACGTCGATTGGATCGCGGGAATCCAACCACTACTTCATGACCCTGCTGATTAAGGTTCCCAAGACCAGCGCCAATCCAAGCTATGCCGGAAAGTACGTGCTGATTCTCCAGAATATTGATGCGGATCTGCTGGCCGTTCAAAGTTTCAAAAAGTCATTGGCCACGACCCTGCTGATATTCTGGGCGCTGGCAATCGCAATTGCCTACATGCTCTCGCGAATGAGCATGCGGCCGATATTGGTTTCTTGGCGCAAACAGAAAGAATTTAGTGCCAACGCCGCCCATGAGCTGCGAACGCCGATTACCGTCATTCAAAATCAGATGGAGTACCTGCTCACCAAACCGAAGCGGCAAATTATGGACGAAGCGGTCAGCATTTCAACCGCGCTCGATGAGGTGAACCACATGCAGACCCTCATTAAGCGGCTGCTGATGTTGTCACGGGGAGACGCCAACATCGTCCAGATTCAGCCTAAGAATGTTGATCTAAAAAGCTGGACGCATAAAATTACGAATATCTATCAGCCGCTTGCTGAAAGTCGCCATAAGCATTTGGAAATCGATACGCTGGATACTGGGACAGCATCCTTTGATCCGGACTTGATGTATCAGGCAGTGGTCATCTTACTGGATAACGCCCTGAAGTACACCCCGGAAGATGGGCTGATTAAATTGGCGACCAAGCGGGCTTATAATAAGCTGATTGTCTCAGTAAGCGACAGCGGTCCGGGAATCCCGGACGCGGATAAAAAACAAATATTTGAGCGGTTTTACCGGGTTGATCAGTCCCGGAACGCAAAGACTGGCGGCAATGGATTAGGATTAGCAATCGCCAAGTTCATTGTTCAGCAGCATCACGGTAAAATCGACGTTCGGGATAATTTGCCTCACGGAACAACCTTTGTCATTAGTGTGCCAATCGGCCAGGGACGACGCGCGGCGACAAAAAAATAACGCCATGCTTTGGCGCTCCCAAAAAACAATCGAAGCTCAGGTTCACGAAGAAAACTGATGGCAGTCAGCTTCTCATTAAACCTGGGCTTCGATTGTTTTTTAAACTTAAGTAAGTATCAAAGACCCTTGAGCCTGTCTTCGATTTGTTTGTAGGGCATTACCCACAACATCATGACGATGAACGTGCCGAAGATGCCAAACGCGTGCCAGGCAAACGAAACCAGAAAGACGATGATAAAGGCCCCCAACGTTAGAATACTTTTTGGTTCGCGTTTCAGTGAATCGACCATCACCCGATTGCTTGGATCGGCCCGCAGCAGCGCGATTCGCAGAAAATTCCAGGCGAGGTTCACACAGATGAATAGTAGCGTATAAAGTTGGGACCCAAACAGATTTTGCGGATCCTCATCAACAATCTGGGTGGCAAACGGAATAAACGACAGAAAGAATACCAGAAACGTGTTGGCCCAAATGACACTACCGTTAATCCGTTTAACAACCTGAAACATGTGGTGATGGTTCCCCCAAACAATCGCCAACAGGAAAAATGAAATGGCGTACGACAACAACTCCCGCCGCATTTCCCATATGCCGTTCCAAGAGTATTCACTCGGCGTTTTTAATTCCAATACCAGAACGGTCATAATAATGGGAATAATGGCATCGGTAAACGCCTCTAATCGGCCCTTTTTCATGATTGAACACTTCCCCTCTACTCGAATAGATTTCACTACCAGCATACAATAATTTCTCTTAAAATTGATTTTTATGCGCTTAAAAGTTAAAATAGAATAATAATTCTAATGAATTGCTAATTTACTTGGAGGAACGTGCTTATGTCATTGGGTTCACGAATTTTTCAACGGGAGAAATTGGATCGGTACTTAGAGACTGACAAGAAATTCATCAAAACCATGTCAGCGGTCGATTTAATTTCGCTTGGAATTGGCGCGGTTATTGGAACTGGGATTTTCATTCTCCCAGGGACGGTTGCCGCCACCAAGGCTGGCCCGGGGATCATTCTATCATTTATTGTTGCTGCCATTGTTTGTTCGACTTCGGCGATGTGTTACGCCGAGTTTGCTTCGGCGCTTCCAGTTGCCGGGAGTGCTTATTCATACGGAAACCTGGTTTTCGGTGAAGTGATCGGTTGGGTCCTTGGTTGGGCGCTCATCTTGGAATACGTCCTCGCGGTTGCCGCGGTTTCGAGTGCCTGGGGTGCGTATTTCCAGTCATTTCTTAAGGGATTCCACATTAATTTTCCGACCGCGATTTCCGGGCCGTTCAACCCGGCGGGCGGTACTTACGGCAATGTGATTGCCATTATTATTGTGCTGCTGATTTCTTGGATGCTCAGTTATGGGATGCGGTCGTCAACCCGGGTGAATAATACGATCGTGTTTGTTAAAATTGGCATTATTCTGTTATTTATCGTTGTGGGCTTGTTTTATGTTAAGCCTAGTAACTGGCACCCATTCTTACCTTACGGCTGGATTGGCGGTCATGGCGGCGTCTTTGGCGGGGCCGCGGCCGTGTTCTTTGCCTACTTGGGCTTTGACGCGGTTTCCAGCTCAGCTGCCGAAGTTAAGGATCCCAAGAAGAACATGCCGATTGGGATTATTGGGACGTTGATTGTTGCCACGGTCCTGTACGTGGGCGTTTCAATCGTTCTAACAGGAATGGTTTCCTACACGAAATTAGACGTGGCCGATCCGGTTGCGTTTGCCCTTCAATTTGTGCAATTAAACTGGGTTGCCGGGATCATTTCGATCGGGGCTCTGGCAGGAATGTTCACCATGATGGTGACCATGATTTATAGTTCGTCACGACTCATTTATTCAATCGGTCGGGACGGCTTGCTGCCGCAATTCTTGGGTAAACTTGATAAACGGGGAAACCCGCGCAATAGTTTGACGATTGTGACGGTCATCATCGCGATCATGGGTGGTTTTGTCCCGCTGGATCAGTTAACCAACCTGGTTAACATCGGAACGTTGATTGCCTTTCTGTTTGTATCCTACGGGATTATTCCGCTACGGCATAACAAGGAAATTCAAAACAACCATGGCTACCAAGTGCCGTTTTATCCGGTACTGCCAATCGTTTCTGTGCTGCTGTGCTTATTCATGCTGTCACAGCTGCAGGCAGAAACCTGGATTGCGTCCGGTATCTGGTTTGCAATCGGGCTGGTCATCTACTTTAGCTATGGCATGTGGCATAGTAAAATTAATAAGGATCGCACCGAAGCTTAAGGATTATGATGCTTAAAAAGAGGCTCCAGTGATTACGAAGGTTGCCATTACGTGGTAACTCCTAATCGTTGGGGCCTCTTTGTGGGTTAGTGGCGATCATCATCGAACAATTTGTAGCCACAGACGGCTTCCAAACCCATGAAGATGATCCAGCCCAGTTTTGAAATCAGGCTTGGTTTGTTAAAAAGATAGACGTCGATGAAAAACATGATTACGGCAAGGCCGAACATGATCAGGAGGTAACGGTAACGCATGAGAGATTCCTTTCTGTGACATCATAATTAGTGGTAGAACGTGATCCGGTGCTGGCTCACCGACCATAACAGCGTGATCAGAATTAAGGTTAAGCTAATCGCAAGTGATGCGATGATAAACAGGCTGGTGTACGACCAGGTTTCAATGATAATGCCGCCAAATAGCGGTCCCAGGGCGCGGCCAGCCGATGACCAGGCATTGATCAGCCCCTGGTAGCGGCCCTTTGTTTCAATTGGCGTGAGTGAATTCACTAGCGCCGGGATGGTTGGAAAGGTGGTGGCCTCGCCGATTGTGAGGACGATCATTGCGCCAACAAAGAGCGGGTAGGTTTTGGCGAAAATTAGAATGATAAACGAACTTGTGATCATTGCAATTCCAAATAAAATTTGGCCGATCAGGTTCTCATGGTGGCGGGCAATCCAGTTGATAATCAGTTGAATCAGTACGATTAATCCAGCGTTGATTGTCCACAGAAACGAGTAGTTTTTAAGCGGAATGCCCAAGCTGGTCATATACACGGAGAGGTTGGAAACCCACTGCTGATACATCGTCCATATAATTAGCAATGAAACGAAGAATGTGGTCAGGATAATTGTGTTGACCTTTGGCAAAGCGGGGTGATTCTGGGTGACTCGACCGCCGCTGCCAGATTGACGCCGAACGTTGGCCGCCGGCTTGTACGTCATAATCACGACTAATTCGAATAGCCCAAATAATCCGGTGGCGATGACGAATAATAGGGTGATACTGATGCTGTAGACAAAACCGACGATTGACGTGCCAATCACAACGCCGAGATTTTGAGCGAAGTACAGCATGTTGAAGACGTACCTGGCGTCCAGGGATTTGATACTAGTGCCAATTGAATTAACAATGGTGAGGTTCCAACCCGAAGCCAGTCCGTTAACAAACAAGAGGATGCCAAATATTGGCCACCCGTGATAAAAAATCAACGTGAACAGGGTTGCGGTGGCGACTGAGACGCCAATGATGATCAGATGATAGGGATTGCGCTTGTCATAGAGCGTGCCACCGATGTAACTGCCCAGAATGCTGGCCAGTGAATTGAAGAGCAGGACAACCCCAACAGTCGTTAATGAGATTCCCAGGCGATCATGAAGATAGACGCTGGTTAATGGCCAGATAAAGCTCATTCCGATACTGCTGAGTAAGGCGCCAGTAAGCAGCCATTTTAGATTGATTTGTTTGTCGATCGTTCTCATCTCTTCATGAACAGGTTTCATTCCAGTTTAGCATAGTTGCCAAAAATTCAGCAAGGCGATAACTGGGTGGTAGGTGCCGTTAGACAGGTGAGATGTCTAAATAAAGGTCGCAATGACGGGGCGATGCCAAAATGGGCAAACGTCGTCATTGCGACCTTTTCGGTGAGGATGAAAAGTGTGAAGCTGATAAGGATTTAACCGGCTTATTTATTAACAGGTGAACTGCTGACGGCGGCTTTCTTTGAGATTGAACGATCCTGAAGATAGAAGACCAGCGCAATTCCCAATAACAAGACGGTGAACACTGGGAACGGCGCACCAAGGGCCGATGAGCCGGATAATGTTTGGGCCAGATTCATGCCGAAGGGGGATAGGAAGCCGCCAAGATTGCAGCCAATCAGGATTAAGGAGGTGGCAAAGGCCATGCTCTTCTTGGAAACGTAAAGGTTCAGCGAATTATAGATAAACGGAAAGACCAAGCTTCCGGGAATTCCGCTAATGACATAGCCAACTAGCAGCATGGTAAAATTATCACCGGAAAAGCCAACTAATAGGTTTGCCAAGATTAAGAGGCCAATGCCGATGTAGAGGCATCCGCGCCCCGTCCATTTATTTAGAAGGCCGAAAAAGCTCCCAGTAATAATCCCGATAATTGGCATTGCCGCTAAAATATTGGACGCGTTAAAATTGGGCCCCTTAATGGCAACCGCCATGGATGAAAAACGGACACTGAGCCCGGTCATCATCATGACCAGTAACAGCGCGAAGCCGGCCAGCACCCAAATCATGGCTGGAATGTGGATCTGTTCGGCAGCTTCTCCTGATTTATGATCGGTACCATCGGTCATCGAAACGTCTGGGACAAAGATCCAAAAGACGGCTAAAATTGGAAATGCGATCAAGTAAATGGCGAAGGACATATGCCAATTGGCGGCTAGTAATAACCCCGCGAGAATGGTGAGGACGGCATTCCCAACGTTTTCAGCGGCTCCCCGGAATCCTTGCATGGTTGCCTTTGTTTCCACTTCATCATCAAATAACATGTTAATGATCGAAACCGCCAGTGAATTGATCAGGCCAAACCCTGCTCCCAGCAAGAAGCGGCTCGCTAAAATGATCGGATAATTTTTCAGAATTAACGGCGCGCCACCAGCAACGCCGACGAGCAACAGACCGATTGAGATGGTTCGCTTAATACCAATTTTTTCCGCGAAAAACGCCGAAAGAAGAACGAAGACCACCACCGATAGCGCGGGGGCCGTTGATAATAATTCCATTTCGGTATTACTGATTTTTAACCCGGATTGAATTAACGGCAGCGCGCCATTGATTGAACCTGCGCTTGTCAATACAAGTGA
Organism: Lentilactobacillus parafarraginis DSM 18390 = JCM 14109; assembly: GCF_001435895.1. GTDB lineage: Bacteria > Bacillota > Bacilli > Lactobacillales > Lactobacillaceae > Lentilactobacillus > Lentilactobacillus parafarraginis. The sequence continues at coordinate 25,774 of NZ_AZFZ01000030.1, read as the reverse complement.
TACGGATAGAACGGCAACTTTACTCAAAAAGCGATTCTTATTTCTCATGATGCACCTCTCCCTGATAGTTATGAAACGATGTTAGAAACCGGTTTCTTATTTTGTTTACCGTTTACTTATAACGCTTACATGACCAGTTCGTCAAGGGGTGTTTGTAAAAAAATGTGGGATTAGGGTTAGCTAATACCGTATGAAGAGATGGTTCAAATAAAATTAACGGCCAAATTATTAAGCGCGATACCGAATGACTTGACTTTTCACTAAAAGCGCTTACAATTAAGTGTATAGATATGTTTACTGTTTACTTTAATTAACCCATATCGGAGGAACGTCCTATGAATCTGCAAATCAAAGTGTCAACCGTTGATAACACAACTATTTTTCATTTATCGAACGCAAAAGTGAGTTATATTTTAGGCGTTGAAGATCACCACGTTCTCACCCACTATTATTTCGGCAAGGCCGTCAAAAGCTATTCTGGTCTGTTGAAGTATCCCCGCCTGGACCGGTCATTCTCGCCAAATTTCAGCGACGCAACCGACCGCAACTATTCGCTTAATACGATTCCCCAAGAATTTCCCAGTTTCGGCGCCGGCGACTTTAGAGAACCCGCCGTTGTCGTTGAGCAGCCAAATGGCTCAACCATCACCAACTTTGAATACGCGGGCTATCAGATTACCGATGGCAAGGAGGTCTTACCTGGACTGCCAAGCACCCATGCGGATTCTTCCGACGCCAAGGTTCTGACGATTACCCTGGTTGATCACGTTGCCAAACTAACCGCTAAGTTGCATTACACGATCTTTGCGGACGCTGCCACCATCGTCCGCAGTACCCAGCTTCAAAATGATGGTACCGACAATGTTTTCGTCAAACGACTTGCAAGTATGAGCATTGATATCCCCAAAAATCGTTACCAGTTGCTCCAGCTTCCGGGCCGTTACGCCGAAGAACGCCAGATCCGGATTGAAGCCATTAATCCGGGAACGAAGGTGTTGGATTCCAAGCGAAGTTCCTCGGGGCACATGCAAAGCCCATTTTTCGGCCTGGTTTCGCCTAACGTCACTGAAAATGCCGGAACGGCTTACGGATTCAATCTCATCTATAGCGGCAGCCACAAGAGCACCATCCAAAAGGACCCGTTTGAACAGCTGCGCATTCAAATGGGGATTAACGATTTTAACTTTTCGTGGAAGCTGGCACCAAACGATCAGTTCCAGTCCCCGGAAGTGATGATGGCATTCAGTGATCAGGGGCTCAACGATCTTTCACATTCATTCCATCATATGATTCTGGACCACGTGATGACCTCGAAGTATGCCAAAAAGCCGCGGCCAATTCTCATCAATAATTGGGAAGCAACCTACATGGACTTTGATGAGGCAAAGTTAGAGAAAATCGTGAAAAAAGCGGCTGATCTGGATATCGAATTATTTGTGCTGGATGACGGCTGGTTCGGCCACAGAAATGACGATACAACCTCCCTTGGTGACTGGTATGTCAACAAAAAGAAATTACCGCGGGGACTCACGGCAATTTCTGACTTAACCCATCAATTAGGGATGAAATTCGGCTTATGGTTTGAGCCTGAAATGGTATCGAAAGATTCTGATCTTTACCGCGCCCATCCGGATTGGGCGATTCACACCCCCAATCGGCCGCTATCCGTTGCCCGGGATCAATACGTGCTTGACTTTGGCCGGCAAGAAGTTCGGGACAACGTCTTTAAACAAATGTGTGCCGTCCTCGATAGCACCACGATTGACTATGTTAAATGGGATATGAACCGGAACATCACCGAACTTTACAATATTGATCTCCCGGCAGATCAGCAGGGGGAGGCCGCTCATCGCTATATTCTCGGCGTTTATGATTTCATGGCCAAGATAACGACGCGCTATCCCAATATCTTATTTGAAGGCTGTTCTGGTGGCGGCGGCCGGTTTGACGCCGGCATGCTTTACTATATGCCGCAGTACTGGACGTCAGACAACACCGATGCGGTTGAGCGGGTCAAAATTCAGTATGGGACTAGTTTAGTTTATCCGCCAGTGTCGATGGGGGCCCATGTATCAAAAGTGCCTAATCCCAACACTGGCCGCGATGTTGACATTCATTTCAGGTCGCTGGTGGCAAACTCCGCCGATACTGGATATGAATTGGATCCGCTGACGCTTTCGGATGATGAAGTTAAAACGGTCATTCAAGAAAATAACTGGTATAAAAAGAACCGCGAGTTGATCCAGTTCGGCCAATTCTATCGGTTAATCAGCCCATTTAATACCAATCAGGGATCGTGGATGTTCGTTAATGCCGACCAATCCCGGGCGGTGGTTATGTTCTTTAATATGATGAGTGAGCCGTCTTATCCACTGACAGTGTTGAAGCTCCAAGGATTGGATCCCGACGCGAAATACGCCATTAACGGTCACCAGCAGGCAATGGGGGATGAATTGATGACCATCGGCTTTTACCCACTGGTTAAGCCAGAACATGACTTTACAAGCTTGAAGTTTGAACTGACAAAGATTTAAAGCCAACGTTATTTCACAATGGCCGATTTAAATAGATGAGGAGGGGGTGAGACAAAAGTACTGATTGTCTCACCCCCTCCTGTGTGATAAGCATGATTTTCTGGGCTTAATTTTTAGTTGTTTCACGGTGGATCAGCGACCCTGCCAAACGCACTTGCCGGATATCCGTATATTCAGAAGTTAATTCGCGAACTAAGATTCGAACCGCTTCGGTCCCGATTTCTTTGGTGGGAATTCGAAACGTACTGAGCCTTGGCACTAAGTATCGTGAATAGTCGAGGTCATCGAAGCCGACGATTTGGACTTGCTCCGGCACCGCGATTCCCAGGTCGTGAAGACTGCGGATGGCGCCAAGGGCAATTGGGTCCGAAGCCGCAATAATGGCCCGAATGTCGGGATTTTCCTTCAGCAATGATGTGGCGGCCTCATATCCAAATTCAGGGGTCCACTGGCCCATTTTTGAATGAAATGCGAGGTTTTCCTGGGCATCACTTAAGGCGTGTAAAGTATCCAGACGTACTTCTTGGGTTGGGTGGGTGACTTTACCGTCAACGCCAACGCTGGATAGTTGGCCGCCGATGAAGCCCAAGTTTCTAATTCCCTGGTTCAAGAAGTACTGAAACGCCATTTTAGCCATGCTTGATAAATCGGGGTCAACCCGGTTGGCAACGAGGGTGTTGACCTGATTATCAATTAGGACTAAATGTTCATTTTGATCCCGAAAAGCTTGGACGACCTTGTTCTCAATCGCGCCGACAAAGATGAGACCGGCGTACTTGGGAATGTCGTTCATGGTGGGATGATCCTGCAGCCGATAAATGGTCTTGATCTTGAAATGCGTTTCTGCAGCGGCTTCGGAGATGCCCTGCAAAATTAAGCGAAAGTAGGCATCGGTGACCTCTTCAGCCTCAGTTAGGGTTGTGATCACGCAAAGGGAGTTAATCCACTTTTTACCCTGGCGCTTAGTCGGTTGGTAATTATATTGCTTAATTAAGGCCAGAACCCGTTTTCGAGTCTCGTCAGAAACTGAAAGCGTTGGGTCCTCATTCAATACTCGGGAAACAACCCCGGGCGAAACGTTGGCAATTCGAGCTAATTGGCGAATGCTAATCATATTTACGACTTCCTTTGGGGCGCAAAAGTTCATGAAGGTTTTCAATTAAGTTTAGCATAAATGTGAAAAATTCAGCAAGGCAATAACTGTTTAGTAAGCGCTACCAAATCGCGGGGCTGTTTGATGGACTTCCATTTCTAAATAACATATGATGAAGTTGTTAGGATATGAAAGTTTGATTAATGGGAGGTTCTTTAAATATGGCTGTAGACGGATCACTTTATCATACAGAGGTTATTAATGAACATGGATTGACCGGACAAAGTTACGTTCGCGGTAATGAAGGATTGGCACTTGGTGTCAGTTCATCACTGCTGAACAGTCCCGGAACGAATCCAGAACAATTTATCGGCTTTGCGTTAAGCACTTGTTTTAATGCGACGATTGGGATCGTTGAGCGGCAGCATAACATTGAGCCTGACAGCATCGTGCATACCGGCGTTGATATTGTCAAGGATACCAAGGGCTACAAGTTCATCGTTCAGGCCCAAATCTTCTTCAACAAGCTAGACAACGATCAGGGCCAGCAAATGGTTGATGAAGCTCTTGATCAGTGCCCAGTTGCCAAACTTTTGAAGGCTAACGAAAACGTGACATTCGAAGTTGTCGATAAATTTACGCTTTAATATAAGATTAATTGAATGATTGAGAAATAAACGGATCCAGCACATCAATTAGGTGTGCTGGATCCGTTTGTCATTGTTGGCCTAGGATGAAGCTTGTTGGCCGGCTTTGATTCTTTTGCCAAAATCGGTTTCATCAAAATGATCAATGACGTTTGCTAATTGATCCTTGGTGAGACTGGCGCCAAACAACTCACTGCCCGGTTCGGTCATAATGCCATCGGCGAGGCGATAGTGAACGACCGTGTCAAAGCCCATGGTATCAACAAATGTTGCCACGGTATCAACCGCTTCATGGTTATCACCGGTCACAAACAATGCTTTACGATTGTCAGCGCCAGCCGGTTTGGCCTCTTCCTGCAGGTTGTGGTAGCCCATATGGTTGAACGTCTTGACCAGGGTGCTCTTGTTGAAATACTGCTGAACCTGTTCACTGGAAGTCGAATTAGGATCAAGGACTTCTTCACGAATGCCATCGGTTTCCCACCAGTAGTTCATGGCGTCGATGACTAATTTACCCTTCAATAATTTGGGGTGAATGTTCTTATAACGACTCAGGGGGATTGCTAAAATGATCAAGTCGCTTTTGCTGACAACGCCCTGGTTCGTTGAAGCGGTGGCCCCCGGTACCAATGTTTCAATGGTCAGCGCGATTTTTTGAACCGATCCGGAGCCGGAAATGCGGACGTGATAGCCAGCCTTTAATGCCAACTGGGCCAACACGATTCCGACTTTGCCGGCGCCAAGGATGCCGACAGTTTTAATGTTAGCCATTTGAGACCGCCTCCTGTGACAGAATTTCCTTTACGCGGGGGATGACTTTCGTCGCGTAAAGTTCAATCATCCGTTCTCGCTGGGCAGCAGTTTGGTTGCCGGCGCCGTAAACTAAGTCAAAGCGCCCCAGGTCGAGAAATTTAACCGTGCGGGCAATTCGCTGGGCAACGTGTTCCGGATTACCAACATAGAAGGAACCGGATTGCGTTTCGCCATCGAACTGTTCGCGGCTCATCGGTGCCCAGCCACGAGTGAGGCCGATGCGGTCGAAGTTGGCTTTGATATTTTTCCAGGCAACATCAACGGCTTCATCTTCGTCATCAGCAATAAAGCCGTGAGAATGGACGGCCACCGGGTAAGCCGGCATATCGTACTGCGCAGCGGCCTTTTTGTACAGGTCGAGGTACGGCTTGAATCGATCAGCCTGACCGCCAATGATCGCCAGGATGACCTTATAACCACCCTTAGCTGCTCGAATAATCGATTCTGGTGACCCGCCAATGCCGATATAGGTTTCCAAGCCATCGTAATCGGTCTTGGGGTAAACATCCTGATCCTTGAGTGACTGGGTGAAGCCACCATGCCAAGTGATTGGTTTCTCCTTTAAGAGTTGGCCGAACATGGCGAGTTTTTCATCGAATAAATCATCATAGTTAATCAGGTCATAGCCGAATAGCGGGAATGACTCGGTAAATGAACCGCGACCCAGCATGACCTGCGCGCGGCCTTCCGATAGGCCTTCCAGCGTCGCAAACCGTTCGTAAACCCGAACTGGATCGTCGGATGACAACACGGTCACGGCGGTTGCTAACTTAATGTGTTCAGTGACTGAGGCGATCGCCCCCAGGACGATTTCCGGGCTCGACACACTGTAATCGGGCCGGTGATGTTCGCCAACACCAATAACATCGATACCTAACTTGTCAGCGAGGGCGCCTTCCTTAACGATTTGGCGAATGGATTGCCCAGCGGTTAAAAGATGGCCATCTTCCGCCGAAACAATGTCACCAAAGGTTTCAATTCCGAATTCTAGTTTGTCTACGTTGACCATGTTGTTCCTCCTTGTGCTTACTTTTAATAAGCTAATTAATGATTAGTATTTTATGCTACATTAACTGGAAAAGCAACTGAAATCTATTCAACGAATGAGAATGATTAGTATGAAGATCCTTTGCTGGGGACTGCAGGCTGGTTTTGGCCAAAACAAAAGCAGGATCCGGAATTTTGTTTAATTCCAAATCCTGCTATGGGATACATGATTTATTTAGTCGTACGACAACGTTGCCGGCCGTGAAAAACCAACGACGTGCCACCAAGGAGCGTAAACCTTTTCGGTTACGACACCCCGGTTTTGGGAATCGATCATCTTGCCATTGCCAATGTACATGCCGACATGCGAGATGCCGAATGTGCTTGAACCAAAGTAGACCAAATCACCCTTTTTAACGTGGCTCTTTGACACTTTCTTAGTGCCGCGGTACTGAGCCTGAGCAGTTCTTGGGATTGCTTTACCAATCGACTTCTTGTAAACGTACTTTGTGAAGCCGGAGCAATCGAAGTGGGTTGGACCAGTAGCGCCATAAACGTAGCTGGTACCAAGGTGCTTCTTAGCTTCCTTGTAAACTGCTGAATACTGAGGCTTGTCAGAACTGTCGGCATTTGCCTGTTGAGCAAATGAAACGGCGGTGACGCTAAAGCTGACGAGCGCAACGAGTAGTAAGAATGGTTTTAAGGCTGATTTGATAAGACGATGTGACAAGACAATAATTCCCCTCTGTTTGACTAGTTTTCGTTAGTTAGATACATACGCTTTGTTGGCGGTAATGTAATTTCCGTTTGAAAGTTTAAATCGATAGGCGCCGCTGGTTGCCCGGGTGACGCTGCTGACGGTGAGCTTGGTGCCCGCCGTTAATTTTTTAATTCGACTCTTAAAGTTGGCATCGTTATATTCGTAAATGCTTCGGGTCGTGACGACCTTCTTATCAGCAGGCGTGCTGGTAAAGTAGGTTGGCTTAGCGGCGTCAGCTGACGTTGCCTTGAACCATGAGTTCACGGTACTGCTGTCAAGAACCTTGCTGAGGTCGACGTTGCCGCTAATCCCGCTTACCCGGCCAGTTGATGTGTATTGCCAAAGATCAGCTGAGACATCCGGTTTACTTGAGTAATTCGCAATCCACGAACCATCAAACTTGGAATAGTTGATTTTATGAACGTGAACGTAATTTTGATAAGAATAGTAAACTAACGGTTTGTTGGTTAACTTTCTCATCTGGCTCAACCAAGCATTTACGTAAGACTGCTCAGAACCCTTGCCTTTACGGTGTTCGTTATCAAGCACGTAGAAACGGGCGTTGGCACTTGAGCGCTTGTAGAAGTCCTTGGCTTCTTTCTTGGCATCGGCGACGCTGCTGAATTCAGCGTAACCATATTGGCCAAACGGCACACCGTATTTTTTGGCGCCGGCGGCATTCACATTTCGTTTGGAATCAATCCGGAAGTCCGCGTCGCCGGTATCACCGTGCTGAACCCGAATAATGGCGTATTTAAGATCTTTTGATGCTTTGGACCAGTTGATATTTCCCTGATACTGGGAAACGTCGGCAATCTTGGTCTTACTTGCACTCACGCTCGTGCAGATGGTGAATGCGGCCAAGGCCCCCATAAATAGGCCGGCTATTTTTTTAAAATTCAATGTCATTCAATAGTCCTCCTCGTTTGAAACTACAAGGACTAGTATAAGAAATGAATGCTACATAACGGTCTCAGGATTGTTTCATAAAGATTAAACATAAAATTCACATATTCTTCACATTTTAGGAGTATGGCCAAATCGCGAACTAACGGCAACCAATCGCAAACCGGCATCAAATATTAAATTATAATGCTTCATAATTTAAGAGAAATTTTGCGCTTTTTACGTAAAAAAAGACCGAAAGCCGTCAATTATTACAGGTCAACGGGGTCAATCGTAACAATTCCCCGTAAACTATAATTGTTGTTAAAGGATGTTGACCGCCAAATCATTGTGGAAACCGGTACGGTATACTTAGAGGGATGAAACCAAAAGGGCTTGATCAAATACTTTCGTAATCATGGGGAAAATAATCATGTTATCAATGAGTCAAACCAAACGGCATCGCCTATATGCCGTCTTACTAATTCTCATACCACTGTTAACGGTGACCTTACTATTTATGATTGTTGGGGTGGCCCCGTTTGGACCTAAAAATCTGTTGATTAGCGATTTATCAACTCAATATCTGCAATTTTTTGCCGAGCTGCGGCGTCAATTATTGAATCTGTCATTTTCAAGCTATTCATTTCTGATTTCGATCGGTGACAGCCTTATTCCAATTTACGCGTACTATCTATTGAGCCCGCTTAATTTGATTGTCGTGTTCTTTTCACCGGCAAAACTGCCGATTGCCATTGACCTGATCATTTGGGCAAAGATGATTCTGTGCTGTATTTCCATGAGCAGTTTTCTAACCCTAAAGTACCGGCGCTACGACTTTATGGCCATATGCGGCGGCCTGGCTTATGGGCTGTGTGGCTTTGTGTCGATGTACTTCTACGATCTCATGTGGCTGGACGCGTTGATTGTCTTGCCGATGCTGGTCTATGGGCTTGAAAAATTATATAACCAAAACAAAATGTCGTTGTACGTCCTGTGCTTAGCGCTTACGATTGTGACCAACTACTATATGGGTTACGTCATCTGCGGTTTTTGCCTGATTTACATGGCTTATTTAATTAAGAAAAACCAACCACAGAACGTCGCGTTTAACAAATATATGCAGACCCAGTGGGGGCGCGTGGGGCGCTTCTTGTGGTATTCGTTGATCTCAGGAATGCTGGCAGCGGTGGTCCTGGTGCCAACCGCAATCGCCATGATGGCTACCGGAAAGAAAGATATTCATTTAAAGAACTTTCTGGTGAAGGGTACCTTTGGCCCCAGCTTCACCGTGAACCTCGGATTTGGGGGGAATGACTTTGCTGGTCGGCTGGTTCATAATCCGAGCTTATTTACCGGGTCGTTGTTTATCATTATGGGGATTGCCTACTTCTTTTCGAAACGCATTAAAAATCGCGATAAACAGGCCAGTGCCGTGCTGCTTGGCAGTATCTTTTTTGGCATGTGGCTATTGCCGCTTAACACGATGTGGCATATGTTTCAAAAACCAGCGGGCTTCCCGTTTCGGATGGTGTTTTTATTTAGCTTTGCGTTAATTATGATTGCCTATGAAGGTTACCTAAAGGGGATCTTTGCTGACAGTCGGGTTGTGATCTGGTCAGCGGTTTCTTTGGGCGGTGCGATTAGTATCGGCTATATCTGGGCAAATCTCTTTAGCGAGAAGATGCGGCCGTTCCAGTTTAAAACCCCACAGCTCTTCGTTCATAATTTCATTTATTTTCTGGCGATGGGGTTCATCATCCTAACCACCATTGCAATTATTTCGTTAATCAATCGCGAACTTTCCAGCAAGGTGATTCTGACAGGCATTTTGACGTTTGAACTCTTAATGAACTTTTTTGTCGCCACGATGGACGCGCCCCTTATCAATCAGCAGCGGTTTGAACGGGGATATAACCAGTCTGAGCAAGCGGTTAAACAGGTGGATCGTTTGAATTTCACTAAAGATAAATTTTACCGCTTGTTGATTTTGGATACCCCTTATCGCAACATTTATCCGGTACCGTACAGCGCTTACAATGACTCGCTTTTGTTCAAAAATCACGGAATTAGTTCCTATAGTTCAACGCTTAATTCGCACACCCACAGTGTTTTGGCGGATCTGGGTTTTTCCAGCCGCAACATTCGCCGTATCGATATGCTGGGTGGGTCGGTGATTACCAATCATCTACTGGGAATTAAGTACTACTATATGATTGGTAAGCACACCAGACGGCTGTCGATACGGCAGAACGCCGCTCAGCTGGGCTTCATGACCAATAATCAAATTCAGCACGTTCAATTTCATCGGAATCAGGTCTTTGATAATCTCAATCGCCTGGTCCAAGCAGAGGCCGGAAACTCACAGCAGTATGTCATTGCGCCTACGGTAAGCCGATATTCTGAACGGATGACCCGCGGCGTATACCACTACAAACTCCAGTTGCGGGCAAACACGACCGGGCCGCATTATTTGTACCTGCCTAAGATTCGCCTGTACCACGTTTCCATGTGGGTGAATGGGGCGAAGTTATCGCAAACCTATAGCGGGCTGGGAACCGAAATGATTCCAATTGGGTATTTGCAAAAGCACCAAATGACAACCGTCCATCTGCAATCCACCAAGAAACTTGGATCGATGCCCAATGTCACTGCCGGGGTTAACTTACCGGCATTTGAGCGGGTTGTGGCCCAATCGAAGGATCATCAGTTCAATATGCGGGCTGCTGATGACATTAACGAACACGGGGCCCATTTTCGGGGAACGGTTAACGTTAACCAGCAGGACCGCACGCTGCTTATGGGCTTTCCGTATGATAAGGGCTGGCAGCTGCACGTCGATGGTCGCCCACACCGACTGATTAAGGTTGCCGGTGGCCTAACCGGCGCTCAATTAACCCCGGGAAAACATCGGTTAGCCTTTAACTACCACATCAGAGGCTTGCTCAGTGGTGCGATAATTAGTGTTTTTGGCCTAGTCCTTTTGGGAATTTCGATGGTGTGGCGCAAGCATCACCGGTAAAATGTAAAGTATTTTCATTTTGTGAAAGAGTTAACGAAGTATTTGTTAACTCTTTTTTGCTTGCACAAATAGGTCTATGGCAGTATATTTAAGATGGCTTTAAAATAAATTTACATGATTTTTATAAATAATGAAAATAATTTACCTAAACCCTTGCGAAAATTCTTTTCAAAATATATAATGTTCTCGTAAAGGTTAATCAGTAACTAGTATATTAGATGAAAGAGGTACGATAACTTATGCAAATTGGCATGATCGGTCTTGGGAAAATGGGCCTTAATCTAGTTAAGAATATGATCCGTAACGGTAACGACGTTGTTGCATTTGATTTAAACGAAGATAATGTCAAGTTGGCACAGGAGGCTGGTGCTACACCAGCTTCAAGCAATGAAGATCTTGTTAACAAATTGAGCGCACCCCGCACTGTTTGGATTATGGTTCCAGCCGGCAAGCCAACTGATTCGACGGTTCAAGAATTACTCGGCCTGCTTTCAAAGGGCGACAACCTGATTGATGGTGGGAATTCCTTCTATCAAGATTCAATCCGTCATGGCAAGGAAGCTTCAGAAAAAGGTGTTAACTTCTTTGACTGCGGAACTTCAGGCGGCAAGAACGGTGCCCTAAATGGTGGTAACTTCATGATTGGTGGCCCAAGTGCCGAAGCATTTAACGGCATCAAGCCATTGTTCGATGGCATTTCGCAGAAGGATGGCTACCTCTACACTGGCAAACCAGGTTCCGGCCATTACTTGAAGATGGTTCATAACGGCATCGAATACGGGATGATGGAAGCCATCGGTGAAGGTTACGATGTGTTGGACCACAGCCCATTTGATTACGACAACGAAGCCGTTGCCAAAGTTTGGGTTAACGGTTCAGTTATCCGGGGCTGGCTCATGGAATTGGCCCAGGAAGCATTTGCTAAGGATGCTAACCTGGATGAAATTACCGGCCGGATGTTCTCATCAGGTGAAGGAAAGTGGACCGTTCAGGAAGCCCTTAAACAAGGCATTCCGGTTCCAGTTATCACTGATTCGCTTTACGCGCGTCAGCGTTCTGAAGAAGAAGATACCTTCACTGGTAAAGTGGTTTCAGCATTGCGTCATGGCTTTGGTGGCCACGCAATGGAAAAGAAGTAAGATCTATTAATATAGTAGTAAAGCAAACGCACGGCCGGGTGGTCGTGCGTTTTTAGTGTCGTCATCGATAATGCGGCGCCAATAATCGTTATGAATCCTTTGACGATTGAGGTTCTAATGACCCAAGGGCACTTTGGAGCCCCTTATCATGGATTGTTATTTTGCGATGCCGCAATACCTTGCTCGTAATGGCCTGCAGCTGATTGCTGTCGCCCATCCTCGCGGTGACAATCTGATTCTTTAACTCGTTTTCATGGTCTGACAGGCGGCCTCTCTTAGGGTGACGAATCATTTGGATCACCTCATAGCCGTACTGGGTTTTTACGGGCATTTTCGTATACTCGCCCGATTTAAGCTTGAAAGCCGCGGATTTAAATGCCGGGTCCAATGACGAATTGGTATTGTCGAATGGGGCGATTCGCCCGCTTTTATTTTTAGTGGCAACGTCAGTTGAATAGCGTTTCGCCAGCGTTGCAAATGACTGACCAGCGGCCAACTTGGCGATCACTTCTTTGGCGGTTGCCGCTTTGGAAACCAGAATTTGGTCCACAACAACTTTAGGCTGATAAGCCCTGAACTGCTCCCGTAACATTTTTGGCGTGAAACGCGTATTTGCCCTGACGGCTGCCTGCATCAACAAGTTTTCCCGAATCCGATCCTTAAACTGCGCGGCACTTAGGTCATTCTGCTTAAGAAATGCCGAAAAGGATGGACCGGATTGCGCCTTGTATTCGTTATATTTGGCGTCAACTTCACTGGTAGATACCTTTGCCCCGTACTGGGTTTCCAACCCCTTATCCAAAATCATGTCCCGCAGAACCTGCTTGGCTTCCGGGTTGGCTTTCAAGCTGCTATAAAACGCGTCCTTTGAAATATTATTTCCGTCAATGGTGGCAACTGATTGGCTCCCACATCCAGCCAATGTTAAACCGATTCCTAACGTGGCAGCCCCAACTAACCATTTCTTCATGAAAAACAACTCCTATCCCAAAATAATGACCGTTGAAAATGAAACGGTGCTCACATAATATCATGATAGGCGCACTATATTTATGCCTAAATAAGTGATATTAATTAATAATTATAAATATCTTATTATAAAGTTAAGATCATAAACGAATCGTAAGTTAACTTAAAATAACATAAAATGTTAAATTAAACGGTTTACTTGTTCAAATATGTTTTATAACCTACTAGGTACCCAGAAGTCACTAGTTTGGGATGAGGGGTGTTTGGATGGATGATTTTCGGATTCTGCTCATTTTTATTTTGATGGTGATCGCAGGGATCATTTTGGCACTTTATCTTCACGTAAAGTTGGCACCAGTTGACTATGATCTGTTTTCGACCGCTGTATAAGGATGTGCAGAGAAGACTATCAGAGAATCAATGATCGCTAAAGAAAGCCAATTTCTTAGCGGTCATTTTTTAATCCAGAATTAAAAGATTGATTGTCGGTGACATGAGGCCGTTATCAGCGGTTTCAAAGGTAAGTAAATTTTTACTAAAACACAAACGTTTGTGTCACTGATATAAAAGCATTGCAAGCGGTTGCCAAAGGTGATATTATCATCAATGTAAACGTTTCCAGCAATCGTGAATTGGCCAAGTTGCTTCGAATCGTCAATTATTAGAGGAGGAATGTAACATGATCGCAAAAGAACACGTTGGTGAGATGACCGATAATGCGGATACGACCACATCGGAAAAGGTGCATCATGGATTACCAACTTTAAAACTCAGTACAATTTTTGCAATGACGTTTGGCTTTTTCGGCGTCAACATGGCGTTTTCACTTCAATCTTCACAGATGGGCCGGATTTTTCAGACCATCGGAGCGGATCCAACCAAGCTAGGCTTCTTCTTTATTCTCCCGCCGTTAGCGGGAATGGTGGTACAGCCATTAATTGGTAAGTATTCAGATATGACTTGGAACCGGTTCGGCCGGCGAATGCCATACTTGATGATTGGCGCGCCAATTGCGGCGCTAGTAATGATTCTGCTACCAAACGCCGGCTCATTTGGGTTTGGCTATGCTTCACTGGCAGCTTTGATGTTTGGCGCAATTACCATTTTATTTATGGATTTGTCCTCAAACGTTTGCATGCAGCCCTTTAAGATGATTATTGGGGACATGGTTAATGAGGATCAAAAGGATAAGGCCTGGTCGTGGCAACAGTCATTTTCCAATTTGGGTGGCGTCCTTGCGACAATCTTCCCATTCCTGTTAACCTGGATAGGGGTCTCTAACGTTGCGCCAAAGGGTGAGGTTCCGCTGTCCGTTAAGCTGGCCTTTTACATTGGCGCCGGCGTGCTGCTGGCAACTTCTGCCTACACGATTTTTTCGGTCCACGAATACGATCCACTGACTTACGCACGGTACCACGGAATTTCTGACGAAGACAAGAAGAAAAAGCAGCCCAGCCTATGGGCACTCGTTAAGAAGGCCCCGCGCTCGTTCTGGGAAGTCTCGTTCGTTCAACTTTTTGACTGGTTTGCCTTCCAGTACCTCTGGACATACGGGACCGGGGCCATTGCCAAGAACGTTTGGAACACCAGTAATCCTGCTTCCGCCGGGTATCAGGCTGCCGGCAACTGGTTTGGCATTATGACCTGTGTTGAATCATTAGCCGCGGTTGCCTGGGGCTTTCTGGTTTTATCTCACACCAAGCCGCAGCAGCGTAAACTTTGGTTTAGAATTGGCCTTATAATGGGTGGTACCGGCTTTATCTGGGTCTTCTTCGTTCATTCCCAGATGCTGCTGATTCTGCCGTTTGCCCTGATTGGGATTAGTTATCTGACAATGCAGACCGAGGCCCTGTCACTGTTCACGGAATCGCTGAATGGTCAAAACGAAGGCGCTTACCTGGGACTTTTCAACTGTGGCATCTGTTTGCCTCAGATCATCGCGTCGGTTGCCAGTTTCGCGATTTTTCCGCTCATCGGCAAGTCAATGCCTGGCATGATCGTGATCGCTGGGATTATGATGTTTATTGGGGCGATTGCGGTTGGCATTATTCACCCCGCATACTCAGCAAAAACTGAAAAATCAACAAATTAAACAATGGAGGACTGATTAGAAATGGCACACAAATGGTGGCAAAACGCGGTTATTTACCAAATTTACCCAATGAGCTTTCAAGATAGCAACAACGACGGGATCGGGGATTTGCCCGGTATCGAGCAACGATTACCCTACCTGCAGAAGCTAGGCGTTGATGTTTTGTGGCTCAACCCAATCTACAAATCACCCAATAAGGATAACGGCTATGACATTAGTGACTACGAGCAGATCCAGCCGGTTTATGGATCGATGGCTGAATTTGATAAATTGCTATCTCAAATTCATAAGCACGGGATGAAGCTGTTGATGGATCTGGTTGTTAATCACACGTCCGATCAGCACCGCTGGTTCCAGGAAAGTAAGCGGTCAAAGGACGGTAAATACAGTGACTACTACATCTGGCGGGATCCGGTTGATGGTCATGAGCCCAACAACTGGCACGCGGCCTTTGGCGGCTCTGCTTGGACCTTTGTCCCGGAACGCGGTCAGTATTACCTACACCTATTTGCCCCGGGACAACCCGACTTAAACTGGGAGAACCCCGCCGTTCGCGAATCGGTTTGGAACATCATGCGTTTCTGGTTGGACAAGGGCGTCGATGGCTTCCGGATGGACGTGATTAACCTCATTTCTAAGCCGGCTGGCTTGCCGGACGCACCGGAACCTGCCACCTACGGGCTAACTGAAGCCCTCGTTGCGGACGGCCCCAAGTTAGACGACTATCTTCGCGAAATGAACGACAAGGTGCTTTCCCATTACGACATCATGACGGTCGGTGAGATGCCGAGTTCAAAACCCGAGGATGCGATTAACTACACCGGATTGGATAAGCATGAACTCAATATGGTCTTCCAATTTGAACATGTCACCGTTGCCGCCAATCCCGATCCCCGCCTGGGCAAATGGAATGATCAGCCAGTTGAGCTGCCACAATTGAAACGGGCGCTGTCACGATGGCAGAAGGCCCTCGATGGCAGGGGCTGGAATAGCCTTTACTGGAATAATCACGATCAGCCCCGCGCCGTTTCCCGGTTTGCGACTGACGATCCGAAGTACCGGGTTCGCGCGGCGAAGATGCTGGGAACCACGCTTCATATGATGCAGGGCACCCCGTTCGTTTACGAAGGTGAAGAACTTGGCATGACCAACGTGCACTACACCCGGTTAGATCAGTATGAAGATCTTGAGGCAATCAACTCGTATCATGAGTTAGTTGACGAGCAAAAGGTTGTCGATGGTCAGACGATGCTGAAGTATTTGGCCCACATGTCCCGCGATAACGCTCGAACGCCGATGCAGTGGGATGCAAGCAAGAATGCCGGTTTTTCCAAAGTTCAGCCGTGGTTCGCGGTCAATCCCAATTATCCGGAGATTAACGCTGAGAAGGCGGTTGATGATTCGCAATCAGTCTTCTATCACTATCAAAAGTTGATTCAATTACGCCATGATTCTGATTTAGTTAAATTTGGAAATTATGATGAAATTGATCCCGAGGACACCGACGTATTTGCCTATCGCCGCCACTATCAGGATCAGACATTGTTAGTGATCAGTAACTTCACTGATCAAACGGTGACTCGCGACTACGATCAGGGCCACCCAACTGCCAAATTGATATTGAGTAACTACGATGACGATCTAGGGACTGAACTGCGGCCCTATGAAAGTAAAGTGTATGTTTTTAAAGAGTAACCGATAAATCAACTATGAACCGTCCAATCATCAATTGCTGATGACTGGACGGTTTTTACTATTTTGCTTTACAAACTAGTGGCACTTTAGTATCCTACTAGTAGGCAATGCATACTAGTAGGGAAGTGTTAAGTTGGCAAAACAAGATATTTCAAGTCAGATGTTGAAAGGCATTTTGCAGGGATGTCTGCTGATTATGCTGAATGAGGCACCAATGTACGGCTATTCAATTAGTCAGAAACTGGCTGAATTTGGGTTTGCCGATGTTCCTAAAGGGACGATTTATCCATTACTGATGAATATGGAAAAAAAGAAGTTAGTTGAAGGACGGATGCAGGATTCCAAAGAGGGGCCAAAACGAAAGTACTATTATTTGACGGCGGCGGGAATCCAGGAAATGAAAAATTTTATGACGCAGTGGCGCCAGCTTGCCGATGGGGTTAACCAGCTGATAGCTGAGAGGAGAATTGACGATGACTATTGATCAGTTGACGGAAGAAAATAACCGGCGCCGCGAAAAATTGACGCCTCAGAATCGCACCTATTATGAAGACCTCATGGTGTACGTCCGAACGACAGCCCTCTTTAAGCGGGAGGTTGATGTGGAAACGATTTTGCTGGATATTCTGAATGATGTGTTAGAGGCCCAAGGCCATGGCCAGTCAGCTGAGGAATATTTCGGTAAAAATCCAAAAGAATCCGCTGATGAAATTGTGAGGGAACTACCTCGGAGCCTCTCGGAGAACTTGAAGCTTGCGATGACGGTTGTTTTGGGATACGTGCTTTTCTTCTTACTGCCGACACTTGCAGTTCCGGGAGTCCCGGTTGATTTTGGCAATATCATTTAACTGGCGGCGTTTGCCTTTGTATTTGTCATGGTAATTATGTGGGTGATTAGCCGGACAGTTTATCAAAAAACGGTCGTCAAAGTTATTGTGGGCATTGCGGTATTCGTCGCTTTCACTGGAATTGTGGTTGGTGGGGTATTCATTAAAACGCCGTTGAGTTTCATATTAAGTCCCACAGCTGGTATCGGCCTCATTTTGCTGCTCTTTTCAATCACCAGCTATCTGTTCTTTAAGGTATTTAAACACCGGATGCCCTGGACAATTCTTTACATTTTCGTATCCATCGATGCCGTTATCGGGATCGTGAGCCGACTGCCGGTGATTGGCGAATTCGTCACCAGACCGATTCTATCCAAATCCGTCGCCCCCTGGGTATTGATTCCATTGCTGATTCTCGTCCTGCTTGGAAGCGGGCTTGGCACGTATTACTGGCTAAAGAAGCATGACAAATAAAGAAACTGGTTGAATCTCACATTGTGGGAATCAACCAGTTTCTTTATTTGTCATGCCCTCCGTAAGAGGTACATTATTCGGTCGTCTTGGTATCTTCTTCCTGATAATTCTTGAAGTAATCCGGATAGGCGTCCAGGACTTTCTGTTTTTCCAGCAACATCAAGTGCAAATGCTGGGTGACCAGAAAATTCAAATTATCAATGTCCTGATCTAAAACGGCGTTGTATATCTGCTGGTGCTGATCGAGCAGCGTGCTCCAATTAAGCTCGCTTTCTTTTAAACGCAGCCGGCGAAACCGATTAAGCTGGGTGTTATTAATCTGCAGCCAGTTCCAAACGGTGTCCTTGTTGACAACTTTATAAAATTCGTGGTGAAAGTCCTGATCAAGGTCAAAGAAGTTATCCGGCTCATTATTCATGGCGGTTTTAGCTTGCGATCGTAAGTTATCTTCGAGAGCTTGCTTAGCTTCAGGCGTCATCTTAATTGCGGCGTCAACCATGATGCTGGGTTCGATGTGACTCCGAACAAAGCGGGCATCTTTGGCATCTGCCATATCAATTCGGGTGATGTAGGTCCCACTCTGAGGGATTACTTCGATTAAACCTTCCCGTTCGATTCGAATAATTGCTTCCCTAACCGGGGTTCGGCCCAGGTCTAACTCTTGGGAGATAGTTTTTTCGGAAATTTTTTGCCCGGGGATGTAGTCAAAATGGATGATCTTATATTTAATTTCGTTATAGGCATCGCTTCGCATGTTATCCATCATCGTGTGCTCCTTTGTATATACGAACTAATATTATCATAAACCTGTGTAAAAGTTAACGAGATTCGTTGAAAAATAACGGGTATTGACAATCTGATATATCAGAATATAATGATATTGAAAACGGATACAGTGCACTAATGTATCAGTTCTAAAATCCGTTGTTGACATACTGATCCCAAAAGACCTTAGGAGGATTTATTCATGGTAAAAATTACCGATAACTATTTAACAGATAAGCAGGCGTTCACGGATGCCGGCATTAAAGTCCCAAGTTACGATATTAAGCAAAAGACCGGCGCAACTCGCTGGGTACACTTTGGCGGCGGTAACCTGTTCCGCGCATTCCACGCCGCAATTGCGGATCGATTGTTGGAATCAGGCGACCTGGACGCCGGGGTTGTCGTTGCTGAAACCCATGATCCTGATGTTGTCGCAAGTGTTTACAAGCAATATAATGACCGGATTCTTCGGGTGATCACCCATGAAGACGGCAAATTCGAAAAAGAATTATTTGCCTCCGTTGCTGACGCTTTGTTCTTTGATCAAAGCAATAAGGATGGCTGGGATAAACTATTCAAAATCTTCGAAAACCCAGCCCTTCAATTGGCAACCTTCTCAATTACTGAAAAGGGTTATAACCTGTGGGACTCAAATGGCAACTTACTGCCAGCCATTCAGGATGACATTAAGAATGGTCCCGAAGCTCCTAAGAACAACATGGCAAGCTTAACGGCCCTCATGTTTGGTCGCTTCAAGGCCGGCAAGTACCCAATGGCTTTATTGAGTACCGATAACTTCTCACAAAATGGCGAGCGCCTTCAAAAGAGCGTGCTGACCATCGCGCAGGGCTGGGCTGATAATGGCTTGGTTCCAAACGAATTTGTGGATTATTTGAAGGATGATAAGACGGTCAGCTTCCCACTATCAATGATCGACCGAATCACACCAAATCCATCGGATACGGTTTCCGAACAGCTGAAAAAGGATGGCTTTGAGGATTACCAAATCACCCATACACCGGCACATACCAACATCGCCGCATTTACCAACACCGAAGAGGTTCACTACTTGGTTGTTGAAGACGACTTTCCAAATGGTCGCCCAGCAATGGAAAAGGCCGGCGTGATCTTAACCGATCGCGATACGGTTAACGATGCCGACGAAATGAAAGTAACGACCTGCCTGAACCCACTACACACGGCCTTGGCTGTTAACGGGAGCCTGCTCGGATTTAATTCCATCGCAAAAGAAGTCAGCGATCCTGATATGCTGAACCTAATCAAGCAAATTGGTTACGTTGAAGGCTTACCAGTTGTCACCGACCCTAAGGTTATCAACCCGAAGGAATTTATTGACCAGTTGGTTAACAAACGCCTACCAAACCCATACATTCCTGATATGCCACAGCGAATTGCTTCGGATACCTCACAGAAGTTGGCCGTTCGTTATGGCGTTACTATTCAACATTACGTTGATGATCCTAAACGCAACCCAGCTGATTTGAACTTCATTCCGTTGGTATTAGCTACTTGGTGCCGTTACCTGATGGCCATCGATGACCAGGGCAAGGCATTTACGCCAAGTCCAGATCCATTGTTAAGTGAACTTCAACCAAAGGTGAGCGACATTAAGCTCGGCGAAAAGACCGATGTTCATGCTCACTTGAAAGATATTTTGGCAAACAAGTCAATCTTTGGCCACAACCTTTACGAAGTTGGTTTGGGTGACAAGGTTGAAGCCTACTTCACATCACAAATTAGTGGCAAGGGTGCGGTTCGCAAGACCCTTGAAGACACACTTTCCAAGTTCGCAAAAAACGTTGATTAAGGGAGATTTTAAAAGTGACTTTATTAAATGATGATTTTTTGTTAACGACCCCAATGGCCAAGAAGTTGTTCCACGACCACGCATCTAAAATGCCGATCATTGATTTCCATTGTCATCTGGATCCAAAGGAAATTTATGAAAACAAGAACTATGACAACATCACTGACATTTGGATTTATCAAAATGGCTTTGGTGATCACTACAAGTGGCGTTTGATGCGGGCTAACGGCGTTCCTGAAAAGCTGATTACGGGGGATGGCGATGACTATGACAAGTTCATGGCCTGGGCCGGCACCATTGAAAAGGCGATTGGAAACCCATTGTACGAGTGGACCCATTTGGAGTTACGCCGATTCTTTGGTATCAACGACGTTTTCAATCGCAAGAGCGCGCCAGCTATTTGGAAAAAGGCCAACGAATTGCTTAAGACCGACGACTTTAAGCCGCGGAGTTTGATTAGAAACTCCGACGTTAAGGTTGTCTGCACGACGGATGATCCCGCTTCTGATCTGAAGTATCACAAGCTTCTGAAGAAGGAAGAGGATCAAAACGGCTTCAAGGTCTTACCCGCCATGCGGCCTGACAAGGCGTTCAACTTGCAAGCAGACACTTATGACGAGTATCTGGGCCAGTTAGCAGACGTTTCCGACGTTAAAATTACATCATTTAAGACATTAGTCGCTGCTCTCAAGCAACGGTTCGAATACTTCCGCAGTCTTGGCGGCAAGCTGTCCGACCACGGGTTGAACTTCTTCCATTACGTTCCCGCAACTGAAGGCGAAATGGACGCAATCATCGAAAAAGCCCGCAGTAATCAGCCTTTGAGTGATACCGACGTTGATAAGTACCAGACGATGCTGGTTGAAGCGCTGATGAAATTGAACAAGGAATTTGGCTGGACGATGCAGTTCCACATGAACGCAACCCGGAACGCCAATAAGCCAATGTTCAAGCAGTACGGCCCCGATGGTGGTTTCGATTCCATGGGAACCCAACCGGATCTTGCCCAAGAATTCATGAAACTATTGATTGAAATGCAGACCCATGATGAGCTGCCACGGATGATCCTTTACTCATTGAATCCAAATGACTGGATGCAATTGGCAACTGGAATGGGTGACTTCCAACAAGATGGCGTTCAAAAGATTCAATTAGGCGCTGCTTGGTGGTTCAATGACACCTTTGACGGCATGAAGCGCCAGTTGACCATTATGGCCGAACAGAGCCTCTTGCCTAACTTTGTGGGGATGCTGACCGATTCACGCAGCTTCTTGTCCTATCCACGTCACGAGTACTTCAGACGCGTACTCTGCAACGTGATTGGCGAATGGGAAGCCCGCGGCCAGGTGCCTGATGACGAAGACTATCTGGGCAAAATTGTTGAAGATATTTCCTACAATAACGCCCACGACCAGTTTGGGTTCTTTGACAAAGACTAGGAGGCCGACAAATGCAAACCATTAAAAGTGGCCATCTTTCCGCTGAAATCGACGAACACGGTGCTCAACTGACGCATTTGGTTGATACGAATGCCAACTTTGACTACATTTGGAATAATGATCTGTGGCCAAAGCACGCGCCAATCCTGTTTCCGGCAATTGGTCGTTCCAATGACGACGCTTATTTGATCAACGGCAAAAAGTACGAGATGCCCCAGCACGGTTTTGCGGGTGATTCGGACTTTGAGGTCGTTGATAAGCAAGCCGACAAAGTGGTCTTCCAGCTGAAGGCAAATGCTGACACGAGGAAGTTTTATCCGTTTGATTTTACGCTGAAGGTGACCTTTAGCCTCAGTGAAACGGGGTTAAACGTGCACTTTGACGTGAAGAATAACGGGGACGAAGACCTTTCCTACTCACTCGGCTACCATCCGGCATTTAATGTGCCAATTGCCGGTGAAGGGGATTTTGACGATTATCGGCTGGCCATTGAACCTGCCGAAAAGTCACTCGACACTTACGAAATTGTGAAGACCCCCAATCCGTACCGGTCTGGCAAGGTAACACCTTTGCCGAACTTTAGTGACGGGATTGTTAAATTAGACCACCAGATGTTTGAAAAGGGCCTTCTTATTATTAAAAATACCGGTATTAAGACGGTAAAACTGTATTCAGAAACTGACACGTCACATTCAGTGACAGTTAACGTTGCTGATTTTGATCACGTCACCCTTTGGACAAAGGAGGGGGCCAACGCGCCGTTCCTGTGCATTGAACCGTTCAACGGGCTTCCCGATGTTCATGGGGACCTGGTTGAATTGGCTGATAAAGAAGGCAACCATCACACCGGTGCCGGTTTGACTTCGAGTTATAACGTTCAAATTAGTGTGAAGTAGATTTGAAAAACGTTTTGACAATCTCGTTTGGATGAACTAGTATACCAGTATAAGCACGATAATAAATTTTCGAAGGAGCATTTCTGATGGCATATAACATCGTAGTTGTTAACTCAAGCAGTTTCGGACAAGTATTTACAGAACACTGGCAGGAATTAGAGAAGATCGGGACCGTTAAGCGGTTCATGCTTCCAACTGATATTGATGGCAAATCATTAGCTGAAAAGTTGCATGGTTTTAACATCATCATCGCAAGTGTGACCCCATTCTTTAACAAGGATTTCTTTGATAACAAGGACGAAACCCTGTTAATCTCTCGTCACGGAATCGGCTTTAACAACGTTGACATTGAAGAAGCCAAGAAGCACGGCACCCAAGTTGCGATCGTTCCCCAAAAGGTTGAACGAAACTCCGTTGCCGAAAACGAATTGGCCAACTTAATGGCCCTCGTTCGGCGCGTGGTTCCTTCATCAGAACGTGAACGGGCCGGCCGTTACCAAGACCGCGCTCAGTTCATGGGCAACCAGTTTAGTGGCAAGACCTTTGGCGTTATCGGTTGTGGTAACATCGGGAGCCGAGTTGCTGAATTGTTCAGTGTCTTTGGTGGTCCGGTTCTTGTCAATGATCCGCATCCAGCCGTTGAACCAGAATGGTTTACCAACAACAATGTTGAACGCGTTGATTTGGATACATTACTGTCACGCTGTGATTACATCTCCCTGAATGCTTCGTTGGACGATTCAAGCCTTCACATGATCAACGCTGACGCCTTGAAACATCTTAAGAAGGGCGCTTACATTTGTAACAACGCCCGGGGCGCGCTGGTCGTTGAAGATGCCATCAGTGATGCGATCGAAAGCGGTCAGTTGTCAGGATATGCTTCAGACGCAATGGAAGTTGAACCAGTTAAGGCCAACCATCCATTCCTGAAGAACGATCGGATTCAGCTGACTCCCCATACTTCCGCTTATACTTACGAATGCTTGCATGGCATGGGCGAGAAGTGTGTTGACGATGTTAAGAAGATTGTGGCAGGTAAGCGACCAGTTCGTGAACTGACCCACACATTAGATGACTAATTAATAGGATTCTGGTAAGAAGAACTGCGTGTCGGGATTATACCGGATACGTAGTTCTTTTTTATTCAAATCGGTGGTAAATACTGATATAGTGCAAATGAAAGCGCTATTGACAAACTAATATATCTGATTTATGATTCTGGTATACTAGTTATTCGAGGAATGGAGATCTAATAATGGACTATATTATCGGAATTGACGTTGGGACGACCAGCACCAAAGCGCTGCTGTACGACACCGACGGTAAAATATACGCAAAAGCAAATAAAGGCTACACCCTTTACCAGGACACCCCTGACATGGCTGAAGAGGATCCGGATGAAATCTTTAACGCCACGCTCTCTGCCATGCAGGAAGTCGTTTCAAAATCTGATTTGGACGGCAAAGTGGTTGCAATTTCGTGGTCAGCTCAGCAGCACAGTTTGATTGCGCTGGACGAAAACCACAAGCCATTAATGCGGACCATGACTTGGGCCGATAACCGGGCGGAACGCTACGCCGCTAAATATAAGCAAAATGGCCGCGGCCTAGAATTTTACAAACGCACCGGGCTGCCGATTCACCCGATGGGGCCGTTCTACAAGCTCCTCTGGTTGAAGAATGAGAAACCCGATTTATTCAAGAAGGCTGCCTACTGGGTTGGCATCAAGGAATATATTATTTGGCGGTATACGGGCGTGCTCAAGGAAGAAGTTTCGATGGCTGCCGCCACTGGACTACTCAACATGAAATCCGTTCAGTGGGATGATGAAGCGCTGAAGGAGACTGGCGTTAAGCCGTCTCAATTACCTGAACTGGTTGATACAACCGATAAATTTCAGGGAATTCACCCAGAATACGCCAAGGTCATGGGTGTTGATGAAGATGTCTACTTCGTCATGGGGGCAACTGATGGCGCCCTGTCAACGATTGGGGTTGGCGCGATTGACACCGGCGTTTTGGCCATTAATATTGGAACTTCGGCTGCCATCCGGACCTTTGTCGACAAGCCGGTCATTGACCCCAAGGCGCGGCTGTATTGCTACCCAATTATGAAGGGTAAGTACTTGGTCGGCGGGCCAATCAATAACGGCGGAATCATTTTGAACTGGGCCCACGATTCACTATTTGGGGCCGAACAGGAAGCCGCCAAATTACTGGATATCGATTCGTATGACATGCTATCGCGAATTGCGGCAACCGTGCCGGCCGGCTCCGATGGCCTAATCTTCCACCCATATTTGGGTGGCGAACGGGCACCGCTGTGGGATGCCAACGCCCGTGGCTCGTTCTTCGGCTTGAACCGGAAGCACACCCGGGCCCATATGATCCGGGCGGTCATGGAAGGCATTATGTATAACTTGTATTCCGTTTCGCTTGCGCTCAAAGAAGTTTCCGGTGAACCAAAGGCCGTGCTTGCGGCCGGCGGATTTGCCCGCTCACAACTTTGGACGCAGATGATGGCCGACATTTTTGAAAATGATATCATCATTCCTGAATCCTATGAAAGCGGCAGTTTGGCTGCCATGTTCTTAGCGAAGATGGCTCTGGGGATGGAAGATAACCTTGCCGATATCAAGAAGTACCTTGGCAAGGAGAACCGTTACCAACCAAATGAAGAGACGTTTGCTCGTTACCGGAAGTTGATTCCAATTTATATCCGTCTCAGCCGGGATTTCTCGACTGAATATAAGGATATTGCGGATTATCAGCGTGAGTTTACAGATGGCAAATAAATAGCAAATTGAAATCCGATCCATAACCATGACAAGTGGGTGCTGAACGCGCATGATTGTTGGGCTGTGGACCGGATTTTTTATTCTTGAATTGTCAAATTAAGTGCAACACTAC
>NZ_AZFZ01000003.1 GCF_001435895.1 Lentilactobacillus parafarraginis DSM 18390 = JCM 14109 | reverse complement strand
TCAAAAATCATAGATCTTGGACAGCTTCTAAATAACGACCTTGCTTGAATCTGTTTGATCAGGGCGCTACGGCAAATTGAGTTCTGCTTAGCGATGCGTGTTTCGGGCGCCGCGCTGGGTAACACATTTAAATTTGGATGGCTCAGTGGTTAATGAAGTAGCGACATATCTCAACGAATAGTAATGGAGGAAACCATCATGACTTTGATTTTGAACACATGGATTTTTGAAACCGCGGTAAAGACGGGAACTGGGCAGGCTGAGCTGGTTGACCGGGTCGCGTCACTTGGAGCTGACGGGATCGAAGTGCGCCGGGAATATTTTAAGGACCCGGCAATGGAGATGCCTGAAGTGGGCCGGCGGGCGAAAAAGCAGGGCCTGATTGTCAACTACAGTGTTCCCGACGATGTGTTTCTTGCATCTGGGGAGCGGAATCCCAAGCTTGAGCAGTATTTTCAAGAGGCGATGGTCATGGGGGTTTCCAAGATCAAGTTCAATACCGGACACTTTGATCACTTCCGGGGAGATTTGCGTGATGCTTTTGAGGGGCTGCCGCTTGAGACGATCGAGTTAAACGTCGAAAATGACCAAACTGCCGTTTCCGGCAACGTTGCCCCAATTAAGCGATTTTTGAGCAGCGCCCACCAGGCCGGCTTAACCCAGCTTGGCTATGTTTACGATTTGGGGAACTGGGCGTTCACTCACAATGATGCGCGCCAGAGTGCCAGAGAATTGGCGCCATATACCCGCTACATTCATTTGAAAAACACAATCGACGATCACGGCACGCTGGTGACATCCGCCGATTTGAACACCGGCATTTATAACTGGGAAGAAATTTTAGACAATCTTCCCACTCGGGTTCCGATCGCCCTTGAATTTCCGATGAGCTCTGATTCTCAGATTAAGGCCCAGATGAATTTGCTGCGAGCGAGAATGGAGGGATAACATGCTTTCAACAATTAGTGCCATTTTATTACTGGTCACCTTCGCGGCCTTCATTGTGTACGTCATTAAGGGCGGCAACTTAATGATTGGGTTCTTCGTTATGGCAATTGTCTGGTCGGTTGTTGGCATGGTTCCCGCCGATCAGGTCATTCAAAAGGTCTTCGCGGAACCCGCCCTTAATTACGGGCCAACGATCATCTACATTGTTTTTGGTTCCTGGTTTGGCCGCGTGTTGGTGGATAGTGGCATCGCCCCGGCAATCTCCGAGGAAACCAACAAAGTGGGCAAGAAGCATCCGTTGATGGCAGGCGTGCTGGTCTTGCTGGTCACGGCGTTCATCTTTGTGAGTGCCTACGGGGTCGGTTCGGTGATTGCCATTGGCGTTATTTTGCTGCCAATCATGCTGTCGGTGGGAATCCCTCGCGACGTTGCGTTGTCGGCATTTTCAATGGCTATCGGGGCGCCGATGTATCTCAACGTGGTCCTGTACAATCAAATCAAAGCGTTCTTTCCCCACGCCGTGTATGGCGGCAAGTACCTGGTCTTCGGCTGGGTCGCAATGGCGGTTCAACTAGTGGCTGTTATAATCTTCCTGTTCTTGAACCGAAAACGAATTGACCCAACCAGAGCGCAACAAAACTTAGACACGATTGGCGCTGAGGTCAAGAATGATAAAGTGGTCAAGGTGCCCAAAATTGCCTTCGTTGTGCCGGTCATCCCGGTGCTGATGAACATGCTGTTTGGCTGGGATGCCATTCCGGCGCTGACTTTGGCAACGCTACTCGCCATGCTGTTAACCGGTAAATTAAAGGGTTATCAGAACTTTGTGACCTTTCTCAATAAAACCGTTCAGCAGTCAATCAGCGACATTGCCGGGTTAATCATGTTCTTAATGGCCCTCATTATGTTCAGTGGGGCCGCCCAGATGGACGCCGGGCGTTTTCGGCCGCTATTCGCGGCAATCCTGCCGCATGATCATTTGATCTTGGCGGTTGCCCTTGGCATTTTGGCGCCGCTGGCACTGTTTAGAGGACCCCTTCACGTTTGGGGAGCCGGGGCCGCGACTGCCGCTGTGCTTTCCGGAACCGGACTATTTAACGACGCGTTTCTACTGCCGCTGCTCTACGTACCATCAATCATGGCCGTTTCAACCGACCTAACCCAGTCTTGGAATGTCTGGGGATTGGAATATATGAAGGTTGAATCCAAATCGTTTTTGAAAAATGGCGTGGCCGTGATGTGGGTGGTCTCAATTATTAATGAAGTTTTGGTTTACTATTTCTTTGGCAAATAAATTTAAAGTGAGGGATATCAAATGAGTGAATTAATAACCATTGGCGAACCAATTGTGACTTTTGCATCCAAACAACCCGACGTGTCAATCACTGACGCAACCGAGTTCACGAAAATTATGGGTGGGGCCGAACTGAACGTTGCGATTGGCGCAACCCGGTTGGGGCATTCAACCCAGTACATTTCAAGAGTTGGGGCCGAGCCGTTTGGGGACTACGTGATTAAAACCATTTTGAGTCATCACGTTGGGGCGAAGTACATCTCCAAGGATCCTGATTATTGGACCGGCCATCAATTGAAGCAGCTGGTGACAACCGGGGATCCGGAAACCTATAATTACCGTAAGGGATCAGCGGCCGCCCACCTCACCAAAGAGGTCATTGAGCAGGTCGATTTATCCGAAGTTAAAATGGCCCACATGTCCGGCATCTTCCCGGCAATATCCGACGTCGCCGAAGAAACGTTTCGAACCCTGCTGGACCGCCTCATTGATCATCATATTCCGATGACCTTTGATCCCAACTTGCGCCCAGCACTATGGGCAAGCCGCGCCAAAATGATTAAGACGGTCAATGATCTAGCCGGATATGCCGACATTGTTTTGCCCGGAGTTGAAGAGGGAAAAATTTTGATGGGCAGCGATGATCCGGAAAAGATTGCCGATTTTTATCTAAAAGGGGCCCATACCCATACGGTTATCGTTAAGACGGGCGCTGCCGGAGCATTTGTGAAGACGGATGCGGGTGATCAGTACACCGTGCCGGGCTTTAAGGTGGACCGGGTGATTGATACGGTCGGCGCGGGCGATGGCTTTGCGTTGGGAGTTATTACCGCGTTGCTGGAAGGGAAGTCATTGAAAGCCGCTGTGACGCGAGGCAATGCCGTTGGCGCGCTTCAGGTTCAGACATACGGTGACAATGATGGCTATCCGGATCAGGCGGGACTAAGGGCGTTTTATGAAAAAGAAGGAGTGGTTGACCAATTATGAAATTACAAGTTGCAATCGACCGGGTTTCACTAGGCTATGCGGTGAACTTGGCGGAAAAGTTGGATTCATACGTCGATATTGTTGAGTTTGGAACATCGATTGTGAAGGATTACGGGTTGATTGAAATTGGCCACCATCGACCAGCATTCAAGCACGCTGAACTACTGCTGGATTTGAAGACGTTTGACGAAGGCCCTTACGAATTCGAAAAGGGATTTGATGCTCGAGCTGACATCCTAACGGTCATGGGCGCTGCCGGTGCGGATACCCTGGCCGGCGTTCATAAGGTGGCCCAGGACCGCGGCGGCGACCTCTTCATTGACTTGATGGAGACGGGGACCGACAAGATCGCCCAAATTTCCGGGTTCACGGATGCCATCTATGGGATTCACCATTCTCACGATGCGGTGGCCGGCTTTGATGCCGTGGCAACGGTGGCCGATTTTCACGAGCGGTTTCCGGACGTCAAACGCATTTCGGTTGCGGGCGGGATTGATCTGCCAACGGCGAAGCGATTGGCAAAGCAGGGGATTGCTGAGTCGGTGATTGTGGGAAGTAAGATTATTAAAACTGCCGATCCCGTTGCCGCAGCGAAAAAATTTATGGAGGTCATTAAATGAGTTTAGTTAAACAGGTCATGCAGGAAGTTAACGAAGTCATGGGGTTGATTGATGAACATCAGCTTCAGGATGCGGAAACAATTATCCAGAAGGACAAGCGGATTTTTGTTCTGGGCGCCGGGCGCTCCGGATTGATGGCCAAGGGCTTTGCGATGCGGCTGATGCACATTGGCTACACGGTTTACGCGATTGGTGAGACCATCACTCCTTCTGTCCAGGCGGGCGACGTTCTCGTTGCCGTATCGGGATCCGGGAAAACCGCCAGTATCTTGGAATTGACTGAGAAGGCGAAGGCGGACGGCGTTCAGATTGTCGCGGTCACGAGCCGGCCAGATTCTCCGTTGGGAAAATTGGGTGACGCGACGATTGTTGTTCCCGGGGCAACCAAGGCTGGTGATGGCGTTCAGTCAATCCAGCTGCTGAGCACGTTATTTGACCAAAGCGTTCATATCACTTTAGACGTGCTGTGCCTGATGTTAAGCCGGCGGGATAACGTGTCCAACGAGGCCGCCAAGCAGACCCATTCAAATATGGAATAGTGGTTTAACGTTTGAGTGGCCAATGAACAAGGATAAAATTTCAGATTTCTAACCGGCCCAGCAGCTGCAATCGCTTGTTGTTGGGCCTTTTAGAATGGTAAAATTAACCGAGATAGAACGGATCAGAAACTAACTGAGATGGTGATAAAATGGCCAACAATAAAAAAACAGCCAACATTAAGGACGTTGCGGCATTGGCGGGGGTTTCGGTCGCCACGATTTCTCGTTATTTGAACGGTGAATTGGACCGCATGTCCCAAAAAACGGCGCAGCGAGTGCACGACGCCGTCGAGAAGCTGAATTATGTGCCCAATTCGGTGGCCAGACAAATGAAGACCAACACCAGTAAAATGATCGCGGTAATTGTGTCCAATATTGATGATTATTTTTCGACGGAACTTTTTAAGGGCATCAGTTCAATTCTTGAAAGTAAGGGCTACATTGGGGTGCTTTTTGACGCCGATTCAGATGATGAACGGGAGAAAAAATTACTCGGGACGATTGGCAGTCAGCTGTTTGACGGCTTGATTATTCAGCCGGGTAACAACCCGCAGACCATTTCCGAAGCGTTACGGCGATCGATGCCGATTGTCACCGTTGACCGGGAGATCGACAACAGCCCCTGGCCGCAAATTATTACCAATAATTATCAGATTGCCCGGTCGGTCAGTCAACATTTCGCCGAAGCGGGAATTGACCGGGTCATTGTGCTTACCTCAGCGATTAAGGAAGCCCGGACACGTGAGGAACGTTACCGGGGAATTACGGCTGAATTCAAAAAGGTGACCGTCGTTGAGATCTCGGAGACCGCGACGAACCATAATGCGGTGGCTCGACAATTGACGAAATTAGTGAACGACAGTGATGGGAGAACCCTGATCTTTTGCTTGAAGGAACGGTGGTTCTTGGAATTTATTCCCGAGTTGGTTTTTGAAGGAGTTATTGATGGCGATCGGGTGACCGCAACCGGCTTTGCGGATACCGACTACGCCCGCCGATTGGAGCCGCGATTGAAGCTTATTTCCCAAAATCCCTATTTAATGGGCGGAAGCGCCGCTGAAGTGATGCTTGATTGGCTTAGCGGGGCCGACCGATCAATTCGCCGGATCGTTATCCCGGCAAAGTTAAACTAGCCCTTGCAATGACACCGTTGTCAGCCATATGATTAGTTAAAAACGAGGAAGCGACCTTATGCTTAATTATTCAAATCAGCAGGCGTGGACTAATGGCTGGGGAAAGCAACAGTCACCGCTTGCGTTAAACACGACGAATGCCGTGGCGGTTTCAAAACCGCTGGCGTTTCAAGCAGATGCAAATTATCAATTAAAAACAGAAATCGATGACGAAACAACGATCCGCGTGGCCGGAACCGGGGAAGCGACGATCTTTAACCGCCCATTTTCGTTCGTTCAGGTCCATTTTCACGCGCCGGCAGAGCACGTGGTTGATGGGACGACTAGCCCATTTGAAATTCATTTGGTGCATCAAAACGCGATTGGTCAGTTAGTGGTGGTTGCCTTATTGGTCTCAATTGGAAACGCGGACCCAACGCTGCAGGCCATTTTTGATCGTTACCGGCAGAAGCAGACCACTTCCGTCGAGATCCCGCTGCCAGTTTCTGAGTGGCTCACTCAAGCCCCAACTGGTTTTCACTACTTAGGATCCATTACCACGCCACCATTGACCGAAGGCGTTGAATGGTTGGTGATCACAAATCCAATCGTAACCATTAGCGCCGATCAATTGGCCTGGTTTACCCACCACTTCAAAGCGAACAATCGCGACGTTCAGCCACCGCTAAATCGACCGATTGGCTATTATCATCAATAACAGGAGAAAATAATGATTGTCGTTTTAAAACTCGTGAGCTGGTTCATCGTGGTCAATCGGGACCGCGAACAGCGAGAACCTGATGCCGAAAAATTAACCCAAATGAAGGTGATGGCGCTGCTCTATTACGTTCAGGGCACCTACTTGGCGCTATACGGTAAGAAGGCGTTTGTGAACGACATTCTCGCCTGGCAATACGGGCCGGCAGTCGCGGTTGTCCATCAGCATTTTCGCGGCCAACGGGTGTTAACCCATAACGTCACTCCAATCGACGAGATGAACTATCGCGAGGTTAATTCTGACGACCGCCTGCTTCGGGTTGCCTTTGAAGTTCAAGAAACATTTGGGGTGATGAAAGCGACGGCACTTGTGACGCAAACCAAGGCCGAAAAGCCCTGGCAGGTCACGCCGCAAAGTGACGTGATTGATCCGGAATGTCTGCGACGCTATTTTAGAGAACATATTGTTAAAAATGATGCCTAAAAAACGACCTTCCCATTGCTGAGAAGGCCGTTTTTCGGCGGTAAATTGTGCGGATTAAGATGAAGCTTTAATCCGTCACCGAATGCCACTTGCCCTTAGAATATTTGAAAAGTGTAATCAGATTGTCGTTCTTGCCGTGATGCCAGATCCAGGGATGACGGGTTGGAACAATCTTCGTGCCGTACTTGTAGATGACCTTGGATTTTTGGGTTGGCCGGTATTTGGATAACGTGGCGTGCTGGCGGACTTGATATTCGGTATTGTAATGGACGTAGTTTTTAGCTTCGATTCGGTAGCCATGAAAGGCCTTGGTTTTATGTTTACCCACGGTGAGACCGCTGGTTGAAACGGTGGTAATTTTAGCGGCGAAAACGCCGGTGGTCAAAAAGCCAACGCTGAAAAAGAGGCTTGCCACAGCTAGTGTCAGATATTTAGTCATTTTGAATTATCAATGCTCCTTGATTGATCGTTCGGGCAACTGCTTTGGATGCGGCTGTCAGTGTTAGGGATGAAAATAGTTTCTCCTGATACTCTTTAAATTACCATGTTTTCATATCATTCACAATGGGTGTTACCAAAGTGTCATCATCTTGTTAGGCGGGCGTTTTATTCCAAATGTTGAACCGCTTTACCTTTCCAACTGATTCGTGGTTGGGATCCAAACTGGTTTGTCAAGCAAGATTTTGCATTCCGGCACGCTGAAAAATAACCTGAATTTCGTAACCCTAATTGTCATCGAGGGTTGCCAATTTATGAGTGGAAAATAAGAATTTTTCCCCTTGTCTTCCTGAACGCTCGTTCGTATAATAGTAATCTGTCAGGGGGAATTTATCGTGAATCATACAATCGGGACAACGATTATCAAGACGGCAACTCAGGCGATGCAGCATGGGCAAATGGTCAGACTGGTGCTTGACGGTTATCCACAGCGCCAGGTGGGCCTTGGCGACCTAGTCGGATACATAACGGGCATTAAGGATCACCAACTCACTTTTACCAACGTCATGAGTCAGAACCAGTTTGTGGCTTTGGCGGATGTTAAGGGAATTGAGTTTATTATGAAGTAACGGTTCGCTGGATCGAAAAGGGCTTTGAACGGCACGGGGTGTGCTTGTTCGAAGCCCTTTTTATGATGCCAGTGGAAACGATTAACACCAGTATTACATTAAAATTATGATTTCATAAAAAAGATCATACATTATTCTTACTGAGAGCATATCTATCGGATATCCTTATGGTATTAATAAGAATAATGGAGGGAAACATCATGAACCAACAACTATCGAAACGCTTGATGCTCACGTCACTGGTGGCCGCCGCTCTTGGTGGTGGCATTTTGATGGGGCATTCAGCTACGGCCAATGCGAAGGCCCCTGAAAAAATTGTGTCGCAAACCGCGTTGAAGTTGAAAGCCAGCAAGCGAAACGTCGAACCGAACGGTAAAGCTGGACTGTATACGAAACCCAGCGTCTTAAAGGGTGAACGGGTGGTGTTGTCAAAGAAGACCATGAAGAAAATGGATCGTTCGGAGGATGCGGATCACTATTTGCGAGCTTACCGCGTTGCCCGCACCAACCACAAGAAAGTTTACTATAAGGTGGTGACATTTGACGGTAAACATCGCGGTTGGGTCTATGGCGGAACGAAGGTGAATCGGTTTGGCGGCGGGCTGCATGAAGCTAAAACGTATCATGAACTGACCCGAACAACTGCCGAAGCGACGAGGACGTATCAATTTGCCAATCCCGGAACGACGCACGTCACCTGGCAAGCACCGGTGGGAACGACTTATAAACCATCCAAAGTGATTACCACGACCATCCCGTATGCCTTGGACGACCTTCACGTAAAGAGTGTTGTCGAACGCGAGAAGGGCGATAAAGTTTACTACTACGTTGCCAGTGCCCAGCACCCGGCCATTAACGGCTGGATCTATAGTGGCGCCGTCACCCCGAAAGCTGGCGATGATGGGGTGTCGCAACAGCCGGGATCAGAAACGCCAACGCCGGGCCAACCGGATCCGGTAACCCCAAGTCCCGAGAACCCTGGCGCACCGGGAGGGTCGATTAACTATTCCGGAAAATTCAGCCACACCGATGCGCAGGTGTATCGTACGGGGATGACTCAGGAGACCGATAAGGGGATTATTTCAAAGGTTCAAAAGGCATACAAGGACAACGTGATTAAGGACTTGGTCGAGCCCTTCCAATATGATCAGTCAATGGCGTTAGCGACCATTTCTCAGAAGTTGGGTCACGGCAAGCGGTTTACGGCTGAAGGTGGGCGAAACTACGTGGTTGTGGTCAGCCCGACCGCCAGTTCGATTGTGAAATTAGTGCCGTATACGCAGGTGAAGTGGTTGAATCCAAAGGCGGTGGTGTCGGGCCTGGATGGTGGCATTTTGGGGATGCTGGTGAATGATGAGTTGAAAAATCAAATTCAGACAGCTGCCAATTTGTATTACAAATTAAACTACTTGGGATCCTTGGTCATCATGTCACCAATGAGTGATGAAACCGTGAAAAGCTTGCTGGGAGATGGCAAGCAATTGAGTATCAATGTTGAACAGTTCATTGAAGAGCTGCCACTGACCATCAAATTTGACATTTCGGTCACGACAACTCGAGATGATAATGGCTTAACGGACGTGAAAGTCGAATTGAAGCTGGATCCCAAATCATTGGAAGTTCCGGAACCAGCAAATCCAGCAGCCTGTCATTTCGATGTTGATATGACTAATTCTGGATATTCTGGGTGGAAAGCCACCTTGGCGAAATTAGCCGTGAAGGTATTTTATCCAACCCGGTACCCTTACTTTGACAAAATCGACAAGGGGATGGACCCGGCAAAAATTAAGCGGGTCCTTGGAAATGGGCAAACCACCTATATCGATCAGGCCAACGTGAAGGCGAACTTAACGCCCGTCGTGGAAGTCGTCCAGAAGGGCAACCAGGTGGAATCCGTCAGCGTGAACGTCGTTGTCACAAAGCCCGCCGAATAACGGTAAACGAGAAAGATTGATTGTGTTCCCCAGGCATTCAGATTATACTTGAAGGAATGATTTGCATTTGAGTTGATGGCCGGGTGCCTCTCCCAAGGGGTGGCGGGCCATCAGTAAGGAGTCTGTATGTCGCAATCTTTTTCAAACCATCAATTTTCGAACTTACCTGACGATTTGGCCGACATCGCTGCCGGAATTCTTTCCCGCGTTCAGGAATTCGAGCGCCGTTTAGGCCCGGCCCATGATCCCAGTGATCCCAAGGCTGGGCCAGCGTCAACGCCATCCGGGGTGCTGTTCTACGTTCCAACGCTTCACATGGATGACGCGCAGTACCAAGGACACGGATTTCTACCGCACCTTGTCAAAAAAAGCTTTCTAGACATTGACATTGGGTTTGTGCCGGTTCGCCAAAGTGTCACCGTACGGCTATTCAGCACCTGCTGCAAGCACCGCAAACGCAACGACAAACAACAATGCGTTGACCGCTGCGCAATATGGTGGCACGGTTAAATTCATCGTGAACGCTGCCTCTGCGAACGCCAACTTGTTTGACACCGCCGCAACGTACACGACCAAGGCTGACAGTCGGCAATACAATGGCCTGCCTGGTGATCCGGTTGGCAAGAATGCCTACACGTCACCACAGGGT
Organism: Lentilactobacillus parafarraginis DSM 18390 = JCM 14109; assembly: GCF_001435895.1. GTDB lineage: Bacteria > Bacillota > Bacilli > Lactobacillales > Lactobacillaceae > Lentilactobacillus > Lentilactobacillus parafarraginis. The sequence continues at coordinate 81,841 of NZ_AZFZ01000003.1, read as the reverse complement.
GTTCAATTGAATACGTTAATTGCCAAGTTAGCTAAGAGTAGTTACACCAGCAGCAATAATGGTCAACGGACTACGTTTACTGCGCAAGATGTAATGAATGCTGTTTCGGGCGCCAATATGGATACGATTTATTACCTGACTTATACGGATCCGATGACCAATCTCATTAGTTGGCAGCATCAAGCCATTTTGACCGCCTCAAGCACTGGAACCCCAAGCGTTTCCGGACTGTTCGGGACGACTTCTGGTTCAAGTAGCGATACCATGAGCCAGTTATCGAACATCCTAGCCGGTTCCGATGCCTTTAGCTCAATCTTGAGCGGTCTCGGAAATGTGATTAGCGGTGGAATCGACGCGGTTGGTAACTTCCTCTTTGGCGGCATCATTAATTATCGGGTTGTTAAACTAACAACAACGGCGGCGGACATTAAGTCTGCCAATGGTGACAGCATTAAGATGGGTAGCCAAGTAGTTATTCCATATACCGCAACGGCGTCAAACGTTATCCGCAAAGATGCCGTTAAGAATAATCTTGATGGCGTCTTCACGACAGCTGGTGCTGATAGTGATCAATCCAGTGCTTTCAATGCCAAGACATTTGCAAGCAGCACAAGTACCGTTTCAAGCTTAGTCGACGGCAGCACGAGTGCAAGTGGAACCAACACCACTGCCAATACTGCTTCCGCTGCTGCTTCATCCAGTTCGAATTCACTTTGGAGTAATCTCTTCGGAAATTTGTTTGGATAATGTCTAACTAAAGATTCATCAGATAAACGATTCAGTCTTTCGGGGCTGGGTCGTTTTTTGCGCAAAAAAAACAGTCAATCACCGTGATGGGGTGACTGACTGTTCAGCATTTCAAACTATTTGGTTGTGTTTGTCGTTGAGACTTTCTTGGCAGTTGTTTTAGCTGTTGTCGTTGTTTTCTTGGAAGAAGTGGTCTTCTTAGTTGATTTGATCTTGTCTTTCGGGTAGTTATCAATCATGAACTTGGCAATTTCACGGCCCATCAATTGGTAAGTCTTTGCCGTTGGGTGAAGGCGCTCATCGTAAAGCCGATATTTGTGATTGGCGTCAGTGATTAACTGGGTTGAATCGTTCCGCCAGTCCAATACGGGAATGTTATATGATTTATAAACGGCCGCTTCAGCATCCCGCAGGTCATTCATCGTGAAGCCGCCCTTACCAATAACGTTGTCCGAATTGGAATCGGCGTCATATCTGGTAATTGGCAAGATGCCGTAGATAATCAAATTTTTGTTGTCAGACTTCATTTTTTTGATATTCTGTCTGAGCGTTGTCTCGATATCTGCAAGGGAGTTGGACACGTGGCCGTAATCGTTGGTTCCATATGAAATGGTGGCGACGTCGTAGTTCTTGAAGTTGTGGCTGTTGACGGTCGGCGTCATATCACCGTCGGTTTCTTCTTCACCACCATCGCATAGAAAAGCGCCGTTATACCCGGCATTTGTGACGCTGGTGTTTAAGTAGCGGCTTAACCAGGTTGGATAGCCCATATTATCCAGGGTTTCGTAACCGTCATAGCCTTTGGTGATTGAATCGCCGAGAGAGATGACCTTTTTGCCCTTAAAATAATCGCTGTTTTTCATGGCAATATCAAAATTTCCTTCCGAAATGGGTTCGAGGTTTCCCTGCCAGATCCAGCCGGCTTGTTGCCCGCTGCCGCTCTTAACGTAGTACCAAACGGAGTTCCCGCTTCCCTGAGCGGTCCGGTCGATGACAGCTTTTTTCTCAGTATACCAGGTGACCTTGGCAAAGTCTTTGGCTGAACCGGCCTGTTTGTTGAGCCCGGACGTCGTGTAGACATAGCCCTTTTCGATGTGGTAAGGCAGTTCTTCATCGACTGTCGTGCTTTTAACAAGCGTCGCTGCCGGAATGGGGTTAGCGGTCTTCGTCGTTTTCTTGGAACTTGAAGCCTTATTACTGCTTGATGTTGCGGTTGCCGTTGGGGTGGTTGATTTGGCAGCCGCTGAAGTTACCATCGTCGATGCGGACATCCCCATTAACGTCGCAATTGCGATGGTCATGTATCTTAATTTTATCATTATGGCAATCTCCTCAAAATATTGTTAACGTTTATAAGAATACCACCCCTATGTTACGAATGATTTACACGCCCGTGAAATACTGATAACTTACCAAAAAAGGGTAACCCCCTTGAAAAAGGTTGCTAAATAATTTATCATGTTACATGTATGGTACGACTATTTTAAGGTCGGGGGGAATCAACATGAATTGGAAATTCAAATATAGATGGTCAGTAATGGCGTCATCTATCATATTGGCTTTCTTTAGCTTCGGCGTTGGGGGTAATGCCAAAGCTGATTCAAGTTCGACCAATGTGCAGACGCCCGTTTCGACGCAGACGACAAGCGCCAGTTCTTCTTCCGCAAGCACCATTGATAACAGTTCTTTACATACTGGGGAAAGTAATCAATGGTCGTTGGAGAGTTCATCTCAATCGTCATCAAGTAATTCAGACAAGGCCGCCGTTCCTTCGTGGAATAGCGTTGATCCGGCAGCTGATGCCAACAGTAGTTCCGATTCAAGTAGTTCAAGCGCCAGTGGGGGAACGACGACTACTTACGGAAATGCCGATGATAATAATGTCAACTCAAGTAGCAGTTCAGCTACCGACACTGCCAGCTCCAGCACCCCATCTTCTGAGCCAATGCTTGGTTTGGGTGATAAGGGCTCTGCTGGTGCGGGGACTGATGCCGATAAGGTCGTTAAATCGATTATTAATCGGGTCGTTCCGGGCGGCGGTTTAGATAATACTAAGCCGGACGTTTCCGGTACCGCAGCTTCAAGCAGCAGTCAGTCTGATCCGGCGGGGATTGCTACGAATGCAACCGCAAATGGCCAGTCAGCTGGTAACCAGCAGTCAAGTACTGGTGTAATTGGGCAGGCCGCCAACCAGACGGCGATTGAACAGCCTAAAGCTGCGAATGCAATTGCCCATAATTCATTTGCAAATCGGGTGTCAAAGAGTGACGCCGACAGTCCAAAGAAAAATACGACTAAACTAGTCAGTTTTGATACCTATAGCAACATTTTTTACAAGCAGGCATTAAGCAAGCGGAATAATCCGGGTAAGTTTACCACGTCTAAGGGGAAGAAGGTCACCATTACGACCCCGGTTTCCAACGTGAAGTACTCTGATCATGACGTCAATGGCGTTGTCGAAACCTTGCCAGTGATTATCACCTTGTCAATCGTTGGAATTGTTGCGCTGTCGTTCATTGTTTTTGATCCGCTTCGATTCATTTTTAGATAGTTTATGAATACTAATAACGGGAATTGGCTAGTAATGGCTGATTCTCGTTTTTACTTTTCCCAAAACACAGGCGGAATCCCTTGATATCAGTGGGTTCAACAACTTTTGTTAAAAAGGAGACTTTCCCCTTGCAAACGCTTCCAGATATGGTATTATATAGTCAAGGAAGGGAAAGAAAGTTCGAAGCATCAAGGGTTTAAGACCTACTTTGAATGTTCTTCCACCAGCGAGAAATCGTTGGGAATGCAAAATATTTTCAAATGTTTGTAATTTGAAGTTGTGGATGATTACTCCAGGCATGTAGTTAGTGATTTAGTAGCAGAAGTGATTGCAGGCTCGGATGACAATATTAATTTCAGGTGATTAAGTGTTTGAAAAATTAGTTGTTAAATCATATCGAATGGATTGTAAGATCTACTATTAATACCTATTGAAATAATTGAATAGGGTTATGTACAGAGGTCGCTTGTAGTGGATCGATGAATCCGATAATAGTCAAATTGATGGGACATCAAGTTGATTTATAGCACGAATGATCCAAAGTTTTCAAGTAACTGAAGTTTCATGGTTCATTAGAATTGATCGTGCGGCAAATATATCAAAAGTTAAAATTATAAAAGACGATTCATGTTTGCGACAGTCAGATCAATTTAGAAAGTTAGTATTGAGGCGATAAGATATTAGATTTTTACAAAAGTGGGTATTAACCCGTTACATCCCTTCCAAAAAATAAGCACTCAGGTTGAAACGCATAGCAAACCTGGGGCTTATTTTTTTGGCTTCAAAAGGGCGAGGACGGCAATTGATTAACAATGTTGTCAGAGTAAAGGGTTTTTGCTATAATGAAAGCGCATTCTGTGTAGTAAAAGGTATTACCAATTTAAAATCCGTTAGCATACTTATTTACACGACTGACCATATTGGGTATTCTTAATGATAGGGCCAAGTGAGAACCTTAACTTGACGTTAAAAGAGGAGACTTTACATGAACTTTCAACGTGTCATATTAATGGATATTGCTTCATTAGGAATTGGCGAGGCCAGTGATGCCAAGGACTTTAATGCGGTCGGGGCGGATACCATTGGCCACGTTGCCGCTGAAGTCAAGGGGATTTTAAAGCTGCCAACACTTGGGCGCTTAGGGTTGGGCAACATTCGCTTTGGTCATCCAATTAATGGGTTGCCGCCAGTTGACCACCCGCTGGGATTTTACGGTAAAATCCACCTTCAGGGGATGGGAAACGATCCTGAAAGCGGCACTCGCGAGATGCTCGACTACCAGGATGGGACCCGCGTAACCAGCGTCATCGACCCGATTGTTAAGTTCAGCGATGACTACGCGCAATCCATTATGATCACCAATTACCAGAGCTACATTGCTAATCAAAATCTGGCGGACATTGTGGCCGTGAATCGCGACAACCTGGCCTTTCAAACCCTTCACCATGAGGTTAATCTACCGGTTAAGGGGTTTATTTACATTGCCCTTCAAAATCTGCGCCAGGACGCTGAAAATGGGGATCGGGAAGCGTATTTGGAGGACCTCCGGGAAGTCGACCAGCAGATTGCCCAGACAATTAACGAGATGCACCAGACGGATCTTTTGATCGTCACAGCAAGTTTTGCCAACGATATGACGCTGGCTGTTTCACCGACCAGAGAGTACTTGCCGTTAATTGCCTACACCCCAACCAATCAGGACGGGCAATCATTGGGGATTCGGCACTCAATCGCAGACATTGGGGCCACGATTGCCGACGTCTTTTCGCTGGATTATTCCACCGAATCCGTCGGCCAGAGCTTTCTAGGGGAACTGGGATAAAATCCGGTTCGCAATTATTCTTGGGTTCAATCTTTAAAAACCAAATGCTGTGAATAAGGGGGACCGTTATTTTTTTAACCGTTTTTGTCATTATTGCTGTCGATTTATAACTGCACCACCGTTTAAAACTACAGAAAAGAGGATTTCCGTATATGCAGTTAACATATTTATTAGTCAACATCCTTGGGGTGGTCGTGTACCTGGGGATTGCGCTGCTATTTTCCAAGGACAGAAAAAATATCAACTGGCGTTCAGTTGGGGTTGTTCTGGTAATTAATTTGGTGCTGGCCTGGGTATTAACCAGCTTTAGCTGGGGCCGGGATGCTGTTAAAGCAGCCGCTGATGGGTTCAACTGGCTGGTTCAGGTTGCCTACCAGGGAATTAATTTTGCTCTGCCTAACTGGGTCACACCACAATTTGGCGGAACTGCGAAGTCGATGAACTTCGTCACCAGTGCGCTGCTGCCAATCCTGATGATCGTGCCGTTGTTTGACACGTTAACCTATATTGGGGTTTTGCCCTGGATCATCAAATGGGTTGGTCGCGGGCTGTCATTTATCACCGGCGCGCCCAAGTTTGAATCGTTCTTTGCCGTTGAAATGATGTTTCTTGGCAATACTGAAGCCCTTGCCGTTTCATCACTTCAATTAAAGCAAATGAACGCCAAGCGAAACTTAACGTTGGCTTTGATGTCCATGTCATGTGTCACCGCTTCAATTATCGGTGCTTATACGCAAATGGTTCCCGGGCAATACGTTCTAACGGCGGTTCCCCTGAACGTTTTAAACGCGCTGATTATTACGAGTATTCTAAACCCGGTTACCGTTACGCCTGAAGAAGACACGATCGCTAAAATGGGTGGCAGCAGTACCGCCGCCGAAGAAGCCGTTGCCGTTGAAGAGGGGGAAGTCTCCGCTGAAGGTAAGAGAGAACCGTACTTCTCATTTCTGGGTGATTCAATTCTCGGTGCTGGCCGGCTGATTTTAATCATTGCCGCCAACGTTATCGCATTCGTTGCTTTGGCTGCTTTGATTGACAAAATTTTGGCATTATTCAATCCATGGTTATCCCTTGAGCACATTCTCGGAATTATCATGTTCCCATTTGCATGGTTGATGGGGTTGGATGTCAGCCACGCGTTCCAATTTGCGCAATTCATGGGAATGAAGCTGGTTACCAATGAATTCGTTGTTATGGGTAAGATTGCCGGGACGATCCACAATCTCAGTATTTTCCCAGCGCACTATCAGGCCCAGTTGACGGTCTTCATCACGTCATTTGCGAACTTCTCAACGACCGGGATGATTATCGGGGCCTTCAAGGGCTTAGTTGATAAGAAAAAGAATGATTTGATCAGTAAAAACGTTGGCATCATGCTGCTTTCCGGGATCCTGGTATCGTTAATGTCCGCCGGAATTGTTGGCCTGTTTGTCTGGTAATAATCGACTGATTTGAAAGCTAGGTTATTTTTTGGATAAGAGACAAAGAGCGGAAGCCGTAGCCAATAAGCTACGGCTTCGTGAGGCTTTTCGCGATAAGGATTTAATCAAACGGGAACTGATTGCGGGAATTACCGGATTCTTCGCGATTTCCTATATTATCATCGTCAACCCGTTAATTTTAAAAGACGCGGGGATTCCGACCAGCTTGAGCGTATTCGCCACCATCATTGCATCGCTTATTGGCTGTTTACTGATGGGCTTTTGGGCAAACGCCCCGGTTATTCTCACCCCAGGAATGGGGGTCAACGCCTTCTTCACTTACACGGTGGTCGTCGCAATGGGATTGTCGTGGCAGGAAGCCCTGGCCATCTCAATGGTGGCCAGCGCGATCTACGTGGTGATTGCCTTTACCAAGCTTAGCCAGATTCTAGCTGCCGGCATTCCGGAAACGTTAAAGGCCGGTATCACCGCGGGGATTGGGCTGTTTCTGGTTGAAATTGGGTTAGAAAAGGCTCAGCTGATTCAGGCCGGGAAAAGTTCAATTTTGGCCCTGGGCGATCTGACCCAGCCGGCAACGCTATTGGCCCTGTTTGGGTTGTTGCTGACGCTGTTTCTGTTCATGCGCAACGTGACCGGCGGCTTCTTTATCGGTATTTTGGTCACTTCGGTGATTGGAATTCTGTTTGGGATCAAGGATCAGGCTTCGCCATCAGTTGGGATTGGGGATATCACCAAGTACCAGCAGATTCTGGCAAAGGGAAACTTTGACCATATTCTCAGTGTGTCGTTTATTCTCGCCGTTTTTTCCATGACCATGATCTTAGTGTTTGAATCAATGGGCCTGTTGGAAGGCATTATGCCGAATCCCAACAAGTTCAAAAAGGCGTTTCAGGCGAGTGCCATCACCAGCTTTCTCTCCGGACTGTTAGGAACCAGTCCCACGGTTGCTGCCGCGGAAAGTGCGTCAGCAATTGAAAGCGGTGGGCGAACCGGAATCACCGCTATTGTGGCGGGATTGATGTTCGGCGTTTCGCTATTCTTTATTCCACTGATATCATTCGTTCCCCAGGCAGCGATTGCCCCCGTGATCATCATTACCGGGGCGTTGATGATGAATCAGTTAAGTAAAATTAATATGTATGACTTTTCGGATTGGTTTCCCGCATTTTTAATTGTTGTTTTGATTCCGTTTACCACCAGTATTTCGACTGGCTTGGCATTCGGATTTGTGGCGTATCCCATTCTGAAAATTGCGGCGGGAAGGGCGCGAGAGTTGACGACGGCAACCTATGTGTTAGGCGGGTTGTTTTTGGGCGACTTGGTCCTTTCGGCGTTACTTTAGACTTTGAAAACATAAAGGAGAATCAACATGACGATTAAAATTGTGATGGATACTGATCCGGGAATTGATGATGCCGCGGCGTTAACGATGGCCCTCAACGACCCGCAGATTGATTTGAAGTTAATTACCAGCGTCGCCGGTAACGTCACCGTTGACAAGACGACTAAAAACGCATTAAAGATTGTTCGCTTTTTTAATAAGGACGTCCCGGTTGCTGCGGGTGCCCAGCAGCCACTCATTAAGGAATTTGAGGATGCCGCCCGCATTCATGGTGAATCCGGGATGCCGGGTTATGACTTTCCTGAAGATTTGGGCAAACCACTGACTAAAACCGCGGTTGAAGCGCTTCGAGACACTATTTTGGCCAGTGATGAGAAAATCACGCTGGTGCCGACCGGGTCGTACACCAACATTGCGCTATTGTTCAGTGAATACCCAGAAGTCAAAGATCACATTGACCGAATCGTTGCCATGGGCGGGTCCCTTGGCATGGGCAACATGACCAGTGCCGCGGAGTTCAACGTTTTCACGGATCCCGATGCGGCTAAGGTGATGTATCAATCCGGGCTGCCGATTACCATGGTCGGCTTGGATATCACCATGAAGGCGTTACTGACGCCGGAATCCCTTCAAAAACTGCCGACGATCAACGAAACCGGTAGGATGCTGCACGACATTATCATTCACGATGGTGATAACAGTGCTCAGGGGATTGCGATGCATGATGTGAACACCATTTTCTATCTGCTGCATCCCGAAGCAATTACGACCCGCCCAATGTGGATTGACGTGATTACCGATGGGCCGGCAATTGGTGAAACGGTTGGCGATATTCGGGGCGCTTACCATAACGGCAAGACCAACGCGGATGTCTGTGTCGATATTGATGCGGCGGCCTTCAATAAGTGGTTCCTGGATGAGGTTGCCTCAATTTTGCAGCCCTAGCCCTTCAAATTACCGGTTGTGGAAACGACCGCGGGTTGAGACAACGTGTCGATTGTCTCAACCTTTTTTGGCTTGTTGGCATACGACAATATCAAACCGGGCGACCCAGATCAGCTTCCTTGCCGGGCTCTGGAAACCAACCGCATTCCATTCTCTTTTAAATGACAACTGACCGGTGGCCATGAGTCCCTTGTTTACAATTCATCACTAACCTCTTATGATAAGACACAGACAAACCAGAGAGGCCAATTTGATAAGGTTAGGTGAGGCAGTTGAACGAGTTAGATCAGGATTTAATTGAATCTCTCTTTATTAAGTACGCAAAAGTTAATACCAGATCAGATCCTAAGAGTCCAACCGTTCCGACCACCCCGGGGCAGGTGGAACTTGGGCGAACGATTGTTGACGACCTGAAGAAGATGGGCGTTGAGGCGACTTACGATTTAGACAGTGGGTATGCGCTTGGTGAACTTGCCAGTAATTCCGACAAAGAATTAGCGCCGATGGGCTTCATTGCCCATTTGGATACGGCTGACTACAATGCCGATAATGTCCAGCCGCAAATTCACGCCAACTATGACGGCGCTGACATTGTGTTGAACCGGAAGAAGAATCTGGTGCTGAGTCCCACTCAGTTTCCCAATTTAAAAAAGGCGATTGGCCAGCGTTTGATCACGACCGATGGCAACACACTGTTGGGTGCCGATGATAAAGCCGGCATCGCGGCAATCATGGGTGCACTCAAGTTCTTTGTGACCCATCCGGACGTCGAACACAGTCCGATTGAGGTGGCATTTGGCCCGGACGAGGAGATTGGCCGCGGGGCTAAACGGTTTCCCGCAAAGGCGTTTGGCGCGAAATTTGCTTATACGATGGATAACGGTCAGCCGGGCCAAATTGAACCGGAAACCTTTAACGCGTCCCAAGCCGAAATCGATATTACCGGGACTGCCGTTCACCCCGGCGATGCGTATGGCTTGATGGTCAACGCGGTCGGCGTGGCGAGTGAAATTGTTGCCGCGTTACCAAAAAACGAGGTGCCCGAAAAGAGTCGGGGGCACCAGGGATTCTTTCTTGTGACGGATTTTAACGGCGACATTTCCAAGGCGCACCTCACGATCATCATTCGGGACTTTGATCGTTCCCGGTTCCACGTGAAGGAGCGCTTACTTGAAAATACGGTTGCCAGACTCAATAAGCAGTTCGATTCACCGCGGATTGCCATGAAGATCGATGAACAGTACCAAAATATTGGCGACGTGATCCAGCAGCATCCATACGTCATGAATTTGGTGCTGGACACCTATAAGCGATTAAATATGGTCCCCAAGGTAGTTCCGTTTCGCGGCGGTACCGATGGCAATATGATCACGGCAATGGGCATTCCGACCCCCAATTTGTTTAATGGCGGGGATAATTTTCACGGCCCTTACGAATACATTACGACTGAGGCGATGGTTAACGTCGCTTCAGTGGTGGTTGAAATTATTAAGGAACACGTGCGCCAATTTGGGCACGAAGATGTGACCCCGGTGTCTTTTTCACCGGAATGATCGATAAGTGATTCTTGAGATAAATGATGATCCATGAGAGGCCGGGACAAAACCAAAAATTTTGCTCCGGCCTCTCATGGATCATCCACTTATACGGCCGGAAGCTAACCGCTTTGTATCCCACGCTCTTTTTTGCTCGAATCGGCCGTTAATAAATATTATAATGAAGCAGTGGCTTTGTGACGGTTTGATTTCAACCCTTGTCATATCAACGATTTTAGGGTAAAGTAGAATAAGACGTGAAACAGAAATGTTTCACACATCAGGAGACGTTATTTAATGACTATTGAACAATTTATCGAGGCCCTTTCTGAACACAACATTCAAGTAACCGATGCGCAAATCGACCAATTTGAGGCCTATTTTGCGCTGTTAGTGGCCATAAATGAACACGTTAATTTAACGACGATTACCGAAAAATCGGAAGTTTATTTGAAACATTTTTATGATTCGATCACGCCAGCCTTCTTTGTTTCACAGATTCGCGAGCAACCGCTAACACTCTGTGATGTTGGTGCTGGCGCTGGTTTTCCGTCAATCCCACTGAAGATTCTGTTTCCGCAGTTGAAGGTCACAATTGTGGACTCGTTGAATAAGCGCATTAATTTCTTGAAGGAATTGGTTGCCAAACTGCAGCTATCAGACGTGACATTGGTGCACGCCCGAGCTGAAGAATTTGGCGCTAAGCGATCAGCAAGTCGCGAAGCCTTTGACGTTGTCACTGCCCGCGCGGTGGCCAGGTTAGCGGTTTTGAGTGAACTTTGTTTGCCGCTCGTCAAAGTTGGCGGGATCATGATCGCGTTGAAGGCGGTTAAGGCTGAAGATGAATTGAACGACGCTCAGGCCGCAATCAAGACCCTTGGCGGTCAAGTGAGTGCCGATGATGCCTTTTCACTGCCAATTTTAAATGAAACCCGGCACATTATTGTGATTAATAAAGTAACAGCAACCCCGAAGAAGTACCCTCGAAAGCCGGGAACACCCAATCGAGAACCACTGGGGAAGACGCATTAAGAAGGAGGGATGACGATGTCATACGTGATTGCGCTTGCAAACCAGAAGGGCGGCGTTGGTAAAACGACGACCTCTGTTAATCTGGGGGCAGGAATGGCGTCACTGGGCCAGAAGATTCTGTTGGTTGATGCCGATGCTCAGGGAAATGCAACCAGCGGCGTGGGGATTTCGAAGGCCGATATAAAAAAGGATATCTATGATGTTTTGGTCAACGAGGAACCCATGGCAGAAGCCATTCAGCCCACTGCGCATGAGGGCTTGGATATTGTTCCGGCAACCATTCAGCTGTCCGGAGCCGAAATCGAACTGACCCCGCAGATGGCCCGGGAGACCCGGCTTAAGGCTGCCCTGGATAAGGTAAAAGATCAGTACGACTATGTGCTGATCGATTGTCCGCCATCACTCGGCTTGATTACCATCAATGCCTTCACTGCCAGTGATTCGATTTTGATTCCCGTGCAAAGTGAGTATTACGCGCTGGAAGGGTTAAGTCAGCTGCTGAACACGATACAACTCGTCCGCAAGCACTTTAATCCGGATCTCAAAATTGAAGGCGTCCTGTTGACCATGTTTGATGCCCGGACAAATCTGGGTGTTCAGGTCAATCAGGAAGTCCGTAAGTACTTTAAGGATGAAGTGTATGACACGGTCATCCCCCGAAACGTTCGGTTATCGGAGGCCCCCAGCTATGGGCTGCCGATCATGGATTATGATCCAAAGTCCAAGGGGGCTGATAAGTATATGAAACTGGCGAAGGAGGTGCTGGCAAACCATGGCGAATAAAAAGAAACCAACCGGTCTTGGAAAGGGGATTGAAGCCCTTTTTCAGGACAATACTGTCGATACGAGCAAAGAAGACGTCGTTGATATTAAGGTTAGTGAAATCAAGCCCAATCCTTACCAGCCCCGTCACCGGTTTGATCAAAAAGCGCTGGAAGACTTGGCACTCTCAATTAAAAACTCCGGCGTTTTCCAGCCAATTATTGTCCGGCAGCCCGATCCAGCGGTGAATTCTTATGAATTGCTGACTGGCGAACGCCGCTTGCGCGCTTCCAAAATTGCCCAGCAGAAGATGATCCCGGCGATTATTCGGGATGTCAACGAAGAGCAAATGATGGAAATCGCCGTGTTGGAAAACTTGCAGCGTGAGGATTTGACGACGCTTGAAGAGGCTGAGGCATACAATATGCTGATGACCCGTCTGGATCTAACTCAGGCCCAGGTGGCAAGTCGACTGGGTAAAAGTCGGCCATACATTGCCAACTATCTCCGGATTCTGGGACTGCCGTCCGAGGTCAAGGAGATGCTTGAGGATAATAAGTTATCCATGGGCCAAGCCAGAACCCTGCTTTCGGTTAACAACAAGCAGGAACTCATCAAGCTCGCCAAAAAGTCGGTTGCCGAATCGATGACCGTGCGCCAGTTGGAACAGGCCGCCGCGAAGATTAACGGCAAGAACGGCGCCAAGAAAAAACGCGTCCAGCGAAAGTCGCCGTTTGTCAGAGCTTCAGAGGGCCAGCTACAGGAGAAATTCGGCACGCCGGTTTCGATTACCAACCCGTCACGGAAGAAGGGCAAGGGCAAGATTGAGATTGCCTACGCTTCAACTGAGGACTTGAACCGAATCTTAGAAATGTTGGATGTTAATTTAGATTAGGGATAGTTGGCAGATGACCTGCCGGTTTTCATTCGGGGTTGCCCGATGAGGAAGGATGGTTCCTATGTATGATCTTCATGACCTTGTTGAAATGAAAAAGCCCCATCCATGTGGCACCAACCGCTGGGAGATTATTCGGATGGGTGCTGATATTAAAATTCAGTGTACCGGCTGTGGACATATTGTGATGATGCCCCGGCGTGAATTTGATCATAAGTTAAAAAAGATTCTCCAAAAATCAGAAAATACTGAAAACTAGACCAGAAAGAAGAGTTGTTTTGTTATGTCACTAACTGCAGGAATTGTTGGGTTGCCCAACGTTGGTAAATCAACATTATTTAATGCGATTACCAAAGCCGGTGCGGAGATGGCCAATTACCCGTTCGCAACAATCGATCCCAACGTTGGGATGGTTGAAGTGCCTGATAAGCGTTTGGACCGGATCCAGGAGTTGATTCCAGCCAAAAAAGTTGTGCCAACCACCTTTGAATTTACTGATATTGCCGGGATTGTTAAGGGCGCTAGCAAAGGTGAAGGCCTTGGCAACAAATTCTTGGAAAATATCCGTCAGGTTGACGCGATTGTGCACGTGGTCCGGGCCTTTGATGATGACAACATCACCACGGTTTCCGGCAAGGTGGACCCCCTAGACGATATTGAAACCATTAACTTGGAACTCGGGATTGCCGATCTGGACGCCGTCAACAAACGCCTGGGCAAGGTTCAACGCGCTGCCAAGGGTAACGATAAGGAAGCCAAGGCTGAATTGGCCGTCCTTGAAAAGATTAAGCCGGTGCTTGAAAACGGCGGGTCTGCCCGGTCCATTGACTTTGACGAAGATGAGCAAAAGATTGTGAAGGGGCTCTTTCTGCTGACCAGCAAACCGGTTCTCTACGTTGCCAACATTGCCGAAGATGATATGGCCGACCCTGAACATTCCAAGTACTTTCCGCAAATTCAGGAGTATGCTGCTAAGGAAGGCGCTGAAGCGATTGGCGTTGCGGCTGAACCTGAAGAGGAAATTGCGGAACTTGATGACGCTGAAAAGGCTGAATTTCTTGAAGCTGAAGGGGTCAGCGAGCCTGGCTTAAACCGGCTTATCCGGGCCTCTTACAAGCTATTGGGGCTCGAAACCTTCTTCACTGCGGGCGGTAAGGAAACCCGTGCCTGGACGTTTAAGAAGGGAACAAAGGCCCCTCAAGCGGCCGGAATCATTCACTCTGACTTTGAGCGGGGATTCATTCGCGCTGAAGTCATGGCCTTTGACGACCTTGATAAGCTCAAGACACCAGCCGCCGTTAAGGATGCCGGTAAATTACGGCTTGAAGGTAAGGACTATGTCATGCAGGATGGCGACATCGTTGAATTTAGGTTCAACGTTTAATTAACTGATAACAATTCAATAAAACAATTAGGAAGTGATGCCAGTGAGTAGTAACGACGAAACAAAGCAAAATCAGACTGCCCGCCAGCGGAATGCCAATGTTCATCAGGACCGTGACCGAACAACCAAGATTGTTCACTCGCAGTTTGACAACATCGGCTTAACCAAGCGGAATGCTGAGTATATGTTTAAGTTTCACCAGGAAATTGCCAAGACAAAATTGACCCCGCAACAGCAAGCTGACCGTGAGCATGAGATGGTTTCTGAGCTGCTGGCCGGCCAAAAAACTGGGAAAACGGCCCGTAATATGTGGGGGACAGTGGATCAGAAGGTTCAATCCATCTTGAATCCACCGAAGCCAAAACCGGATGCCCGTCGGGATTATTGGCCCAATGCGGCCTATAATGCCCTGCTGTTCTTTGTGATCTTTACGTTCTTATACGGGATTACCTTCTTCTTTACGAAGACTGGAACCCGGGGAATGATGGGGATCACTGGGATTATCTTGAGCGCAGCGGTTGCTGGTCTCGGGATTCCACTGATGACCATGTTGATTCAACCGGGCGTTAAGCACAAATACCCCCTTTGGATTCGAATTATCATGATGATTGGATTCTTCATCGTGTGGATGGCAATCTTCTTCTTCGCAGGGATGATTCCTGCCGTTATTAATCCAATTCTTAATCCGTATGTTTACATTGGCTTGGGAGTTATTGGCGTTGTGGCGGCGTATTTCGTCAAGCGCAATTTCCAGATTACCGGTGGTTTATTCTAATTAAGCAAATGATGACCGCCGATTACGAACGATTGTTTCGTAGTCGGCGGTTATTTTTTAAACCCGATTATGCAAAACCCGAACATTAACGGGTGGCAAAACCCGAACAATTTGGTTTATTCGTAATAAATCCTTCTTTTCCCTTTTATTTTGTCGAAAGTTCGGGTATAATAAATACAATTTTTAACCTATCGATGTCAGTTAATTCGGATATGAGATGAGAACCGGATTAGAAATGATTGAGAGACGTTGATTTTAACGCACTGGCGTGATAAGTTAGTAGGCAAACAATTTTTAGGAGGAGCGAGATAGATGGTTAGTTGGGATAAAAAGTTCGGAAAAAAGGGTTATACATTTGATGACGTGCTATTGGTACCCGCAGCAAGTGATGTATTGCCGAACGATGTGGATTTATCGGTTCAATTAGCAGATAACTTGAAGTTAAATGTTCCTTTTCTGAGTGCTGGAATGGATACGGTCACCGAATCCAAGATGGCAATTGCGCTGGCAAAGCTCGGTGGTTTAGGGGTTATTCATAAGAACCTCAGCATTGAAGCTCAGGCGGCTGAAGTTGCGAAAGTGAAGGCCGTTAAAAAGACCGCTGACACGCCGAAAGCCGCTGTTGATGAAAACGATGCGTTGATCGTTGCCGCAGCGGTTGGGGTTTCCTCCGACACGTTTGATCGGGCAACCGCCCTGCTAGACGCCGGTGCTGACGCCATTGTGATTGATACGGCACACGGCCACTCTGCCGGCGTTCTTAGAAAAGTTGCTCAGATCCGTGACCACTATCCCAACACCACGCTGATCGCTGGTAACGTTGCGACTGGCGCTGGCACAGAAGCATTGTTCCAAGCCGGTGTCGATGTTGTGAAAGTTGGTATCGGCCCCGGTTCGATTTGTACCACCCGAGTTGTTGCCGGCGTTGGCGTTCCTCAATTGACCGCCGTTTACGACGCTGCGGAAGTTGCTCACAAGTGGGGCAAGCCAATCATTGCTGATGGCGGGATCCAGTATTCAGGTGACATTGTCAAGGCTTTGGCCGCTGGCGGCACCGCCGTTATGCTCGGTAGCATGCTTGCCGGCACTGCCGAAGCCCCTGGCGACGTCTTTGAACAGAATGGTAAGAAGTATAAGTCATACCGTGGAATGGGAAGCGTTGCGGCAATGAGTCAGCAACACGGCTCATCAGATCGTTACTTCCAAGGCGGCGTTAACGAAGCCAATAAATTGGTTCCTGAAGGCATCGAAGGCGAGCTCGAATACAAGGGCAGCATCAATGACATCGTGTTCCAGATGGTTGGCGGCCTGCGTTCCGGAATGGGTTACACCGGTTCAGCAACCGTGAAGGACCTGAGTGAGAACGCCCAGTTTGTTGAAATTTCAAATGCCGGCCTCCGTGAATCACATCCTCACGATATCATCATTACAAAAGAAGCCCCTAATTACCAAGTTGAAAGTTAGGTCTTTAAAACCAAATAATTATTGTTAACGCGTTGCTCGGGATCACCGGGTGAACCGTTACAATCGCCTTAATCACACGAGTCTGGGAATGCTTTCCCGGGCTTTTTAATTTTTTCAAAAAAACAAGAACGCCTCCAATTGTCACCTGATATTTAAATTGTATTTCCAAAGGGAAGATGATATCGTGATGATATCATTTAGTGATCGGTTTCTGCTAGCGCTGATTTGAAAGGGTGGTGAGCTAATGGCGGAGAAGCGATTCCTGTTGCGATTGGACCATGAGCTCTACGAAAAGATCGCTGCTGATGCTGCTGAGAAGAATCGGAGTGTCAATGCCTACATTGTCGGGATTTTAACGGATGCAGAAAGTGATTCGAACTTTGAACACCGCCAATTTATTGGTCAGGTTATCCCGGGAAAGGATATTTATATCGATAGCGGGCTGGTCTCGGTGGCGGGGATCTATTACCGTTACCTCATCGATGACAATACCAAGGTGGATAAGCGGGCACAATACACGGTGATTGAAGCAAATGGCAACATCCTAACGTTACGAAAAATTAAGGAGTGATGATATATGCTCGGAATTAAAATTGTCCCTCAAAATAATCAGGGACTCGTTGAAACATTTGGCAAGTACCGACGGAGCGTGACTTCAGGATTTCATTTCTACATTCCGTTTATTCAAAAAATCCGCAATGTTAGTTTGGCAATGGAACCTAAGGCCCTGCCGAACTACTCGATTATTACCAAGGATAATGCCGACGTTTCGGCGAGTTTAACGCTGAACTATCACGTCACCGATGCGGTGAAATATCAGTACGAAAACACGGATTCGGTGGAATCCATGGCCCAGTTGGTTCGGGGCCATCTGCGGGATATCATTGGTCGAATGGATTTAAATGAAGCTCTGGGATCAACCGCTAAGATTAACCAGGAACTGGCAATCGCGATTGGCGACCTGACCAACACCTACGGGATTAACGTTGATCGGATTAATATCGACGTTTTGACCCCCTCAACCGCCATTCAGGAAGCCATGGACAAGCAACTAACCGCCGATCGGGAGCGGGTTGCCGCCATTGCTAAAGCCGAGGGGGAGGCCAAATCAATTGAGTTGACGACCAAGGCCAAAAATGACGCCCTTAAAGCAACTGCCAAGGCGGAAGCTGAAGCGACCAGAACCCGGGCCGATGCCGAGCGGTACCGAATCGATACGGTTCAGGCGGGATTGTCCTCAGCGGATGATAAATATTTTCAAAACCAGTCGATCAACGCCTTTACCGATCTGGCGAAGTCGCCGGCGAACCTGGTGGTGGTACCGGCAGACAAAACTGGCGAACTTGGTCAGTTACCCGTGGTTGGCAAACTTTTGAAGAAGGGGACTGATTAAAGAAAGCTGAAAACCCAAAAAAGGTTTCAGCCCGCGTGAAAATGGGTTGAAACTTTTTTTAATGGCATCAATCATTTGAACCCGAATGGTGGGGCCTGATAACCGGTGTTCCACGAAGTCTGACGGCACTCAGCGTCCCATTACTGACTGGCGCTTGGGTTGCATAAAGATTTTGAACGCCGGCAACGTCTGCCGGTTGAATACTGACAAAGCGGTTGGCCGCGTACATGACGCTATCCTTGTTGGGACTGTGGGATAACCCCATTGCGTGTCCCAGCTCATGCTCAGCGACGTTCACTTCCTGGGAAGGCCGATAGCCAAAGGTTGCCATGACCGTTGGATTTAGGGTTGATGTGACTTGATTGATCAAGTCCTGATTGTTAACGTGAATAACGGTAAATCCCGTATAACTGGCACCAATTGATGGGTTGGATTGCGCGGTGATTTGGGCATCTGATTGTTTTGACAGCACGAAGGAAAACGCCCCGGTCCGATTCCAGGCGCGAATTGCGTCGCGCCAGACAGTCTGATAATTTCGGGAGTTATTGGTGATATTAACGGTTGCCGTGGGCGTTTCGAAACGGGCCGTCCCGTGAGGCGTCATCGGTGCAGCCAAAGCCGTGAGCGACAATAATGTGAATAACGCTGTTAAAACGGCTAAATAAATTGAAAAAATAAGGGCTTTTTTAATCATTGGAACCACTTCCTGAATAAGCTGGGAGCAGTGCCAATTATAGTGTTGGTAAGTGGATGAGGCGAATTAAGCGATCCCGTTTGTAAGGGGTTTCTTAATTTCACTTTCATTTTATGATGGGCTGGCTTAAATAGCAACGAAATGCACAGAAAATGAAGAATTTTAGTAAAGTGACAGTTTAGTGTTTTCTGCTGGTTGAAAATAGCTTATGATTAAGGATATAAAGGTTAACGTTTTAACGCCGTTAATCAACCATTTTGGAAGGAGGCGTTTGGGTGGACGCAAATGCAATCTTAGAGCAACCGTATATCAATATTACGAACATTATCTGGAGCTTTGATCAGGTTACCAGCAAAGTGAACATCTTACTGGTGAAGCGCAATACCGATCCGTATAACGGATACTGGGCACTTCCGGAAACGTTTATGCGCGCCGATGAAAGTGCTGATGAGGCCGCTTTACGACTCGTAAAGGAAAAGATCGGAATGGCCTTGTCAGATAGCCATACTGAGCAGCTGGCGACGTTTACGAACCGCTTACGGACGCCGAAGGATCGAACGCTGTCACTTGCCTACATGACTTTTTTACCCGATAAACCAACCCTGACGCCTGGATACGGGGCCTCGGATGCCCGCTGGTTTAGCATGGGCTATGATCAGGAGAGCTACTGGTTTTCAGATGGCGACCTGACATTTTCAACCGCCCTTAGCAAAACCGAATCGGCGTACTACGAAAAACTCGCGGCAGTCGGTGCCAGCAAGGCCCATCTTGCCTATGATCACGAGTGGATTTTGAAGGTTGCCTGTGACCGAATTAAAAATAAACTTGATTATCAGCCAAACATTTTACTGGTTTTGGGACCTGAATTTACTCTGAAGGATGCCCGGCTGGTGTATTCGCCATTTCTGAAAACGCCGGTTCAAGGCATTGATAACTCGAATTTCAAGAAGAGCCACAGTAAACTTTTTAAGGATGTTGGGACCAGTTCGGCAAAACGTCCGGGTCGCCCTGCCAGATTGTACCGGTTAGTGGATCCTTTGGGTTGAAATTTTCGTCAAGGCGCGTTAACGTAGAATAAAAGTTGAGGCGACTTTTATTTATAATTGGATAAAAGTGATTAGTACTTTTATTTAAATGAAATTGAGAGGGCATTTATCATGGATAATTTATCGATGTTAACCGATTTGTATGAATTTTCAATGGCCAATGGCTACCGCCAAACGATTACTGACGAACAGGGTGTGTTTGATATTTTCTTCCGGAAAGTTCCGGATAATGGCAGCTTTGTGATTTGCGCGGGTCTCCAGCAGGTGGTTGAATCATTAAAGGATTTTCACTTCACAAAAGCCGACGTGGCTTATTTGCGAAGCTTGAAGTTATTTAAAGAAAACTTTTTGGATTACTTGGCTCACTTTCAGTTTGACTGTAAGGTCACGGCGATTCCGGAAGGGACCCCGGTTTTTGCCAGGGAGCCGCTTTTGACCATTCAGGGGCCGCTGCTGCAGACCCAGTTATTTGAAACGTTGTTACTGAACATCATGAATCACCAGTCACTTATTGCCACGAAGGCTCGCCGGATTACGTTTGCGGCCGGTGACAAGCCAATTATGGAATTTGGGGCTCGGCGGGCTCAGGGCCCCAGCAGCGCGACGTTTGGTGCCCGGGCCGCCGTCATTGGCGGTTGCGCCAGCACGTCCAACGTGTTAGCTGCTCAAAAATTCGGTATTCCAGCTGCCGGCACCATGGCCCACGCTTGGATCGAAGCCTTTCCTGATGAGCTGACGGCCTTTCGGAAATGGGCTGAAGTATACCCCGACAACGCGTCCCTGCTGGTCGATACTTACGACGTGTTGAAGTCAGGGGTTCCGAATGCTATTAAGGTGTTCACTGAGTTAAAAGAAGCCGGTCATAAGCCGGTGGGGATTCGAATTGATTCTGGTGACATTTCTCAGCTGGCAAAAGGGGCCCGCAAGCTATTAGACGCCGCCGGTTTCCAAGACGCGAAGATTACCGCTTCGAATGCGTTGGATGAACACGTCATTCAGTCGCTGTTAAATGAGGGCGCCCCGTTGGATAACTTTGGGGTTGGTGAAAAATTGATTACCAGCTCAACGTCACCCGTTCTCAGTGGGGTTTATAAGCTGGCTGCGATCATTCAACATGGGGATGTGATTCCCAAGATCAAGGTTAGTGCAAGTCGCGAAAAGCTGACTTTACCTGGCCTGAAGCAGGTTTATCGGTTGTACCGCGCCAACACCCACGAAGCGTTTGCCGACATCATTGCCCTCAGCGATGAGGTGCTGGATCACCCAATGGACGTTGTCAAGGCTAACCCGATTGCCACCGAACGCCACCAGTCCATTGATCAGTATGATGCCAAACCCTTACAGGAAGCCGTCATGGACGGGACCACCGTTCAGGCCGACCTGCCCGGAGTTTTCGACATTCAAAAGTACAGTAAGCAAATGCTCCAAGAAATTCCGGCAGCCACCCAGCGGCTGGTCAATCCGGACGAATACCCGGTTTATATGACGCCGCGGTTAGCTCAGCTTCAAGAGGAGCTGGTTGCCGAAGAAAAGGAATCTGTGCGATAATTAGGCGTTGTTAAAACCAAGAAATTGTCATTAGGAGTTTGGAATGATTAAATCAATTAACCATGATCCCGCGACACTAAGCCAAAAAGCGGTGCCTGCCACCCCGCAGGATCGACAAACGGTGATCGATTTACTGGATACACTGAAGGCCAACTCGCAGGTGTGCGTTGGCATGGCCGCTAACATGATCGGGGTTAACAAACGGATCATCGTCGTTTCGATGGGCATGCTGCCGGTGGCCCTGATTAACCCGGAAATTGTTTCGAAACGGGAACCGTATTCAACCCGCGAAGGATGTTTGTCATTGAGCGGTGAGCGGCAAACGACCCGGTACAAACAAATTACGGTCCGCTATCAGGATCAGAATTTTGAATCCCATGAACAGCCGTTTTCCGACTGGATCGCGCAAATCATTCAGCACGAGGTTGATCATTGTGAAGGGATCTTGATCTAACGAGTTTTAAAATAAAAGTGTGGGATTCAAAACAAGGATGAGCTTATCGAGCTGACACTTGTCTTGAATCCCACGCTTTTTTGAATTGGTTTTACAAATCGAAATAGTGCCGCCCCAGAATATCCAAATCCCGGTGCTGACCATCGAGAACGGCGACGTTTGGTAAGTGACCCCAAACCTCAAAGTGGTTTTTCTTAAATAATCCCAGGCTGGGGTTGTTATGGTGAAAAATAAAGCAGACGATGTTTTCGATTCCCAGCTGTCGAAGCTGAGTTGCAACGAAGGCCAATGCTTGCTGGCCCAAGCCATGATGACGAAACTCCTGACTAATGTAGATGCTTAATTCGGCGGTCCGCTGGTAGGCTGGGCGCCCATAAAAGTTTTCCAAACTAACCCAGCCGGCAATTTGGCTGTTGAGCATCATTTTCCAAATCGGCCGTTTGTGAGGATCAAAGGCGGCAAACCACGCTTCTCTTGAGGAGACGGTCACCGGTTCGAGATCGGCGGTTACCAGTCGGCTGGCGATGGTTTGGTTATAGATGGCAACGATCCGCGGTAAATCCGCATGATCGGCGTATGTAAAGGTGGGTGTCACGTTATCAACTCCGTCTAATATTGTATTTAATAGATAATAGTATCGATTTAAGACGACAATGTCCATAAGTGATTGCCGGAAACACCGCGGAGCAGGGCTGACAACGGTGGTTTCCAAAGTTTCGCTTAAGTTCTATTTCGGGTCAGTTGTCGTTTTAACGAAATAGTGTAGAATCAATGGTGAACCACCGAATTTTATAATTATTTACAAACTCTTAATAATGATGAGGTTGATGAATTTATGAAAATTTTAGTTGTTGATGACGATAAGGAAATTGCTCAGTTACTTGAAATCTATATTCGAAATGAAGGTTACGAACCAGTGTCGGCCTATAGTGGCGACGAGGCCCTGACCAAACTGCGGACCGAAACCGACATTGGGCTGATGATTCTGGATATCATGATGCCCGGGATGAGCGGCATTGAAGTGATCAAGGAAGTTCGTAAGGATTCCCAGATTCCAATCATTATTTTGTCGGCAAAGACCGAGGATATGGATAAAATTCAGGGGCTCATCAGCGGCGCCGACGATTACGTCACCAAGCCATTCAATCCCTTGGAAGTCATGGCCCGGGTCAAGTCACTGCTGCGCCGGACTGAGGAGCATGTGACCGATGATACGCCAGATGTGTTGGATATCGGGCCGCTCACCATCAATAAGGATTCCCACGAAGTTAAAACAATTACTGGAACGCCGATCCAGTTGACGGCCCTTGAATTTGGGATTCTCTACCTGTTGGCCAGTCACCCCAATCGGGTCTTTTCAGCAGATGAAATTTTTGAACGGGTTTGGCGCCAGGAGAGCATTGTCTCGGCAAAGACGGTCATGGTTCACGTGAGCCACTTGCGGGATAAAATTGAAGAAGCCACGAACGGTGAAAAGGTCATTCAGACCGTTTGGGGCGTGGGGTATAAGATTGAATCCCACTAAGATACGAACAAAGAACAGGATGGTTGAAGTTTGAAATTAACCGGTCGTGAAAAAACTGAACTCTTTTTGGAAGGCATTGTGACGGTGGTGCTGCTGCTGATGCTGAACCTATCGATCATCATTTTGATTAACGAGTCGATCCTGACAAACCCTGGCTTGCGGGACGGGATCTTCATCATTAAGAAATCGATTGTCATTGGCCCCGACCACTACCACCTGTGGAGCTGGGAAAATATTTTCATCGCGCTGATGCTGATATTTGATGCCGCGGTGGTTTATTGGCGCTTGATTCGCCGATACCACCAGATGCAGCTGCGCCACATCATCAGTGAACTTCACTACATTGCTAATGGTCACTTGGATCATCGAATCGGCTTCAAGTTCAAGGGGAACACCCAGTCGGTGGTTGAAAGTATCAACGCCCTGGTAGAAAGTGTTATTAAATCAATGGATGAGGAACGGGCAATCGAGAATTCCAAAGATGAATTGATTACCAATGTCAGTCACGATTTGCGAACGCCGCTGACGTCGATTTTGGGCTACCTCGGCCTGATTCAGGATAAGCAGTATAAGAGTGAGGCTGATCTGCTGAAATACACCGAAATCGCGTATCTGAAGGCCAAGCAGATGAAGTCACTGGTGGACAACCTGTTTGAATACACCAAGGTCAAGCAAACCGGAACGTCGCTCTCCATCAATCGGATTGATTTGAGCCAAATGATGGAGCAGCTGGTTGCCAGCTTTGAATTGGAAGCCAAGAAGAGCGGCCTGCAAATTTCGGCTCAGGGAACTGACAAGCCGATGCACATTGAAGCCGATGCCGAAAAGTTGGGGCGCGTGTTTAACAACTTGATTTCCAACGCGATTAAATACGGCAAGGGCGGCCACCACATTTATCTTGCCTGCAAGACGGGCCGCCCTGGCGAAGCGGTGATTCACGTTTCAAATGACGGTCCCAAGATCCCAAAGAAGTCGCTTAATCAGATTTTTGAGCGCTTTTATCGGGTTGAGGAGTCGAGAAATAAGGACACTGGCGGCTCAGGGCTTGGCTTGGCAATCGCTCAGAGTATTATTGACTTGCACGGCGGCTACATTGCCGTGACGTCGGATGATAAGCTCACCACGTTTGCCATTCACCTCCCATTCAAGTACGGCGATAAGTTATCCCGGCCCAAGCAGGATCAGGAACCTCAAATTGCTAGATAGAAAGGTGTCACAATTAATGAAATTTAAGTTCAAGCTGTTCCTACTCATGGTGGGGCTTTTTGTGTTGCCCATCAGCCTTTCGAGCAGTGCTTACGCGGCAACGGTGGCAACCAGTCAACCCGCAATTTACGCCAAAGCCGCAATTATGGTCGATGCTGATACCGGCCAGATTCTTTACGAAAAGAATGTTCATCAACCGATGGCCATCGCCTCGATTTCAAAACTGATGACCGTGTACATCGTGCATCAGCAAATTCAATCTGGAAAGCTTCACTGGGATGATCGGGTCAAAATCTCGCCGGCCGTGGCTAAATTGAGCACCGCTTCCGGGCTGACCAACGTGCCGTTGAAGGCTGGTCATTCGTATTCGATACGCGCCTTAGTCAACGCCGCACTGGTCGTTTCGGCCAACGCCGCGGCGATTGCCTTGGGGCAGAAAGTGGCAGCAAGTCCCCAGCGCTTCGCCAACAAAATGACGGCGACCGCGAAACATTTGGGGATTAAGGACGCCAAATTTTACAACGCCGCTGGCCTGACCAATAAATTAACCGGGTCATTGGCGCTAAAACACGTGGCCGCAAACGCTGAAAATTTATTATCTGCCAAGGATGTGGCGCTGCTTGCCAGTCGCCTTGAATCATCGTTTCCAGCGGTAACAAAAGTAACGTCCCGTTCCCAGATGACCTTTGCTGGGAAAACCTATCCGGGGCACAACCAACTGTTGGGGACCAATTTAGGAATTAAGGGCGCCCGGGTAACCGGCCTAAAAACCGGCACTTCCGATGAAGCCGGCGCGTGCTTTGCCGGTTCGGCAACGTATCGCGGCCACCGGGTGGTGACCGTTATTTTGGGGGCCAGAAATAATAGTGCCACTGACCCAGCCAGATTTATTCAAACAAAGAAACTGCTGACAACGGTTCTAAGCAAGCAGACCCCCATCAAAATTGCCAAGCAGAGTCGGATTGCCGGGGCAAGTGAGGGACGCGTTCCTGATGGCAAACAGCAGACGACCCGTTTGGTTAATCAAAAGACTACCTGGGTATGGGTCCCCAAGGGGGTGACCCGCCAGCAAATTAAGGGCAAGTACGTCAAGCAGCCCAAAAAGATTACGGCTCCGGAAAAGAAGGGCAAGCAGGTCGCCACTGCCAATCTGGTTTACGATCATCACTTCATGAAATACCTGAATACATTTTCCAAAACCGTGAATTTAGTGACAAGTAAATCGATTCAAAAAGCGAATCCCTTTGTATTAATATGGAGAGCGCTTACACGACTTTTTTGATGATCAATTCATCGAAAAGTGTTTATTAATTGACTCATTTCTCATATAATTGAATTTGAATTGTGTTTACATTATTTTTACACAAATCATCATTTTCAGGTTAATTTCGGGATTACGTTTATTTAGATGGAGGAGTCCTTTTGGGTAAATACGCAGCAAGGTCGGATGAAGACGTCCCTTATTGGAAACGGATATTGGATGCTTCTTTACCGGTTGACCTAAGTTACATACCAATTGGTTTGGCGTGCGGGATTTTATTGAATGCTTCCGGGTTTAACGTTTGGACCACTTTGATGGTGTCCGTCATGGTGTTTTCCGGCGGGGCCCAATTTTTGATTGCGTCACTCTTGGCGACGAACGCACCGATGCTGTCGGTTTTGTTAATGATGTTTTTCTTGGAATTGCGGTACGCCCTGTTAGGGTCAAGCCTTTCCAAATATCTGCATCATCAATCGCTCGGATTCACGATGTTATTCGCTGCTTCCATGAATGACGAAAACTATGCACTGAACTATTTAAAATTTTCCACTGATAAAAAATTTACACCGAAAGAAGCGCTCCATGTTGAGCACACGACATTGATCTTCTGGACGATTAGTAATTTGATTGGCAGCTTAATCGGCAGTGCCATCAACATTGATTTAACCATTGTTCACTTTGCATTAACCGCCCTGTTCCTGTACATGATTGTCATGCAGCTGAAAAATGGGCTGATCATTCTGATCTGTATTCTCTCGGGATTTCTGGCCGCCTTTTTCATGGTACTGACCAAATCAACGCTGGGATTGGTTATTTCCACCCTGTGTGCTTCGTTCATCGGCTTCGCGATTGAAGCCGCGATCCGCAAGCATCATCCTAAGAGCGGGTGGTTAAGAACAATGAAGAACCCTGCAGGAACGCCTGAAGAAGACGTCGATGACGAGTAGCTAGGAGTAGAGCTTTATGGAATGGACAACGACACAACATGTTTGGCTGGTTTTAGGGTGCTTCTGCGTGGCTTTTGCGCCACGACTGATTCCCCTAATGTTTTTCCGTACGCGTAAAATTCCGGACTGGTTCAATGAATGGATGCGCTACGTGCCGATTTCACTGTTTACCGCACTGGTTGTCAAGGATATTTTTATTACCCCGGGCTACACGGTCACCCTGAGTCAAATCCCGGATATGATCGCGGCCATTATCGTCATTGGGGTTGCTTACTGGACGCGGTCAATGGCAATCTCCGTGATTCTGGGGCTGCTGGCGGTATTTCTACTGGCGATGTTTTTGTGAAGGCCGTTTAGATACCTGTCCAATCGACAAGCCAGGAGCAACACTTATTCATAAAAAAAGCAATCCCGGTCACTGTGTTGCTAAGGCCGTGACTGTTACATAAACATACTGGCACTGGTGGGCTTTTTGAATGCCGGCTGCCAGGAAGAAACGTTGAGCGGCCGGGACAAAACCAAAAATTTTGTTCCGGCTTCTTTTTTATCCGACTACTACCTAGCTGAATCATGGGCCAGAAAGCCGCTTCTTGGCCGACAGTCTCTTTTGGTCGCCGGAATCGGGCACCAAAGTCAAACGTCAATATCGTTGCAAATTTCCCTGGATTCACTCATTATAAAAACCACGTTGAAAGAACCCTTTCAACCGGTCCATTCAAATTACAATTAAGGAGTATTCCAATGAAAGCAGCAATTATTAATGATTTTAACCGGGGACCCGAATACGGCGAGTTTCCCGATCCCGAAGTCAAAGACGGCGAAGTTGAAGTCCACGTCTTAGCCGCAGCAGTCAGTCAACTCGCTCGGGCGAGGGCAAACGGCACCCATTATTCAGCAACCAGCACCTTGCCGATCGTTCCCGGCGTTGACGCGGTTGGGGAAACGGCGGATGGCGAGCATGTCTATTTCAACAGCGGTAGTAACGTTTATGGCACCTTAGCAGAAAAAGCGGTTGTTAACCGCCGGGCCCTGTTTCCGATTGATAATGCGGCTGATCCGGCGATTGTTGCCGCCACGGCCAACCCGGCAATGTCGTCGTTTATGGCAATTAAGGATCGTTTGGGTGAGGATAAGATCCGCGGAAAACGTGTCTTAGTGTTGGGGGCGACCGGGGCCTCAGGGCAGCTGGCCATCCCCATCAGCGTTAGTTTCGGCGCCGCTGAAGTGATCGGGGTGGGGCGAAATCCCGAGAAACTGGCGAAACTGACCCAATTTGGCGTGTCATCGACCATCAAGTTAACCGACAACGATGACCAATTGAAAGCCGATTTGGCCAAGGTCGGCGACGTTGACGTTGTTTTGGACTATTTGTGGGGAGATATTGCCGCCACCATGATTGAAGACATGATTGCCCAACGGCAGGATCCCCAACACAGCTTAACCTGGGTCCAGATTGGATCAATGGCCGGCCAAAGCTCGCCGTTAAAGGGCAGCCTATTTAGAAGCATCGACTTCCACCTAATCGGCAGCGGCTTCGGGTCATTCACCGCAGCTAATTTGGCTGACGACATGCCGGCCTTCTTAAAAATGATTACCGATGGCAAAATTGCCGTTCCCGTAACCGCCTTTCCGCTCAGCGAAATCGCTGAAAGATGGGATGATTATGGTGATCACCGATTGGTATTTATCCCGTAAATTTGGTTTAAATATAAAAATGACTGGCTGATAACTTTTTGAAGTTGTCGGCCAGTCATTTTTTGTCATTGATAAAATTAATTCTACAACAAAATTCGTTTGGTAATCTTCTTTTTTGGATCGGCGACGACCAGCCCAAAATCATTTGGTCCGGTAGGCTGATCGACTCGAAGACCGTTTTGAACCAAGATGGTGTATTGATAACGGTGATCAATTGCCAGTCCCATGTAGTCGTCGATCAGTGATTGGGGCATTTTTCCATTCATATAAGCCCGGTATTCTGGATACTGGTCAAAAATTTTGGTGACCATTTCCTTGGTCCGCGGATTTTGGAGCTGGGAAATGGTCAGGGCAATCGCGACTCTTTCACGAAAGTTGCCCAGAAAAGCCCGCTTTTCATCAGGCTTGAGCTGAGGATTTCCAAACATATGCTGCTTAATAAAATCTTCTGAATCGTTTGCCATGGTTTGACTCCTTTCGGTTGTGTGAACGCCGCGCGAAAATCCGCGCTTCACGGCTGATGAACCCATTCTACTATCATTCTTTCGAATGCGAAAGGAAAAACCGGAATGATAAATAGTGACTACTGGAAATGACTGAAAATAATGCTGAAAGTAAACTATGTAATCTTTTTGTAATAATTGAAACGAATTAACAGCCTATTTTTAATATGCTCAAAAGCCACCAACCCAGTGATATATCGGTATTTGCAACCGCTTTATTAAGGAACTCTTAAGACTCGATAATTGATTATCACTTTCGTTGAAATAATCCTGTAACAGAATATAATTTGGTCATCAAATTAAGGAGGTCCTCTTTATGAAAAAGATGACGACATTGATGACTGTAATTTCACTTGCTTTACCACTGGCTTTTGCAACCCCGTTAGCTGCTTCTGCAGCCACTAAACCAACTACAACCGCAAAACCAGCTAAGACAACCAAAGGTATGACCTATACCATCGCCAAGAACGGGGCATCGTTCTTTAAAACCGCCAAAGCCTATCACACCACTAAGACTGCCCCAACGGTTTATAAAGCGCTGATTGCTGCTGACAGCAGTAACGTGACCTTTACCGCAAAGGGCAAACTGAAGGCTTCAACAACCTATTATGTCACCCAATCAATTAAGACAGCCGCAACCAAGACCCAAAAGTCCCAGACATTTTTGAACGTTAAGGGCCAGGGATGGGTACTTGCTTCAGGATTAACTGCCGGCAAAATGGCTTAATGATTTACAAATGAATAGTTAAGTTATTGCTCAGTCCCTTATATTGATAATTTGATGTGGGTGACCGAGCTTTTTTCTGTCCGTGATCAGGAATTGTCACGCATACCAATCATGCCAAGTATCATTAATTCATTATCATTCGCTTTTAAAATAGGCTGGTTTATGCAACAATCCATTAACAAATTTCAAAGACCCTAAAGGTTTTGATAAGCAGGCTCTGAATTTACGGGTCCTGATTGAGATTCACAATCTCAAGCGGATAATAAAAGCAGTCAACAAAATTCACCATGACGGGCATTTTTAAACTGGGTTGGGTGACCAAATTAGTTAATGGGCCTCAATGGTGAGGGGGGTGATAATGGTGAGGCACAACAGGTCAAGACTGATATGGGGGCTGGTGGCAATTGGGTTAATCATTGTCGGCGGGCTGAGCTGGTGGTTGATTGCGGCCCATAGCAATCAACCGCAACGGGCGATTTCAAAACAAACCCAACAGCGGCGGCAGCCTAAATTGAAGTCCTCGGCACTCAGTTCTGACGATCGGCAAACTCAGCGGGCGGCTCAGTCAAAACGGCCGCCCAAAAATCGGGAGAATGCCAACATTACGGCGTATTTAAAGGCTGGTCATTTTGTCGGCAGTGCCCTGGTGGTCCGAAATAACCGGGTCGTTTACCGGAAGGGATTTGGCTATGCCGACTATGAAGCTGCTAAAAAGAACACACCGGCGTCTGAATATCAAATCCTGTCGATTCAAAAATCGCTCACGGCAGCGATGGTCATGAAACTCATTATGGCTGGGAAGTTGAGCCTCAAGACACGCCTTTCCAGATTTTACGCGGCAATTCCCAACGCTCGAAACATCCGGATTCGGAATCTGTTGGATATGGATTCGGGATTATCGATGGCTGAGCTTGGCCCAAGCGCCGTGTTTAATGAGCACAGCGTGGTTCACTATGACGTTCAGCATTTGACCAGCCGGGCTTCTCAGCTTGGGCAGTGGTCCTATCAGCCGGTGAACTATGTTTTATTGGCCGGCATCATTGCCAAACTAACCCATGAGTCATACGGCCGCTATTTTGATCAGACGTTTGTCAAGCCGCTGGGATTACAATCCACCGGCTTCGTTCAGCACTGGGGCAGGCGGCCTAACCGAACGCTTGGCTACCGATATCTCAGCGCCAATCAAGTTCGGCAGACCTATGGCAAACGGTTCCGCGAACAGCGAACCGCGATGTATAACGAGCTGGGAACCGGGCAGGTATATATGTCAACAGCTGATCTGTACCGGACTGAACGGGCGATTCTTCTTGGAAAAATTGTTCCCCAGGCGGCGGTCACAACGCTACACACGCCGGGAACGGTTTCAACCTATGGCGGGGGCGTGTATAACCTCTCAAACGGGATTCGCTCCCACGGAATTGGCTACGGATTTGAATCCGTAATCTTTATGACCAACAACGGCCGTTCCGGGGTGGTCCTACTAAGTAACAATTACCGCCCAGCGGCGACGATTCAGCGCTTGGCCGAGTCATTGTTTAACCAAGTTGCCAAGTCATAAATTGATGAGGAGGGGGTCATTTTGTCAAAGCTACAGCGATTTTTCCAGCGGCCGACAGTTCGGTTTATTACCGTCACCCTGGTATATTTCGCGATTATGATGGTGCTTTTCTATTTGTATGATTACAGCGGCATCAACCAAGCTAAATTTATCTATAACGACTTTTAAGGGGAAGTTTTTTATGAGCAGAAATCTTATTGAAATGATCGATTCGTACGCGGAATCGAACGGGGATCGTATTTCCTATAATTACAATGGTCGGCAAAACACCTATCGGGAATTGAAAACGGATTCTGGTGCGCTGGCCGAACACATCGACGCGATGGCCTTGAAGCTGAATCAGCCGATCATCGTCTTTGGTGAAAAGTCGTTTGAGATGATTGTTGCCTTTCTTGGCGCAGTTAAGTCCGGTCATCCGTATATCCCGGTGGATGTCAATTCACCAAGTGACCGGCTCAAATTGATCAATGAAATTGCTCAGCCGGCAGCCGTGATTGCCGTATCACCATTACCAATCACCTTGCCGGGAGTTGAAGTGATTACCAATGAAGAGCTGGAACGCATTTGTTTGGAGAAGGTGACCTATCACAACACGCACTCGGTGCATGGCGATCAGACCTTTTATATCATCTTCACGTCCGGAACCACCGGTGTGCCCAAGGGCGTTGAGATTAGTTACAACAACCTGATGAGCTTTGTTGAGTGGATTAAGGGGAGTGATTTTAATTTACCAGCCGACTTGCAAATGCTGCAGCAGCCGGCGTATTCCTTTGATTTATCGGTGATGAGCCTGTACCCAACCCTGTATAGCGGTGGGACACTGCACGTGCTGTCCAAAAAGACCACCGATAACTTTATCGTTCTCTTTACGACACTGCCAAGCCTGGCCGTTAACGTTTGGGTGTCAACGCCATCGTTTGTCACGATTTGCTTGTTGGAACCAACGTTTGA
This sequence comes from Lentilactobacillus parafarraginis DSM 18390 = JCM 14109, assembly GCF_001435895.1. Lineage (GTDB taxonomy): Bacteria > Bacillota > Bacilli > Lactobacillales > Lactobacillaceae > Lentilactobacillus > Lentilactobacillus parafarraginis. Next base: position 49,637 of record NZ_AZFZ01000003.1, on the reverse strand, counting down.
TCAGGCCCATTATCCCCAGCTCACGCACTTTTTGTTCTGTGGTGAGGAGTTGACACACAAAACGGCAGCGACGCTCAAGAAACGGTTCCCTGACGCCCACATTTTTAATACCTACGGGCCAACTGAGGCGACCGTGGCAATCTCCCAGATTGAAATTACCAACCAGGTTCTGGATGATTTTAACCGGTTACCAATCGGCTATCTCAAGGCCGGCGTTCACGGCCAGGTCGTTGACGACCAAAGAAATCCGCTGCCAAGTGCTCAAAAGGGAGAACTGGTTGTCTACGGTAACAGCGTGTCAAAGGGCTATATTAATAACCCCGAAAAGAATCGCCAGGCGTTTTATCAGGTCAAGGGTCACAACGCTTACCGGACCGGTGACATTGTCGCGATGCGCGAGGATGGGCTCTTGGAGTACTTTGGCCGCAGCGATTTTCAGGTAAAATTAAACGGGTTTCGAATCGAGCTTGAAGATGTGGCCGGCCTGGTCAGCCAGGAAGCCCACGTTAAGCAGGCGGTGGTGGTTCCGAAGTACAACGCCCAGCACACGGTATCAATGTTAATTGCCTACGTGGTACCCCAGGACGAAACCATTAAAAACGAGTTGGAATTGACTGCCGCTATTAAAAAGAATTTAACCCAAACGATGATGGCGTACATGCTGCCACAGAAGTTTGTGTACCGAAAATCATTACCGCTGAGTCGAAATGGGAAGGTCGACATTCGCGCGGTTATTAACGAGGTCAATCCGAAATGAGATGGTACATTCCCTATGGCAACCCGACCTACTTTCTCTGGTTGGGCTTGGCACTCATCCCATTGATGATTGGCTTGCTGTACGGTCACCGGTTTCGGGGCTACCAAACACTGATTTCACTGCTATTTTTAGTGTTGACGTTTGGCGGGCCCAACTGGAAAACCGGGATTTCCTTGATTGGTTACCTGATCTACCAGGTCCTTTTGGTTGCCGCGTATTCACATTATCGTCAGCCAAAGGGATCGGCAAATCGGGGATGGGTGTTCGTTCTCGCCGTTATTCTGGCGATCGTGCCCCTCGTCATTGTCAAGATTACCCCGGCAGTTGAAGGCGGCCGCCAGTCGATTATTGGGTTCCTCGGGATTTCCTACATCACATTCAAAGTGGTGCAGACAATTATGGAAACCCGCGATGGGATGATTAAGACGTTTCACCCGGTCCTGTTTGGCCAGTTTCTCCTGTTCTTCCCAACAATTTCATCGGGGCCAATTGACCGGTACCGGCGATTCTTAGCCGATTACCAGAAGGTGCCCGAGCAGGCGGCCTACTTGGATATGGTGCAGAAGGGTGTTCGCTACATCTTTCAGGGATTCGTCTATAAATTTATTTTGGCGTACTTCTTTGGGTCAATTTTAATGCCCCAAATTGAAATGCAGGCGATTCTGGCCCACGGATTGTCGTGGTCGATCGTTGGCTATATGTACGTTTACAGCATGGATCTGTTCTTCGATTTTGCCGGTTACAGTTTATTCGCGGTTGGCATTAGTTACCTCATGGGAATTAAAACGCCGATGAACTTTAACCAGCCGTTCAAGTCGAAGAACATTAAGGACTTTTGGAATCGTTGGCATATGACCCTGTCGTTTTGGTTCCGCGACTATATTTTCATGCGGTTGGTGTTCTTCTGTATGAAACATAAGATCTTTAAGAGCCGGACAACGACGGCCAACGTGTGCTACGTCATTAACATGCTCATCATGGGATTCTGGCATGGTGAAACGTGGTTCTACATTACTTACGGGCTCTATCATGGGTTTGCGATGGTGATTAACGACGCTTGGCTTCGCTTTAAGAAGAAGCATCAGGCGGTCATTCCTCACAACAAGTTAACCGAAGCGCTGGCCATCTTCATCACGTTTAACGTGGTCTGCTTCAGTTTCTTGATTTTTTCAGGATTTTTGAACACGTTGTTTTTTGCACCGAAGCCGTTTTAGGCGGTTAACGGAAATTTAAACGGGGGTTGAGAATAATGGATGATGTTAAAAGTAAGGTTTTGGGAATTTTAAAGGATTTAACCGGGGAAGATTTTTCTGATAACTTAGATGAAAATCTTTACGACAGCGCGCTGCTTGATTCCATGGGAACCGTCCAGCTGCTGCTTGAATTACAGGACCAACTGGGCGTTTCGGCGCCGGTTTCTGAGTTTGACCGAAATGAGTGGAACACGCCAGCCAAAATTATCGCGAAGGTCGAAGATGCCCAATGATCAAAAAACGCCTCTTTCAAATCTTTGGGCCGATCTTTGCGGCAGCCCTATTGATGTTGGTGGTGTTCCTATCGCCGCTGTGGGCGCGGTTCAATGATGTCAGTTCAGAAGTCCAGAACAATGCGGCTTCTTCGTTATCGCCGCTGGTTTTGAAAGGTGGGCTGGTTAAACGGGTCGCAATGGATGACCACTACGTTGGCTTTTTTGGATCATCAGAGTGGTCGCGGTTTGATCCGTTTCACCCATCGGTATTGGCGGCCAAGTATCATCGTTCTTACCGGCCGTTTCTACTGGGAGCTCGGGGGAGTCAGTCGTTGACCCACTTCTTTGTCATGCAGTCGGTCAACGCGCAGCTAAAGAATCGAAAGGCGGTCTTCTTTATTTCGCCCCAATGGTTCACGCCAAAGGGTGAGGATCCCAATGCCTTTTCTTTCTACTACTCACCGCTTCAGACAACCACCTGGATTGAATCTGAGACCGGAACGAAGATGGATCGGTATGCCGCATACCGGCTCCTGCAGATGCCATCGGGAAGTTCCGATAAAGTGATTGCCGCCGCCCTCGCCAGAATTGCGGCGGGTCTTCAGCCAACCGCTTTTCAGCGGGCATACGTCGGCTTTCGTCACCGGATTTTAACCAATGAGGACCAGATCTACGCCCGTTTTCGGATTCCGTCGACTAACGCGGCGAAGATTAGGCGCGAGGCCCGTCAGTTGCCAAGGCGTTATCAGTATGATAATCTGAATCGATTGGCTGGCAAAATTGGTCAGCAGCAGACAACTTCCAACTCATTTGGGATTAACAATCAATTTTGGAACAAACGCTTAAAGAAGCACGTGGCCCGGCTGGGCAACTTCCAGCAGGGGCAAAGCTATTTGAAGTCACCGGAGTACGGTGACTTTGAGTTGGTTTTGAATCAGTTTGCCAGGGACCACACCAAGGTCTTGTTTATAATTCCGCCGGTTAACCAAAAGTGGCAGCGATACACGGGGCTTTCCGCACGGATGTTGCGGCAATTTGATCAGAAAATTCAGTATCAATTGCGTTCGCAAGGCTTTAACCATATTGACGATCTCAGTCAGGATGGCGGAATTCCGTATTTTATGAGTGACACGATTCATCCCGGCTGGCGGGGCTGGTTGAAGATGGATCGGGCAATTAAACCGTTTCTGACCAAATCGGTTAAGAAACCGCACTATCACATTGATCAAAGATTTTATGCAAGGGAATGGGACAATGAACAATTATTTAATGACGATGACGGTTACTACTCCAGGTGATCGTGAATGAAACACTTTTTTAAAGGGTATCCAATTCTGGCCTTTTTAATCGGGGTGCTGCTTGCCGGTGGCTTCGTGGCGCACGGCATGACCGCCGGTTACAATCCGATTATTAAAAGCAGCAATACGCATTATGACGCCCAGATTGTCAATCAATCGACAACGGCAAAGGGTTATCCGCTGTATACCGACGGCCCGTACTACACCAGCCGCAGCACCAAAACGCCCGATGACAATGGCAGTCGTTACAATAACGACTATGTCCGCGTAATGCAGACAAAAACCACCAAAACGGGAACTTACGCTCAGTTGAGATATTTCAGTAAAACAATCGGCTGGATGAACGTTCATGGCATTAAATCGGCCAGTTTGTCTCAGGTTGCCAAGGGGACCATGCAGCAGAACAATGCCATTGGGACCGCCGTATTGGCGCCAGCTGGCGGGAGTAAGACCGTGGTTGTCACCAACGGCTATGCGAATGCCGATAAGAAGGTTGCCAATGCGAGCGACGGGTCGGTACTGTACCCGCTGGCATCACTGCAAAAATCAATGACGGCCGCGATGATCCAGCAGTTGATCAGCGCGGGAAAGCTATCGGCGTCAACGACACTTGATAAATATTATCCCAAAGTTGATCATAGCGACGACATTACCATCAAGCAGATGCTGTCGATGACCTCTGGACTTGATAACGTCGATATCACGCCGTCAAAGGCAATGACTGAGAACCAGGCGTATGACAGTATGGTTCAACGGGCCCGGTCGACTGACGATAACGACTTTGACTACAGTGACGCCAATTATGTCCTGTTAGCCGGAATCATTTCGAAGGTGACTGGCCAGTCGTACGCTCAGAACCTCCAGAGCCGGATTTTGGACAAACTGGGGATGACGAATACGGTCATTGTTGGCAGCAAGACGCCCAATACCAAGGCAACGTTAGCGTTAGGATATGATGCCAAGGGGTCCCAGAATTACTTGAACCCCTATGGGATCTCGCTGGCCAGACTGTCAGCGATTCCGGGGGCCGGCAACTTATTAACCACCCCGACGGATTACGCGAAATTTGTATTGGGGCTTCAGAATGGCACCATTTTGACGGCCAAGCAGTATCAACAAATGACCAGTTATGGGTCGGTCTATTCAGGGGGCCTCTACGTCACTCGAAGCGGCATCAAGTATAACAATGGGTCGTTTGGCGGCGCGGATTTTCATACCGGCTATTACGCAACCACCGGCAATTATCACATGGCCCTGGTATTTACGAACCAGACGCCGTTAACGAATAATTTAGCGCCCAAGAAATTCATGGAGTTAATGTATCAAGTTGCGAAGTATTATTAAAATTTAAGAAGCATCATTGAAAGTAGATGGCCCGGATGATTGATTTCCGGGGCGTCTATTTTTGGTTGGAATGGGGTAGGCCACCGGATAGCCGGCATTGGAAATGGATTTTAATGGGCCTTGTCACCCATGGAATAGTCCCCTGGATTTCCAAACGGTTTTTGTCCTTTCTTGGATAATGGTATAATGATGACACGAAATGAATTCCGAGGAGGGCTTATATTTGAAAAAGTGGATTTGGTTAGTGATCACCATCGTTATTGCGGCATCGGTGGGTGGTTACGCGTACGCCCGTCACAGTCAAAATGAAAAATTATATTCGGATGCCATGGACCGGGCGAGCCTTCAAATCTCGAATAAACGCTATATTGCGGCTGAAACTGCGTATACCAACGCGCTGAAGCGTAAGCCGAATGATGAAAAAGCGACCCGGCTACTGAGTCAGACGCAGAATTTTATGGCTGCCAATGATTTATTTAATCAACGGCAATTTGCCGGGGCAAAGAATAGCTACCAGTCGGTCGTAGCCACCAAAAATGGCAATGAAACCTTGAAGGGCCGGGCAAATGATCGCCTTAAATTAGTCAAGACGATCCAAGGCAATCTCAAGCGGTATAATAAGCTCTACAGTCAGGCCCTGAACGAAACCGGCGAGGGCAATTACGCGCAGTCAAACAGTACGCTGGACAAGATCTTGTCAGATACCGCCATTAAGCAGACCTACTACAAGACAATTTATAACAAGGCCAAGCAGCTGCAAACGAAGAATAACGCCGCTTTGAACGGGACTGCGGCAACCAGTTCTTCCAGTGACTTTGAATCCTCAACTTCTAACAGCAGTACCCAAAACACACCGAACGTTGCGCCAAGCAGCAGCGCAAGTTTGACGTCATCCGAACAGAAGGCTGCCGACGCTTATAAGGGATCAAACGAATATACGGTGAACCCAAAGCAAAACGAAATTGATGGTCAGTCAATTACCGCAGCTCAAGTAAACACTGCCCGTCATGAGATTAGCGCGGCCGGCATCGATTCCAACGCGATGAGTGACCAGGATGTGAAGAATATCATCAAGGGTGCCCATAACAATAACGAGTCTGTTGGCCAGTACGTGAAGGAAAAGTATTAACAATCGGCATTCATTTGTCATTGATCGAAGAATTCTGAGAAAATTAATTCCCGGAATTCTTTTCGTTTACTGTCAGAACGTAAAAATTATTAAAATTGCTTGTGAGACGCCTGTCCGGTAGTGTACCATTATCGACGAGAGTTGAATTTTGAAGGGGTGGTGGTTTTTTGTCTCCATGGACAAGGTTTGTGAACAACGTGCCGTTGAGGCGGTTTTCCGTTCTTGCGTTTATCGTGATTGTCCTGTTTCTGGTCCGCAGTATGATGAGCACGTTTCTACTGACGTTTATTTTTTGCTTGCTGGTCGTTAAGCTGACCAACGCGATTCGCCGCGTGGTTAAAATTCCGTCACGGCTGATTGTGATCGTGGTTTATCTGCTGGTATTGCTGGGGTTATATCTGGCCATTACGGTTTACATTCCCAAGATTGCCGATCAGGCCATCAGCTCCACCAAGGACATTGTCGATTTCTACTCGAATCCGCAGAACTTGCCGGATGACGCGACCCTTCAGTGGGTCAATGAACTCATCAAACAGAGTAACGTCATGTCGCAGATGAAGAATGGGGTTTCCCTAATTTGGAAATACATTACCGGCGTTGGAACAATGGGCGTCACGCTGTTTCTGTCGATGATTCTCAGTTTCTTTTTCACAATCGAAAAACGGTCCATGGATAATTTTTCGCGGTTGTTTCTTCAGAGCGACTTTGCCTGGTTCTTCCAGGATCTGTACTTCTTTGGCAAAAAGTTTGTTACGACCTTTGGGGTTGTCATTGAAGCCCAGTTCTTTATCGCCCTGGTAAACACCGTTCTGACAACCATTGTGGTGGCTGTGATGCATTTACCGCAGTTGGCCGTATTGGCGTTGATGGTCTTCATCCTGAGCTTGATTCCGGTAGCCGGGGTCATCATTTCATTTGTGCCGCTGTCATTAGTGGGCTACTCGGTTGGCGGTTTTCGGGACGTGATTTACTTAATCATCACCATTATCGTTGTTCACGCGTTGGAAGCCTACGTACTCAACCCCAAATTCATGTCGTCAAGAACCAACCTGCCAATTTTCTACACGTTTATCGTGCTTCTGGTTGGCGAACATTTTCTCGGCATTTGGGGGCTGATCTGCGGGGTACCGATCTTCACGTTCTTCCTCGATATCCTCGGGGTGAAGCGCCACGACGAGCCGGTACCAACCATCCAGCCGCCTCAGGAGCCACCCAAAAAATAATTGGCGCCTGTTATTAACGAATACTACTGAAAATTATTCTGATTTGGTGTAAAATCAATCTGATAGAGATATAGAAAGAGGTAATGATATTGGCAAAACTTGTTTTAATTCGTCATGGTCAAAGTGAATGGAACCTTTCCAACCAGTTTACGGGCTGGGTAGATGTTGATTTAAGTGAGGAAGGCGTTAAGCAAGCCATCAATGCTGGTAAGTTAATCAAGAAGGCCGGCATCCAGTTTGACTATGCGTTCACGTCAGTTCTGACTCGGGCCATCAAAACGCTTCACTACGCTTTGGAATACTCAGATCAACTATGGATTCCTGAAGAAAAAACATGGCGTTTGAACGAGCGTCACTACGGGGCATTGCAGGGCCACAACAAGAAGAAGGCCGCTGAAAAGTACGGTGACGAACAGGTTCACATCTGGCGTCGTTCGTACGATGTGTTACCACCACTTCTGAGTGCTGATGACGAAGGATCAGCTGTTCATGACCGTCGTTATGCCAACTTGGATCCCCACATTGTTCCCGGCGGTGAAAACTTGAAGGTCACTTTGGGACGGGTAATGCCATACTGGGAAGACAAGATTGCTCCGCTCTTGTTAGACGGCAAGAACGTCATCATCGCCGCCCACGGTAACTCACTTCGGGCCCTTTCAAAATACATCGAAAACATTTCCGATGAAGATATCATGAATCTTGAAATGGCAACCGGCGAACCAGTTGTTTATGATTTTGATGATAAATTGAACGTGACAAATAAGACCAAGTTGGACTAATTTTTCAGCCAACGAGAAAAATGGTGGTCAACGGGCGGTTAGCTTCCCATATTCTGGGAGCTAACCGTTTTTTTGGCGGCTTGGTTTCTTTCGCGCTTTGGTTGCCATTTATGACCAAATATGTCACACTTTTCAATGAAGTGACTGTTTGGGGGAAGGGTGAAACGGCTTGGACATTTTATATTGTGGGGACGATCACATGCTTGACGGCTTGATTATTTCAATCTTGTCGCTCACGAAGCATGCTCAAGAACCATTACGAATCTTTATTTTAACCGGGGCGCTGCAAAATCGTCACCGGCAGTTTCACGCCCTAACCGATGAGCATGCCGCGCTGCTGGATCGGGTTGCCAAGCGCAAAAATCCAGCCCATTCGGTGGTTAAAATTGATATGACGGCTTTATTTAACGCCAACCCACCAACGGCAAATGTTAATACGCTGTTTACGCCGTATAGTATGCTGCGGCTGTACAGTGACTTAATTCCGGAATTTTCTGATCGGATTCTCTACCTGGATGCCGACGTCGTTTGCCGGCAGCCGTTTGAAGATTTCTACCACCAATCATTAGCGGACACCGAATTTGTGGGCGTGCTTGATCATTACGGCCGGTGGTTTTTCCACCACGAATGGCAGCTTTTTGACTACGTTAACTCCGGGGTTCTGTTACTGAATTTGAAGGCGATTCGGTCAGGCGGTTTGTTTGAACGTTGTCGCGACTATTGCCGCCGGCGGCCAATGATTATGCCGGATCAGTCGGCGGTTAATAAACTCGCCCATCATAAGCGATTGGCGCCTGAACGATATAATGAGCAGCAGGATGTGCAGGCCGACACGGTTTTTCAACACTTTTCCACCCGCTGGTCATTTTGGCCGATCATTCATACCGTGTCCGTTAAACCATGGGACGTTGCTGATATGCACGCCAAACTTCATCTGCACATCTATGACGATATTTTGGCGGAGTATCAGACCATTATCGACGAATTGGATGCGCATTCGACCGTTGCAACGAATTCGCCGACGGTTAGCAAATTAAATCAGTAATTAAAAAGGGCAACTTGACTAACGATTTCCAAATTGGGAAGCGTCAATCCAGTTGCCCTTTATGGTTGAAGGGGGACCGGCTTTTTTTCGGTTGAAAGTTGGTTTTGAACGTATTCCCGGTACAGGGGATGGGTCGCGACCAATTGCTGGTGAGTACCGTGCCCACTCACCCGGCCGTCTTCGATGAAGTAAATCTCGTTGGCGTCGGTAATCGTGCTCAACCGGTGAGCAATCACCAGAGTGGTTCGGTTGACCATCAATTTATCAAGGGCGCGCTGGACCATCATTTCGGATTCGGAATCCAAACTCGCGGTGGCTTCATCCAGCATGAGGATTTTCGGGTCCCGGAGAAATGCGCGGGCAATGGCGATCCGTTGGCGTTGGCCGCCGGAAACTTTGATTCCGCGTTCGCCGACTTCGGTATCGAGTTGGTGGGGCATGGCCTTCACGAAATCGGTCGCGTAGGCCATCTCCAGGACGGTCCATAATTGGTCATCGGAAAATGAGTCGGAAAGACCATACGTGAGATTATACCGAATGGTTCCCGACATAATGGCGGCGTCCTGCCCAACCAGGCCAATTTGGCGGCGCCAATCGGCCAGCTTGAGGGAGCTAATGGGGGTGTCACCAATTGTGATTGATCCGCTGTCCGGTTCGTAAAAGCGCTCGAGTAGGCTGAAAATGGTTGATTTCCCGCCACCGGACGGCCCGGCAAAGGCAATCACCGAGTTTGGGGCGGCTTCAAACGACACATCGTGAAGAATCGGTTTGTTTGGCTGGTATGAAAAACTCACCGCGTTCATTCTGAGCGTCTTTCCGGATATATTGGTGGCAATACCGGTGTGCGGGTCTTCCTCGTTAACCTGCAGCAACGACTGAATTCGGGTTGTTGACCCGCTGGCCTTAGCCACGTCAGTCATAAACTGGCCGAGAACCGTGAAGGGCCCAATGAGCTGGACCAGATACATGAGAAACGAAAATAACGTGCCAATATCAATGGCGCCTTGGCGAACCCGAATAGCCCCGTAGGCTAACACGCCAATCACCATGGCCATCATGATCATTCCCATGACCGGCCCGGCAATCGAATCGTAAACTGCTTCCCGTAACCCAATGTGATAAAGGCGGGCCATCCGGGTATTGCCGGCCTTTCTTTCCAGGGGTTCGGCGGTGGATGATTTGACAAGCCGGACCTCGCCTAACATTTCGCCGGCCTTTCCGTTTAAGTCTGCCAGGGCGTCTTGGCGAGCCCGAGCAATTTTATGGGATGCCCGGATGATTGGCAAGAGGCCGATAAGCACCAGCGGGACGGCGATAAACATGATTAACGTCATCCGCCAGTCCATGATGAGCATCAAAATGAGGGCCCCCACCAACTGGATCGTTGACGTGGCGGTCCGGGGTACGGAATTAGCCAGCAGTTCCTTAACCTGCGTGGAGTCATTGACCAGTCGGGACGTTAATTCTCCGGACTTGGTTTGGTCAAAGTAGGTGACTGGTAAATTCAAGATTTTTTGCCAGAGCCGGGTTCGGAGCTTGTAGACGACGTCTTCACCAAAGAAGCCAAGAATACTGCCGGACGCCGCACCGATTAGCGTGCTGGCAAGAAACAGCCCGATAACGCCAGCCACCAACCCGTGATTGATGGCATGGCCAATTGAATTGATAATGGTTTTGGCGAACATCGGCACGGCTAACTGCATCCCGGTTGCCAGCACGCCAAGTAGGAACCCGCAAATAAGCTGCCAATATCGTGGATGAATTTGGTTGATAAGTTGGATAAATGATTTAAAATTAAACTTTGTTGCCTGATGTTTTTGCATGACCAACGGCCCCGAATAATTATTTTTTAATAAAGGAGTTAACTTAAGTATCCTAGCATAGCTGTTTCCAATTGCACAACAATTTCCCGAAAATGGCGGTATTTTAAGGGCAGCTATGATAAAATTAACCCATTATTGGCATGTGAACGACTTATCAATTAAAATGGGTTCGTGATGAACTTGTTTTTGGAGGGGGATGACTGAATGGGGCGCCCGGGAAAAACGTATCAGTACCAGAATTGGGACGACGATGTCATTTTTACCAAGCATCAGGAAGCCTCAATTCCACCGGGATTTATTTGGTTACATACGAACCGGATTTATCGCTTTGTGTCAACGATTGTGTATGGCTTGTGCATTGGCTTTGCGACGATCTATTGTCGCCTGTTTTTACACGTGACCTTTCGCAATAAACGCTGTTTGCGTACCCAGGGGAAAAATGGCGCGTTTATTTTTGCCAATCACACCCAACCGTTGGGTGACGTCTTTATCCCAATGTTGGCGGCACTTCCACGGCGAGCATACACCGTCGCCGAAGCTGCAAACTTGGGAATTCCAATCGTTGGCAAAATGCTGACGATGGGGGGCGCACTGATTTTACCGGCTAAACTATCACAGATGATTCAGTTTCAACGGGCGATGACGGTTCGTCTCAAACAGCACCAACGCGTCTTTATTTATCCAGAGGCTCACGTTTGGCCGTACTACACCGGAATTCGGCCGTTTCCAAACGGCGCGTTTCACTATCCGGTTTCGGCCAACGTGGCCAGTTACGCCATGACGGCAACTTATCAGCAGCGAAGGGGATTTGCCAAACCACGCATGATCATCTACTTTGATGGTCCGTTCTATCCTGATTTGACCCTGCCCAGAAAAGTCCGCCAGGAAAAATTGCACGATGAAGTTCGTCAAGCGATGGTTGTCCGCAGCCGCCAAAGCAACGTTCAGTACGCGAAGTATCAGCGGCGGCCGGATGCATCGCAGTAAGTTAGAGGGGGAAATATAAATGCCATCATCAGAAGTTCCAGTGTTCTTTGCGGTCGATGATAACTACGCGGCGTATCTAGCCGTGGCGATAAAGTCATTGACAGCCCACACCGATCCAGCCCGTCAGTACCACCTGATTATCCTCTGTGATAATTTGAATACGGCAAATCAAGACCTATTAAAAACGTACCAGCAAGCCAACGTCACCATCAGCTTCGTGGCGATTAACGCCCAGTTAAAGCAGGCGATTGATGATCGCGGTAACAAATTGCGCAGCGACTACTTCACCTTCACGATTTATTTCCGCCTGTTTATCGCCGAACTGTTTCCAGATTTGGATAAGGCCATCTATTTAGACGCCGATACGGTGATTCTGGATGATATCGCGAAGTTGTACGACGTTTCGTTAGGGGAAAATTTGATTGGCGCGGTTCCGGATTACTTCATCGGTCATACCCCGGAAACCATTGATTACGCCAATCAGGCGGTCGGTATTGATTCCCAGAAGTACGTTAACTCGGGGGTTCTGCTGATGAACTTGAAGGTAATGCGCGATTGTCACTTCGCCGATCATTTTCTTGATCTTCTTAATCGCTATCATTTCAAGAGTTTGGCCCCGGACCAGGATTACATGAACGCCATTGCCAGAAAACGGATTTGTTACCTGGATTCGTCGTGGAACGTGCAGATCACGACCCCGAAAACGGTGACGCCGCGGCTGATTCATTACAACCTGTTTGCCAAGCCGTGGCGATATGCCGACGCGCCACGGCAGGATTATTTCTGGCGATATGCCAAGCAGACCAGCTTTTATTCAGAACTTCAACACGACCTTGCCCAGATGACGCCCCAAGAAACCGAACGTGATCAGAAAAATCAACGAGATTTGATTGCGCTGGCAGTGAATATTATCAAGACGCCGGTGACCTTTGCGGCGATTTCAAAACAAGGAGTAAAAATTGCGCTATGACTTTTACACCAGTAAAACTTGGTGATCGTGACAAAGTGATTGCCAACATTGAAGCCAATGCCAACCGTGGTCAATTGAATGATAAAGTAGAAATTCACGATCCGGTTTTGACCCTTGATCAGCAGCACGCGGTTCTAAAAAACTACCTCGCGCTGCGCCAAACTCATCGGTACCAGTGGCGCGGGGCTGAAGCACGGTCGATGATGAACGTTGCCGCGAAAATGGCCGCCGCCAATATGAAGGTGAAGGGAACTGAAAACCTCGCCAATGTCAGTTGGCCGGCAATCATTACCTGCAATCATTTTAGCCCCATTGACAGCCTCTTAGTTCGATCAGCCTTAAAGCAGCCTGATCTGGCGATTGTCGTTGAGCTGACGAACTTAAAAATGAGCGGCATGCTGGGGTTCTTGATGACCTACGCGGACACCATCCCCATTAGTGACAGCATTCAGTACATGGGGCACGACTTTACCGGCCTTTTGAAGCAGGCCCTTTCACATCAGCAGTCAATCTTAATTTATCCGGAGCGCGAGATGTGGTTTAATTACCGCAAACCGCGGCCGGCTGAGCGCGGGGCGTATCATTACGCGGTTAAATTCAACGTGCCGATTGTGTCATGCTTTGTTTCGATGGTCGACGCCCCGACCAAGAATGACCCCCACGGAATTGATTTTACATTTCATATATTACCGCCAATCTTTCCCGATCAGCAAACTGGCACGCCGCGGGAAGTAGCCGATAAGATGCGCCAAATTGACGAAAAACAAAAAATTGCCGCGTACGAAGCTGCCTACCAGCGACCGTTTCAACCGGCGTTTGAAAATCAGGACATCGCGGGGCATTATATTTAGCCATTATTAATCATTTTAACGTTATTTAAAAATCGACGGACGCAACCCGGAATTTCTCCCGGCTGCATTCGTCGATTTTTATTTTGTTGGGCCAATTGGTTGACCATCGCTAATGATAAGCCACTTCGGCCTTGTTCCGGGCGACTGCCAGATCTTCGAATGCCTTGGCAATGACCATTGGATCCATGTGACCCGGCCGGCCCTTGCGAATATAGGTGTTGATTGTAACCATTCCTGCGAAGACGCCAGAACCGGCTAATTCTTTGTTCAGGGCGAGCACGTAATTTCGCAGGCCCACTTTGCCAATTGACTGCTCAATATCAGTGATGCCCGGCTTGGCAGCCACAATGCTGCCGGTATATAGCAGAACCCCGTCGCCAGCCTGTTTGACGTAGGGGAGCGCCAAATGGGTTAGAGTTACGGCACCAAGAAGATTGCTGATCAGGCTTTCGGTAAGAACATCCTGATCCAGACTTGAAGGTTTATTTTTCGTTCGCATAGTCGCGGTATAAATGACCACTTGAAGGGTTCCCTGACTGGTCACGCTTTTAATGGCCGCGGCCAGGCTGCTTTGGTTGCCGAGGTCAGCGGTGACCGCAAACACATTGATGTGTTCAGCGGCCAGCGTTGTGACCAGGGCATCCAGGGGGGCCTGCTTGCGACCCAGAAGGGCAATGGTGTATCCGCGGTGACCAAATCGGGTTGCGAGGGCTTCCCCCAATCCGGCGTGGCCGGGACCGACGATTAACGCAATTTTTTGATCCATGATAAGAACCTCATTTCAGTTAGGCGGGGTGATGGTTGAGAATGCCGGTGCCAACAAGCAGTAGTTCCATGGTTGTGGGACCGACAAAGGTGAAGCCGCGTTTTTTCATGTCTTTGGCAACTTGAGCACCCAGACTGTGGGAGTCTTGCTTTAACGTTCCGGAAACGACATTGTCCGTGGGTTTAAATGACCAAAGATATTCGGCCAAGTCTTTGAATTCTGGCTGCAGATTTAAGGTTGCCCGGGCATTTTGAACCACGGCGCGGATCTTTCTTGGGTTGCGAATCATTTCTGGATCCGCCTCAAGGGCTTCTAAATCCGCTTCATTGAGCTGGACAATCTTTTCGACGTCGAAATGTTTGAAGACCCGGTCAAACACCGGAATCTTACTGGCAGCGACCCGCCAGTTTAAACCTGGCTGAAACACGTTGACGGTCAGCATCTCGAATAAAATTCGCGGATCATGAATTTCGGTGCCAAACAGTGAGTGGTAAAGGGCGACGCCGTTTACTTGTTCTGCCATGTTCGTTCCTTCTTTCTGATATCGTTTGCTTGTAGAATAGCACTGTTTGGACCAGACGGGGGTGGAAACGCTTCATCATCGACGGGGCCAAGGCCGGGATAGTTGGATATCTCCGGTCGCGCTGGCAATGAACGACTCTTGGTCGGCGAGGTTTTTAAAATGGGGCGGCAACGCCTTGGAATTTCGTGATATGATAAAAACATTGTGTGAACGAGTTGGGCTTATCAAGTATGTATTAGGGAGGGATCAGCATCAAACATTCTTCACGAAATCGGCGGGGCACTTATCGATGGTGGCTGGTGATCTGCGGGGCAATTCTTATTTTGTTGGCTGCCCTGTATTTTGTGCCGCCGATGATTAATCATTCCGCCAGCGGGACGGCCAGTGTTTCATCGACGGCCGCTAGTGAGAAGTCTCATCATAAGAAACGGGTAAGTACCAAGCAGCAGGACCCCAATGATATTGATCACGCGCCCTTATATCGGGTGGGGCAGTACTATGACAGTGCCCGCTATGGCCGAATTAAGCTTCGGGGAATTGCGACGCGCCAGAACTTAACCTTTAACCGGAAAAAATTGACGACCACGATTAACTGGGCCAAAATTTGTTCAAATACGCCGAAGACCGCCGAGCAGCGGTCAAATTCTGCCAGTGACTATAACTTGGCTCAGGTCAGCAATCCCTATACTTACCTAAAAGTTTCCTATACGGTTAGCAATCACTTTGCCAACCCGGTGACGTTTGGTGGCTTAAAGCAAGTCGAACTTGCCAACAGCAACATTTTGGATGGAACCGATGAATTAGTGATTGATGACGGCCAATCTGAAAACCTGGCAGCCCATTCGCGGCATACGTTTACGATCCACGTCTTGGTTGACAAGTTTACTGGAACGGCTCAGCCGCAAAGTGTGCGTCTGACGTTTGCCGGTTCCAAGAGTGCCGCGACGCTTAATTCTGTTAGCAGTGGCTTTAGCGTCTCGCTGCCATTTACCTATGATCAACATGCCCACGTCTAAAAAAGCCAGCTGGCTCAGATTCTAACGATGAGTGAATCGTTTAGAACTGGCAGCTGGCTTTTTTACGGAATTTGGGAGGTTGGTTGGGTGAATTACCCGTTTACGTGGCCGGCAAAGCTTGGCATAAACGCGCTGTTAATGGTTTGAATTTCGACGTTTTGGCCTGGTTGGGGAGCCGCAACATACTGGTTATTGCCAATGTAGATGGCAACGTGATAGCTGGCACCCTGACTGCCCCAGAAGAGCAGGTCGCCAGGCTGCGCGTCAGCAAAGGCTTTCTTGGTAACGTGACTTTCTTGCGTGACGGTGTAGTGACCAAGACTGATACCGGCTGCTTTTTGGTAAACGTAGTCGGTCAGGCCCGAACAATCCATGCCGCTGAGTGATTCGCCGCCCCAAACGTAGGGGATGTTTTGAGTCGCCAGCTGTTTGGCCAATGAGACCACGGCGTTAGCCTGACTGGTCGAGTCACTGGTGGTTGTTCCAGTTGACTGAGTCGCCGGCTGATTTGCCTGGTTCGTCTGATTCCTATAAGTGGCCTGACGATTGGGTTGGGCATATGAACTGGTCTGCTGGGAATACGTTGGTTGGCTGCCGGTTGCCGGATTGGCACTGGCCGTGGTGGCAGCGCCGCCCATAATGGCACCGGCAGCTGCGAGACTTAAAATAATTTTGCTGAATTTCAAAGGAACACCTCATTTTTTAATTTGTGGTGCCATGATAACCGGTGAAGATTTCAAGAAGGTTACAGAAGTTTTGGGATCTATTGACGAAAAATGTCACGCTGAAATGGTGGTTAAGATTTAATTATCGCCATTAAGGATTGGCAAATTCCCTTGACGGGTCAAATTTCAGCAGGGGATTAATCAGGGAAAATTATTTTTCAAAATCCGTCTCCCAATGAGTCTCGATGGGGTAAAATTAACGGTGAATACCATTACAAAAGTGGGGGACGTTATGATAAATTTTCGACAAATGATCAGTTGGCTGGGAATTGCCGTTCTGATGGGGGTTGCCGGCGGCAGTGTCACCGTATCGGCAAAGGTTGTGACAAATAGTTTTTTGACAACCCAGCGACAATTGAAGACGTACAACAGCAAGCGGACGCTTAAGCTCACGATTCCTAAGAACACGACCGTGCAGGTTACCGGCATTAAGCACGATCACGGGAAGAAGTACGTTGCCCTCAATGTGGATCGTCTTCGCTATGGCGTGCGTAAGCCGTTACTCAATGCTCAAAACACCAGTAAGGTGAGTCGGTGGATTCAGGCCAATGGGAAAAACTTTAAGCTGGTAAAAAAACCGACTTACTTGGCATACTATAACATCACCCGCAGCACGGCTGGACATAAGCTGTTGACCTACGTTGCCGATGGTAATTTATGGCAGGGCAGTGCGCTGCCGGCTAATTATCAGCAGCAAATCGGCGTGCGCTTTACCGTGACCACCGATGGTTATTTGGAATACTTTAACCAGTCGCCGTATCAATACGTCATCAGCCCCAAACCAAGCATGACAATGAAGGTCCAAAAAGCCGTTCATCACGGGAGAAATGTGGATTTGTATTTCAAGAAATCCTTTAATCAGCTGCCATTAACTAAAGTTGCGAAAAAGGGCGATAATCGTTATCGACTCCGAATTTATCGGACTTATGGCGACACGGCAACCGCCATTCCGGACGCCGATAACGCCTCCCAGGTCGCATTGAATGAACTGTATACAATCAGCGGGACGCAATTTTACATGCATATTGAGAACGCCCGTTTTTTGGGGGATGACTAATCGTGAAGATAAATCGATTATTAATTGGGATCATGACGATCATATTGGGCTTGGTTGGCAGCCAAGCAACGGTGCAGGCCAAGACTCACTATTTAAAGGTGACCCAGCGAAGTTATTTGCAGACCCAGCGGCAAATGACCATTAAAAACGCCTACTATAAAAATATTAAGATTACCCTTCCTAAGGGGACCGTTGTGCAGGTCGCCGGCGTTTCCAAAAGCAAGCGGACCCATCATCCCTTCATCACAATTGATATGGATTCGATGAGTTATCATTTGCGCAAGCCGTTCTATCAATCTAAACGCAAACCGAACATGACGGCCGGCATATGGGCAACAACCGCCAACTTTAAAAAGATTGCTTCGCCGATCTATCTGCGATACTACTACGTGGCCGATCCGGACACCCGATCAGCCGGTAGCTATTTGGCCGACGGTAATCTGTGGCGCGGGGTGCGCTGGCCAACCGATGAGGTTAAGGCGAAGGGAACCGGCTTTAAAGTGACCGTCGATGGGTATCTGGAGTCCTATTCCAAGGTCCCGGTTTTCCAAGCATACGCGCCGAAGCCCCAGGGGTACGCGAAAATTCGGAAGACTGTTGATAACGGGAAGACAACTGATTTTTACGTCAAGAATAAGATTAAGGGCGCGCCGCTCACCCGGGTCGCCAAGACCGGTAACGACCAGTATCGTTTGTCGATTACCCGAACCGGCGAACATTCCCTTACCATGATTCCCGAAGATGACCATCCCCAGTACGTGGATTCCGTGGAAGTTTCTGAGCGGTATTTGATTGCCGGTAAGGATTATTACATGCATACTGAAGTGTTGTTTTAACGTAAAAATCTCGCGAAACCGAAATTCGGTTTGCGAGATTTTTTCTTATATGCTGTCGATCATGAATGAATTTAACCGTGACTTGACGCCGCGAGAATGATCGTGGTGATGAACTCGTCAATCCATTTGGCAAATTTAAAGAAGTCATTGTATCCGGAATCAGCCCGGAAAACGGCTAATTGTTCTTTAATCGCTGCCAGTTCCGACTTATCGAAGTAATCTTTGAGAATCCGGGTCCTCGAAAGGGATGAGACCAGGGCGACAATTTCGGCGGAAGGCTGCTGCTGATTTAGAAACGTTTCGCGGATATGTTGGATCACCCGCTGCTGGGCCTCGGGAGTGGGATCGTACTTATCGTGACTGAAGAGTAGGCCGCGGCTGGTGGTTTTTGTGACCTGATTTTTGGCGAGGAGCCGTTTGCCCACGCCATCATATACCGCGCGGTTAATTTGCCGATTCAAAATTAAATGGCGCAGGCTGTTCTTGGCCGTCTTACTAATCCGGTCGTCAATGCTGTCAACAACCGGGTTCAAGAACGCGTATTCCCGCGGCAGTGGGGCAATCACCTCAATGCAGTTATTGGAGAATTTGACGAGTTGGCCCAGCTGCATATCAAATAAAATACAGGCCGTCAGGTAAGCCCGGCGGCGGATTCCCCGCATAATGGCACTGCGATTGCCGGTGTTTTCAGCTAATAGAAAGTATTGTTCTGAAATTTTGCTCTGCATGGGCCTGCTCCTCTCGATTCGTGTAAACCTGTGACACTTTACATAAACCTATCATGCAATCCTGCCAAAGTAAAACAAAGCGATTATCTTTTTGGCAGCGGGGTCATTTGCATGGAATTGGGTCGGATTCACATTAAAATTGACGGCGGTCAGTTCACATGTTAAAGTCAACATATGAACATGACGACATATTAACATGACGACATATTAAATGGGGATGGGATGACATGGAAAATCAGATCGGAAAACGGGCGTTGGTTGATCGTGCCCTGCATACCGAATATTTCTCGACCGGCTGGATGGCCTTTGAATTTTTGGTCGGGTTCATATCGGGACTGAAGGCCGGTTCGATTTTGTTAATCGCTTTTGGGCTGGACAGTTTTTTGGAAATTATCTCTGGCAGCACGTTAATTTGGCGATTACGAAAACAGGCGGCCGGGGCTTCAGCAGAAGAAATTGCCCTGGCCGAAAAGCGTTCGTCACGAATTGTTGGGGCGGTTCTGCTGTTATTGGCAGGTTACGTCGCCGTTATCTCATTGATTAATTTATTTTCCCATCAGGCGGCCGATACCAGCTATTCCGGCATGGCGATTGCCATTGCCTCGGTCATATTGATGCCAATTTTGACGATTTGCAAACGGCGCTTGGGCAAGCAACTACATTCTGACGCCTTAGTGGAAGATGGCATGTGCAACATCACCTGTGCCTACATGGCCGCAACCGTGCTGGTTGGCGCGCTGCTAACCTTCCTGTTCAACTGGTGGTGGGCCGATTCGGTTGCCGCCCTCGTGTTAGTTTACTTTATTGCCAGTGAAGGCCTTGAAGGGGTGACCAGCGATGACTGAGAATTCCCAGCTGTCAGGGCGGGCCAATTCCGAAGCGGATATTAATGACATCCAATTGATTAACCACCGGCGATTGGCGGAATCAGAACGGATTTTCAAGTTACTCAGCAATCCCGCCCGTCTCCAAATGCTGCAGGTGCTTGAACAGCGCGAGCTAAACGTGGGGGAACTGGGAACCTTACTGGGTCTGGAACAGTCGGTCGTTTCCCACCACTTGGCACTGCTTCGCAAACACCAGCTGGTCAGCGCCCATCGGGTTGGCAAGGCCAATTACTACCGGTTGGATGATCCGCATATTTTAGACGTGGTAAACGAAATGCTGGCCCACGCCGATCACGTGATGCGCGGCAAAACTCATGGGCATTAAGGTTAGCGACAATTAGGTCGAAATCACCATTTCGTGGGTGCTAACCATGGGTTATAATTAGTCACATACAGGTGTTAAATATGAAAGGCGGTGCATCGTGAAATTAGTTGCGATGGTTGGAACTCAGTCAAAGGCGTCACCGAGTCAAACGTTGTTGGCAATGATGAAAAAGCGTTACGCGAATCAGGCAGTTATCGAAGTGGCCCCGATCCACGGGATGCCGATGTTCGATGAAACGGCGGCCAAAATGCCTGCCGAAGTGGCAGGGTTGGCCCATCAAATTGCGGCAGCCGATGGCGTGATTGTTGCGACGCCGGAGTATGCTCAGTGGATGCCGGCGGCGTTAAAATCGGTTTTGGAATGGTTTTCCAGAATGCCCCAACTTTTTGAAGATAAACCGGTGATGGTGATTGGCGTATCTGCTGATGATACCGGGGCGGCGTTTGCGAGAGCAAGCGTGAAGCAGGTTCTAAGCGCGGTGGGGCTTTCCGCTAACGTCCTTGGCGGTGGCCAGTTTGCATTAAGGCAAGCAAATGAGGCATTCGCTAATGGGACATTGCGTGATCAAGCTGCGTTGGATCAGTTGGATCGGGACTTCACCCGGTTTGCAATTTTTGTTCGCAAACAGACAAGCGTTGATGCCCAAACGTCGCCAACCCAGGCGTATCTCAATTTGAACACCGACGTGGTTACCGGGGCGTCGGAAGAAACTGACGCGCAAACCGGTGCCTCCGAAGCAGTTGATCAGGATACCGAGTCGGAAAATAACGACAAATCCGAAGGCGATCAACCCCAGGAAGCGCCGACGTCCGAACAAGACGCGACGACTGGGGCTTCTGAACACTAATTGAGGACTGATAATCATTAATAATGGAATTGCGGCGCAAAAGTTAACTAAGAACTACTATGGTCTGGGGACCCAGATCAATTTGACGTTGTTTGGGGACGCCAAGGCTTCCCAGCTTGACGCATCCAATCGGCTGGTGGCCTACTATGAAAATTTATTGACGGTGAATCGGGAGGGTTCAGAGGTCATGGCGGTTAACGATGCCGCCGGTGACCACGCGGTTTCCGTGTCAGATGCCACTTATTCGCTGACGAAGCGGGCGATTCAACTTAGTCGGCAAAATTTTGGTTTCAACGCGACGATTGGGCCGTTGGTGAAGCTGTGGAAAATCGGCTTTACAGACGCGCACGTGCCCACCGATTCCCAGATCCACGACCGGCTGGCGTTAATTGATCCGCTGCAGGCGGACTTTAACGATGCCGACCTTTCGATCTTTTTGAAACGGGCTGGCATGGAACTGGATCTTGGCGGAATTGCCAAGGGATACATTGCCGATCGAATTGCTGACTACTGGCGGGCCTATGGAAAACGCGCCGGGATGATTGACTTGGGCGGCAACCTGCTTTTAGTCGGTGATTCGCCGGCTCATCTCGATGGTAAGTGGCGCGTTGGGGTTCAGGCCCCGTCTTCCGAACGGGGCAAGGCCATTTTGAGTGTGAAAATTGGCCCGTGTTCGGCAGTTACCAGCGGCATTTATGAACGCCATTTGGAAGCCAACGGGAAGTCCTATCACCACATTTTGGATCCACAGACCGGTTACCCCCGTCAGAATAATTTGGCTGGCGTGACAATCTTCTCAAAAGCCTCAATTGATGGTGAAATTGAAACGGCCCGGTTGTTTTTTGCCGGTCAGCCCGTTCCGGGATGGGCAGCGGACCGCTCTGATCTATACGGCGCGGTGTTTGTCACTAAGGACAAGCGGGTGACCGTCGTCGGCTTGAAAGATGCCGATGTGACGGTTCTTGATCCTAGTTATCAGGTCACTTACGCCGATTAAATCGAATATTAAGAAGCGTTATCCAAATAAAAACGAGATCCCGTTAGACAGCTGATGCGAACGGAATCTCGTTTTGTTTAGGTGTTTTTGAATTAGGAGCTTGCTAAAAATCGGTGGCTGTGAATCAATTCAGAAGTCGGTTATTTTGTAATCGGCCCACTTCGGCAGGGGCTGGTGGGTTTCTCTGGCTGTGCGGATATCTTCGTAAAATTGGCGCTTTCGTTTGATCTGGCGATGATTTTGTTCCAGAATCCGCAGCTTTTCATCCACTTCACGGCAGTGGCGATCCAGCAGATCAATAATTTTATCCAGATCGGCACTGTGCTCATCGTAGCTAAAAAGCGTTTGCAGTTCACTCAGCGTCATGCCGGTATTTTTGAAGCAGCAAATTGCGCTCAGCCGGGCTAAGTGCGCGTCATTATAGACCCGGTGATTTCCGCGGCGGGGCACGTCATAGAGTAACCCGAGATCTTCGTAGTACCGCAACGTTGTTTGTGGCAGGTGATACCGCTTTGAAACGTCACTAATTGAGTAAGTTGGCATTTTGTGTTCTCCTCGTTCTTTACTTCAAGTTAACTTGAAGTGGTATGCTTATCAATATCGTAATGGAATGACAGGAAAAATGCAATGGAGGTCGTAAAATGTATCAAGCAGACGAGCAGCGATACGATAAAATGGTTTATAAGCGGGTTGGTAAGAGCGGCTTGAAATTATCTGCCTTGAGCTTAGGGCTCTGGCATAATTTTGGCAGCGTTGACGAATTTGAAAATCAAAAGGCCATTATTCACCAGGCGTTTGACTGTGGAATCACTTACTTTGATTTGGCCAACAATTACGGTCCGGTTGCCGGCAGTGCCGAAGCCAACTTCGGCCGGATTATGGCCGGGGATATGAAGCCTTACCGGGATGAAATGATTATTGCCAGCAAGGCCGGGTATTATATGTGGCCCGGCCCTTATGGGGAGTGGGGTTCTAAGAAGAACATTATTGCCAGTGCTAACCAGAGTTTGAAACGAATGGGTCTGGACTACGTCGATATTTTCTATTCGCATCGGCCGGATCCCGATACGCCGTTTGAAGAAACCGCAATGGCCCTGGATCAGCTGGTTCGCCAAGGGAAGGCACTTTACATTGGGATTTCCAACTATTCTGGCAAGCAAACGGCCGAAATTACCAAAATTTTTAATGACCTCCACACGCCGTTTGTGATTCATCAACCGCGGTACAACATGTTTGATCGTCATATTGAACAGGACCTGTTTCCGGTTTTGAAACGTGAAGGGAAGGCCGCCGTGAGTTTTAGTTCTCTGGCGCAAGGCCTGCTCACCGACAAGTATCTCAATGGGATTCCCGCCGATTCCCGGGCGGCTAAATCGACTAGCCCATTCCTGCACCCCAAGCAGGTGGACGAAACGCTTTCGACAGTTAAGAAACTGAACGAAGTGGCCAAGAAGCGGGGGCAGACCCTGGCAGAAATGGCCCTCGCCTGGAATTTGCGCGAGCCCGAAATTGCCTCAGTCTTGATCGGGGCTAGTCGCCCGCAACAAATTTTAGATAACGTGAAGGCCCTTGATCACATGGATTTCAGTCCCGATGAATTATCTGAAATTGATCAGATTCTGGCAGGCCAGGGACAGATTAAGTAGAAATTAGGCCGTTATCGTTGCCGGGGTCATTGCGGCAAGGCAGACAAATGGTCTTGATACTGAGACGTTAAATGATGCGTCGAAGGTGGTTGAGTCCACAATTTAGTTGTGCTGCTGAGAGCCTCTTCGTAAATGGTCGGCAGGAATACCGTGGTCAATTTGTTAAAATCCTTGCTTTTGACTGACTACAACTGTAAACTAATAAATATAGTAGTTGATAGCTGTACGCAATTAAAGGGGAACTTTAACATGATCGACGCAAAAGATGTGACAATTTCAGATTCTGAATGGGAAGTCATGCGGGCAATTTGGACGCTGAACAAAGTGACCAGCCGGCAGTTAATTGACACCATGAATCAGGCGCGGGGCTGGTCGGATTCAACGACCAAAACCTTACTTCACCGACTCATTAAGAAGCACGCGGTGACCCAGCATGGCGACCAGCGGCCCTATGAATATCAGGCAGCGGTTGGTGAACAGGATTCGATGGCGGCCGCAGCGACTGATTTATTTGACCACATGTGTGCGATGCGGGCTGGCAGTACGATTGCCGATGTGATCCAATCCCGGGAGCTTTCTCAAGATGACATCGCTAATCTCCAGAAAATTTTGGCAGAGAAGGCCAAAACGGCGCCGAAAACGGTTCAGTGTAACTGTTTACCCGCTGGCATGGGTGCGGACTGTAACTGTTAGTTGAATAATCTTGAACTTGAAAGAGGGACAAAAATGCCAAAAGTAACGATTGAAGGCATGCGGTGTAACAACTGTGTCAAGCATGTGACAGAACACCTTAGCCAGAAGGTTTCTAACGTGAAAGTTGATCTCGCCAGCAAGACAGCGACCTTTGAAGGGAACACAACGGTTGATGAATTAAATGCAACTTTGGCTGATACCCGTTTTAAGATTACGGGGATTCAAAAATAATAGTCACTAATATTGATACCGACCGCTTTTAGGGCCGGTATTTTTTGACATTACAAATATTGTTGAGCGAGAGGGCAATTGCTTTGTGATAATCCATATCATGAGAAGCTTCATATGCTTATGAAAGTTATATGCACCCGTTGTGCTTAGTTTACTATCACTTAAAATTATTTGGACAATTGTTTATAGCATTGACATAAATAACGTTATTGATAAAATTGAGGAGAAGCAATTTAATGACCCCTTTAAGCTAGTAGGCAATTATATACGCATGGAGGCGTTATGGTGAAGAAAATTGGTTATATCGGACAATTGGTTGATAATTACATGGACAGAAACTCAATTTCATTAGATAGTTTTTCAATTGATGGCAATGATGAGTTTGTGACAATAACTGTAAAAGGTTTATTTAGTTCTGCAACGTTTGGAAAGGGGATAAGATTAATAAATTACATTAATTCTTTGTTATTTCAATTTAAGTCTCCCCTTTATCAAATGCAGATTTCCTCGATAGACCGGGGGGACCAAACTCCTATAGAGGACGAGCAGATTGATGAGGTATCACTGATATTACCCGCAGATAAATTTAAAGAAGTTAATCATCGAATGGATGTGTACTTAGGTAGTCGGTAATTTAGATTTTTTAGCAACCGCTTCCATTTAGCTTTAAAATTTTAATTACTTTTTGTAAGATCTTCTCACTAGGCCCACCAAGGGATTCAGCCGTTATCCAGTTAGTAGATCCAATTTAATCGATGATTCATGATTGTCACCAGCGCACCAATGATGTATGATAATTTTTGAAAACTGAATAGATTTCTTCGGGGCAGGGTGCAATTCCCGACCGACGGTGACGATTGTAAGATCGAAGTCCGTGACCCGCGTTAAGCGGTTGACCCAGTGTGAGTCTGGGACCGACAGTAAAGTCTGGATGGGAGAAGAAACAATAAGCATTTCAAAACATCGGTAAGAACTGGGATGGTTTGGTGAACAGTCGGAAATTGGCCTTAAGGGGTTGCTTTTCCGTTATTACCAACCAGCTGGTTCTTCAAGACTCGTGTGAAATCTTATTTAGCTTATCTAATTAATGCCCCGCAATTGTTGCGGGGCTTTTTTCGTGGGGTGAGTGAGATTGAATGATCAAGATTATATGCAGTTAGCAGTTACTGAAGCTTGGAAGGGGTTGGGAGCGACTTGGACCAATCCCCGGGTTGGCGCGGTTATTGTGAAGGACGGCCAGATTTTGGCTCGCGGCTATCACCATCGATTTGGCGAACCGCATGCCGAAATCGATGCGATATCACATCTGAACAGCCCAAGTGATGCTGAGGGCGCCACCATTTACGTGACGTTGGAACCTTGCAGTCACTACGGTAAGACGCCGCCGTGCGCTGATCGCCTGGTGGCCCTGGGCTTTTCTCGGGTCGTGATTGGCCAGGCTGATCCCAACCCGATTGTTGGTGGCAACGGGATTGACCGGTTGACCAAGAATGGGGTGGTCGTTGATAACCTGGACAATACCGAAATGGTGAACGAAGCTTACAACTTTTATTACCGGCGGAAGCGGCCAATGGTGACCTTGAAGTATGCAATGTCGCTTGATGGCAAAATTAATCAGGCCGGCGATACCCGGACACGGTTATCCGGCAGTCAAGCCTGGGAGGATAGTCAGCAATTGCGCCGACTGAATCAGGCAATTCTGGTGGGCGAGCGGACCTACCACGTTGACGATCCGCAATTGACAATTAGGGAGGCTGATGCGAAGACCCAGCCGATTCGGATCATTCTGATGCGGGACGCCCGGCACCTGGATTTAACCGCCAAATTATTTCAAAGCCCGGCGCAAGTGTGGATCTTGACTAGCCACCGACCAACCGCTTCACTACCGGAATTTGTGAAGGTGATCGAAAAGCCGGATTGGACACCTGCAGTCGTCATTGAACAGTTGGGCGATCAGGGAATTCAGTCGTTGCTGGTAGAGGGCGGCAGTCACGTTCAGGCGGCCTTCGTGAAGGCTGGACTAGTGGATAAGCTGGTGGCTTACATTTCGCCATTCATGATTGGCGGCACTGGGTTGCCGGCGGTGATTGGCCCTGGCAACGCTGAGATGCTTCACTTTGCGACGCCAACCGTTCAGTCACTTGGTGATGATATTAAGCTGACAACAAGGAGGGCTGACTAATGTTTACAGGAATTGTTCAGGATCAGGGCCGGGTTGCCCGCGTTGAAATGGCGGATCAGCAGGCCAAACTCATGATTCAAACCAACTTAATTCAGCAGCCCGCGTTCTCACTAGGCGACAGCGTGGCGGTGAACGGGGTCTGTCTCACCATTTCAGCATTTGAAACCGGGGGCTTCACTGCTGATGTGATGCCGGAAACCATGTTTCGAACGAATTTCAAGAACTTAACGGTTGGCGATTCAGTCAACCTCGAACCGGCATTGGCGGCTTCTGATCGGCTGGATGGGCATTTCTTGCTCGGCCATGTCGACGCGACCGCAACCCTGTTGGAACGCACCCCAGACGATGACTCACAACGATTAACATTTCGGATCGATCAGAAGTACCACCCCTACATTGTTGAAAAGGGCTCGATTGGCATCAACGGGATTAGTTTAACGGTCGTGACGACGACCCTAACAACATTTGAAGTGGCTCTGATTCCCTACACGATGACCCATACCTCGTTGGGGCAGGTTGCCATTGGCGATCAGGTGAACGTTGAAACCGATATTTTGGGTAAGTACGTGGTGAATTTGGCACGGGAAGGATTGGCAAATTATGAATGAGCAGACGATTAAAAAAGTTGAAACGGCGTTGGCTGAATTAAAAGCCGGCAAGTTGATTATTGTCGCCGATTCGGTCGACCGGGAAGCTGAGGGCGACATGATCGGGCTGGCAGAAAAGGTGAGTCCGAAAAATGTCAATCAGATGGTCACCAAAGCCCGCGGGCTGCTTTGCGTACCAATGGGCGCCGAGGTGGCCCACCGCTTGAACCTGGGACCAATGATTCCGGATTCCAGCGACGCTTTTGGGACGGCGTTTACGACCACATTGGACGCCAAAACAGCGTCGACTGGGATTTCAGCCTTTGATCGGGCTGATACCATTCACCAGTTGGCTAATGGCACCAGCACCTGGGATGACTTCTATCACCCTGGCCACATCTTTCCACTGATAGCCCGAAAGAACGGTGTCTACGAACGTCAGGGCCACACCGAAGCGGCGGTGGATCTGGCTCGGTTGGCTGGGGGGTCACCGGTCGCCTACATCTGTGAAATCTTGAAAAAGAACGGCAAGATGGCCCGTCGAAAGGATTTGAAAGCCATCGCGGAAGGTAATCAGATGACGCTGCTGACGATTGACGAGATTATTGGTTACCGCCGTTATCGGGATGCCCAACAGATCAAGAGCATCACGACCGTCAATTTGCCCACCCGGTATGGGGACTTCACCTTGGAAGCATTCGATACGGGAGATGATAGTGAGCCCACGCTGCTGATTTCCAAGGGGAATTTGGCGGGGGATGCGCCCTTGCTAACGCGGCTGCATAGCGAGTGTTTAACCGGTGACATTCTCGGATCGAAACGGTGTGACTGCGGCCCTCAGCTTCAAGAAGCCTTGCGGCGAATTCAAAGAAATGGCCGCGGCGCCGTCCTTTACCTGCGGCAGGAAGGCCGGGGAATTGGCTTGGCAAATAAATTGAAGGCCTACGCACTTCAGGAGCAGGGCTTTGATACGGTTCAGGCCAATGAGCACCTGGGATTGCCAATTGACGATCGAAATTACGAAATTGCGGCTGCCATTTTAAAGCGCAAGGGGGTATCACAGGTGCGGCTGATGACCAATAACCCGGATAAGATTCACCAGTTAGCGGAATATGGTATTCAAACCACCGAGCGAATTTCACTCGAAGTGGGCCTGACCCCTGAAAATAAGAATTATCTATTGACGAAGAAGACGAAACTTAATCATTTATTGAAAGAAGTTGGAAATTAATGAATCAATTTACAGGACAGTTAATCAGTCAGCACAAGCGGGTTGGCATTGTGGTTGCGCAATTCAATGAGTTGGTCACCAGCCGGCTCTTAGAAGGCTGTGTGTCGCAGTTGGCACTATTAGGAATTGCCGATGCTGCCATCACGGTGGTTCACGTCCCCGGGGCCATGGAGATTCCCCGAGAAGTCAAGCTCCTGGGTGATACCGGGCAGGTGGACGGCATTATTGCTCTGGGCGCGGTTATTCGCGGTGAGACAGCCCACTTTGATTACGTCTGCCAGGCGGCAACCACCGGCTTGGCGGCCCTCACGTTAAACGGCCCGGTTCCGGTTATGTTTGGGGTGCTGACGACCGACAACACCGAGCAGGCACTTGCCCGTGCGGGGGGCAAGGCCGGCAATAAAGGTGCTGAGTGTGCAAATGGATTGATGCAGATGTTGGCGGTTGAAGCGCAGATTGCTGAAATGAGCGACTGATCGATTGCATTGTTAAAACTAGCAAAAAAGTCTGGGCAAATTGTCCAGACTTTTTGTTATCAATTCGATTAGTGATGATTGATCAATCAAAATGCCGCCATTCTTTATCCAGCAGCGCCCGGGCAACAAAAAGGCCCAGGGGCAGGAACATAATGATCAACGCGGCCTTTGTCAGCCACAGCGCGCCGACAGCGATTGAATTGATGCCGATACTGTAAACGGCCCGGTAAATGTAGAGCCCCGGGACCATAATCACAATCGACGGGACGGTCAGCGAAATTCTCGGGTAACCATTATAGCGGTTGACCAGAGAAGCGATCAGGCCGGCCAGCAAGGCACCGAAAAAGGCGGCCGCCGCTGGGGGCATGGTTGTCAGGTCAACCAGTTCCAATCGCAGGGTGTTGGCCAGCGCGCCGATAAAGCCGGCAGTCATCGCCATTTTAGGGGAACTGTTGAACATCACCGAGAAGCCGAAGACCCCACAGAAGCTCGCCGGCAGCCGCAGCAGCATGATGACCAGTGGCGACAGGCCCAGCGGTAGGAAGTTTTCCGGCCGAAAATCAAAGACCAGGGCGACCAGCCAACCCACTAAAGTGGCCACCAGCGTGATCATAATGGCGTAAGCCAGTCGTTCCAATCCGGAGCGCATGTCCAATTTGGAAATATCCAGCATGCTGGTGATAAACGGAAAGCCGGGGATCACGAACAGCATGGCGCCGATGTAGCCGGCTTCGTGCTGAGCAAGAACTTGGAAATAAAACTCAAAAATTTTAAACGTGTACATATAGGTTAAACAGGCCAGCGCGACACTGATAGCAATGCTGGCAACCGTGGTCATGGAATGCTTGCCCATGACGGCCCGGGCCCAGTTACCGATGCCGGCCCCCAGAAACGAACAGATCATTTCCGGAATCCCGCCGCCAAGCAGAAAAATAAAGGCGCTGCAGGCTAAAGCGGCTGCCAAGCCCAACATAATTGGCGTGTATTGCTTGGGCCGCTGTTGAACCTCATCGATAATGTTGTGAATTTGGCGAACGGTTAGTGACGAAAAATCGTCGTCAAAGTTTTTAACCATATTCTCAAGAATGTTGAGCTTGTCGGTATTTACCCCGGTATTGGGAAGGCTGAGCACTTGGGTGTAACTGTGTTCGTTACTGAAACAGGTAAATTCCAGCGAGATTAAACCGATATCAGCCGAACAGGTCACTTCGAGCTTTCTGGCGACCGTGTCCATCGCGTCGCGAACCCGCCACGCTCCGGTACCGCAGGAAAGCATGATAATGCCAATCCGCCCAACGATTGAAGCCCGTTCGCGCAAGCTGGCGTTTCGAGCTGGGACATTATCATTTTGAATAAAACTTCCCCAGGGAATGGTCATATGATGGCGTTGTGATAAATGGAATTTCTGGGATTCTGAATGTTGTTGATCGTTAGCCATTGGTTCCTCCATTAAATATGTAAGTGCAGATAACTGCTAATAATTCCTATATTATAGGCGCAGAAGAAAGCGAATTTCAAGCGGGTTTAGGGCCGGAAAAAACCCGCAAGCCCTTACAAGTCCCAATTAAAGGGGAAAGGACTTCAAGCAAGAAATCTTCTCATTGTCTACCGGATTCTTGCCATTTGTTTGTTAGCAGACTCACAGCATTTTTTTACCATGAATGTCTATACTTTATTTTTGGAAAATATGACATATTTATTAATTGGAGTGCTTAAAAAATGAAAAACAACAAGATCAAGACAAGCGGCCTTGTCCTGATGATTATTTCAACGATATTTGGGTTTGCCAACACCACCGTTGCTTACGAGCAGATGGGTTATGCCAGTATTATCTGGTACGTGCTGGCAGCGGTCTTCTTCCTTCTGCCCAGCTCACTGATGTTTGCCGAGTACGGGTCAACCTTTAAGGATGCCCATGGGGGGATCTATTCGTGGCTGGCAGGATCGATTGGTGAAAAGTGGGCCTTTATCGGCACATTCATTTGGCTGTCTTCATGGATCATTTGGATGACGTCGACCGCTTCAAAAGTTTGGATTCCCTTTTCAACCACGCTGTTTGGCGGCGATCGCACCCAGTCGTGGCAGTTTCTGGGCCTTAATTCAAATCAGGTCATCGGAATCCTCGCCATTCTTTGGATCCTGGTGATCACGTGGTTTGCTGGCCGGGGCATGGACTCGATTGCCCGGATTGCGTCGATCGGCGGTATTTTCTCGATCGCTCTGAACGTGATCTTTGCCGTTGCCAGTTTGACCATTCTCTATTTAAACGGTGGTCATATGGCCCAACCGATTCACGGGCTATCAAGCTTTGTTCAGTCGCCAAATGCCCAGTTCCAGTCACCCGTCGCTTTGGTTTCCTTCATTGTTTACGCGGTATTTGCTTACGCCGGTACCGAGTCAATGGGTGGGGTGACCGATAACATGGACAAGCCGGAAAAGACCTTCCCCCGTGGATTGATGATTTCTGCTTTGATTATCACCTTGGGATACTCACTCACCATTTTTCTTTGGGGAATCAGTACTAACTGGCAGAAAATTCTGGGAAACGACCAGGTTAACCTGGGAAACATTACCTATGTGCTGATGAATAACCTTGGTTACTCATTAGGAGAAGGCTTGAACTTATCGGCAGCCGGCAGTGCCTTTTTAGGGACGCTATTTGCCCGGTTCGCCGGCCTCGGCATGTTCCTGGGGTACTTGGGATCGTTCTTCGTGCTGGTTTATTCACCGCTGAAATCCTTTATTATGGGATCAAATCCGCACTTTTGGCCGAAACGGATGACCAAGTTGAACAAGCAGGGGATGCCCGCGTTTGCAATGTGGGTTCAGGCTGCCGTTGTCGTGGTTATCATCTTCTTCGTCAGCTTTGGTGGATCAAGTGCCCAACAGTTCTACGTGATTTTGACCAATATGGGTAATATCTCGACGTCGTTCCCATACCTCTTTCTGATTGGCGCCTTTCCGTTCTTTAAGCGGCGGCAGGATCTTGACCGACCGTTTGAAATCTTTACCAATCGGCGATTAACCGACACAATTGTTGGGGTGGTTCTGTTCGTGTTGGTTGCCGGCATCGGCTTTACCGCCCTGGCACCGATTCTTGACCATGACTACATGACCGCGTTCTGGACAATTATTGGACCAATCTTCTTTGGCTTTGTGGCGTGGGCCTTTCTGCAATACCAGACTTGGCGATCAAATCGCGCCCATAAGCTGGTTGAAAAGCCATCTGAAAATTAAACAAAGTTGCTGGCTGAAAATTTTGCCAGCAGCTTGAGCAGCGGGGAGAACCCAGTTGCGGTAAACGGACAATGATTCCTGATTGAGGAATGGTCGTCCGTTTTTCTGTTTGGCGCGGGGAGACAGTCGCGTTTCGAATGAGCGAGTTCCTCATTGAGAATGAGAAGTCCGGAATGGTAAACTATAAGTGAGGTGATTGCATGCAACTCATCAACCCGATGCCGCTGTACCATAAAATGCTTGCTGAAATGGGGCCTTCACATTGGTGGCCCGCGGATTCCAAAATCGAAATTGTGATTGGCGCCATCCTGGTTCAAAATACCAACTGGAACAACGTTGATTTGGCGTTGACCAATTTGCGCCGTGAAACGGGACTGGATCCCAGTCGGATTCTGCAGCTGACGCCCCAACAAGTTCAGGAACTTATCAGGCCCAGTGGCTTTTACGTGAATAAAACCAAGAGTCTCCTGGCGGTGCTTCACTGGTTTTCAGTCGATCACAATGACTTTACGAAAATGGCTGCCAAGTATGGGCCCAAATTGCGTTCGGCGTTGTTAGCCCTTCCCGGCGTTGGCGAGGAGACGGCTGATTCACTGCTGGTTTATGTCTTCGATCAGCCGGCGTTCATTGCTGATAAGTATGCCCGAAATCTCTTTTCGTTTTTAGGTTACCGACGAATTGATACCTACGCCAAATTAAAGCGGCGGATAAAGTTGCCGGCTAACTTCGATGATCGGGATGCCCAGGAGTTTCACGGCTTGATCGATGAATTTGGCAAGCAGTGTAAGACTCGGGAACAGTTTCAGAAAAGTTTTCTTGCATCATTCTCTCTCACAAATTCAGATTAATAATACGAGGAGGTTTCACCATGACAATTAAAGATAAGGTTATCGTCATCACTGGCGCGTCAAGTGGGATTGGTCAGGCAACCGCGGAGGTGTTGGCTAAGGATGGCGCCAAACTGGTGCTCGGGGCGCGGCGAGAAGATCGATTGAAGGCCATCGCCACGAAATTTCCGGCGGGTCAGGTACTGTATCAGAAAACCGACGTCACCGATCGTCAGAGTGTCGCTTCGTTGGTTGAATTGGCTAAAAATCAATTTGGCCGGGTGGACGTTCTCTACAATAATGCCGGTTTAATGCCAATTTCGGAACTCTCTGAATTGAAGGTTGATGAATGGGAACGCATGATTGACGTTAACATCAAGGGCGTCCTGTACGGGATTGCCGCGGTGCTGCCGATCATGATCGCCCAAAATCAGGGCCACGTGATCACGACTGATTCGGTTGCCGGTCACATTGTTCATCCGGGAACCGCCGTTTACGCCGGGACCAAGTACGCCATTCAAGCAATCATGGACGGGCTGCGTCAGGAGCAAGTCGCTCATCACATCCGGACAACCATGATTTCGCCGGGAGCCGTGAACACCGAATTATTCTCCACAATCACTAATCCCCAGACCAGGGCCCGGATTGAAAAGGACGAGAAGGAAAATGGGCTGGCAGCGGCTGACGTTGCCAACGCCGTGGCTTACGCAATTGACCAGCCGGATAACGTTGCCATCAACGAAGTGCTCTTACGGCCGCGAAGCCAAAAATTATAGGATTGATGAAACTCCCGCTAATTGGGAGTTTTTTTCATACTTGATTCAAAAAAATTAACATTGTGTAAAATCTTTTCAAGAATCCGTTTACAATCTCTGCGTCGACCTTTATTATGTAATAAGAAATTAATTTTTCGATAGCAGTTGATGTCATTAAGAGAGGATGTCTGAATTGAGTTTATTAATGTTATTGTTACCCGCACTGGGTTGGGGGCTTCTACCACCAGTTGTGGCTAAAATTGGTGGGCGGCCAAGTAATCAAATCTTCGGGACCACGGTTGGTCTGCTCGCGGCCAGTTTAGTAGTTTTTGCGATTGTCAGGCCCACGATTGATTTAAAGAGTTTTGTGTTTGCCGCCTTGGCGGGTGCCTTTTGGGTCGTCGGTCAGGTCGGCCAATACATTGGTTATAAGAATATCGGCGTTTCAACCACGATGCCAATTTCAACCGGGATGCAGCTAATCGGGACGTCCTTGATTGGGGTGTTCATCTTTGGCGAATGGTCGACCGGCATCGAAAAAGTTGCCGGCGTAAGCGGCATTGTCTTGTTAATTGTCGGCATTTACTTGACGTCGATTACTGATAAGGGATCCAAGCGGGATAACCATCAGGCCCTGGTTCGCAACATCATCATGTTGCTGTTTACCGCGATTGGCTACTGTATTTATAATTCAATTCCCCGGGGATTGGAAAGTTCCGGGATTGCCATTTTTCTGCCGGAATCAATTGGCATGGTGTTAGCAGCCCTGATCTACTTGGCATTTAGCGGTCAGTTTGATGCCGTGAAGCAAAAGGTGAGCTGGATGAATATGATTGGCGGGCTCATTTTCTCAATCGCCGCCGTTTCGTACATTTTCTCAGTTCGTGATAATGGGGTTAACACGGCCTTCATCGTTTCCCAGGTATCCGTTGTTATTTCGACACTGGGCGGGATGCTGGTTATGCACGAAAATAAAAGTCGCCGCGAAATGGTCTTTACCCTAACCGGGCTGGTTCTAATCATTGGTGGTGCGGTTGTCACATCAATCTTTTAAAAATCTCTTGTCAACTTGGTTAACAATGCTATAATGATTGTTAATTGGGGGATTAGTATAATTGTCTTGACAGAGGGGAATAGGCAACCGATTGCATCACATCAATGTGGTCGTTGTTTATCAATGAAAGTGCCAAACAATCGTACTGTTGCAATTGAATTGAAAAAGTGAAACTGAATTAAATCCTTCAATAAAAAGAATATGAGATCGGAACATCCTTCAATTACCGGTCTCTTTTTGTTTATTTGTAAGTCGCTAGGTGCAAAAAAATCGTCGAACCAGAAGCTCGACGATTTTTTTGTGACTAATTTTATGATTTTGATTCGGCTAATTTCGATGTTTGCTTTTTCGTGGTAACCGTTTCAGCTGCAGAACTGGGTGATTTCTCTGGCCGTTCACCCATTACCAAATTCAAGATAATGGCGCTAATGGCCGCAATGGTGATTGGTGATCCTAACAGGTATTGAATGATCTGCGGGGTGCTGGCAACTAAGTGACTTGGCACTAAGATGACCGCCATTGTCAGGACAATCGGAATTCCCAAAATGTAAATTGAACTTTCATTTGTGTCGAGGTAGCGGATAACATTGAGACCGTTAAGCATGATAATGACACAGATGATTGAGAAGATACCGCCAATGACCGGTGCGGGGACCGCTGACAGGAATGCGGATAACTTGCCGAAGAATCCCAGGACCATGAACCAAATCCCGGCAGAGACGAACACGCGGCGACTGGCGACCCCGGTAATGGAAATGACGCCGGCGTTAGTGGAATACCCCGTCATCGGCGTGGTACCGAGAATTGCTGCGAAGAGGCAGCTTAAGCCTTCGCCAATGATCCCGCGGTTCCACTGCTTCTTAGAAATCTTTTCGCCAACCACCGCGCTCATGGCGAACCAGGTCCCGGTTGTTTCAGTGGTTAAAACCATGTAAATGACGATGAATGTCAAAATGGCGGGTAATGAAAAGTGAAAGCCATAGTGAAAGGCGGTGAAACCGGGTAAACTGAACCATGGCGCGTTATTGACTGATGACCAGTCGAACCGGCCCATGAACGAAGCGGCGATCGTCCCAACGATGAGGGCGATGATGATTGAACTAACCCGGAAGAGCCGCTGCAGCTGGGGAACCCGGAGGCCAATGGTAATCGCAATTAACATGACCGCCCCGGTAATGGCCGCAATTTCAATGTTTTGGGCTGCGTTGCCGCTGGCTTTAAAAATGTTATCGTTTAACGCCGACGGTAACAACGACAACCCCACACAGGTGATGATGGTGCCACCGACCAGTGCCGGCACTAAGGTATTAATAATCTTTTGGTAAATGCCTGAAATTCCGAGAAGAATCAATAAAACGGCACCGATGAGCAGCGATCCCAATACGGTGGCCATCCCCCCATTGGCACCACCGTTGGTGAGGTAGACGCCGGCAACGGCGCCAATCGGGACGAACGACGGGCCTTGAGAAACCGGGAGCTTCATGAAAAATTTGGTTTGAAGAATGGTGCCAATCCCACAGGCCAAAAAGGCGGCCTGCAGAAACCCGGTTTTCTGAACGACGCTCATGGAAAGCAATCCGGCGATGATTAGCGGCGGTACATAGACGTCCATTGCCAGGACGTGCTGGAGGCCTAAGAGACCTGATTGGAAGTACGAAACCTTATCTTCCGGACCATAAAGTAAGCCATTATTATTGCGTTTCATTGTTATCTCCCTTTTTGCTAAGGCCGCGGAAACGACCTCGTGCTTAATTTTGAAGTAAATGCCTGAAAATGATCTGATGCGGTGATGACTGGCTTGCCCACCAATAATGTCCGCGCGGCCTCCAGCCGGGGTTGAGGCCGGGACAACGCGAATGTTGAGGGAAAACCTACCGGCACCCGAGACGGATTCTTGTAAAATACGAACATTAAATCGGAATAAATGCTCATAATTCGTTATTCCTTATAGCGGTTATTATATACTGTCTGCGTTTATTCTTCAATGCGAAAATGATAATTGATTTCAATTTTAATGTTCGGATTTTGATGGTCCAAATTTCTTTTTCGAAGTTTTCCATTCAGCTATCCAATAATGCCGGAATGACGCTGATGACAATTGGCGAACAAAGGTCATTATTTCCAAATGGTCGCGAAATTCACTTAAATTAGTTCTCACAAATTATTCATAAATGGGTTCTGAAAAACGCCGATCAGGCTTGCTGAGCAATGCTAAAAAGGTCTCAATGAGTGATTCGGCAACCGATCGGCAGTGATCCAGTCACGTGTAAACATTCCATATATGTAATGTAAAAATCCGACCAATTTCTCATTAGTATGCCATAAATTGGGGCAATTTTTAGCTTTATTCCCAGTTTGGCAACCTTTTAATTGACTAAAAACATAACTAGTATATAATATCTTTTGGCAATTAGTTGATAAATTCAAGTAAAATGCCTGAATTTCAACCCAATGAAGGGAAGGCTAACTCATGAAAGATGATTCAGAAAAGAAAAAGATGTTTGAATTTGAGGAAACTGCCAGTAAGAGCTTGGATGAGGTAAATGGCAGCATCGCGGTGCCGGACCATGCCGGCTTCTGGAAAACGCTGTTTACCTACACTGGCCCGGGCATTCTGATTGCCGTTGGGTACATGGATCCCGGAAACTGGATCACGTCAATTGCCGGGGGCGCCCAGTTTAACTACAAGCTGCTCACCGTCATTTTGATCTCCAGTTTAATTGCGATGCTTCTTCAGGCCATGTCCGCCCGCTTGGGAATTGTCAGCGGCAAGGACCTTGCGCAATTAACCCGGGAGCATACCTCAAAGGGCGTGGGATTTTTTCTGTGGGTCATTACTGAATTGGCAATTATGGCCACGGATATTGCAGAAATCATCGGATCGGCAATTGCCATCAGATTGCTGTTTAACATCCCCATCATCGTTGGTATTTTAATTACCAGTGCCGATGTTTTGATTCTATTACTGCTGATGCGGCTGGGCTTTCGAAAAATCGAAGCGATTGTCGCAACCCTGGTGGCCGTGATCTTGTTCGTGTTCGCCTACGAAGTCTTTTTATCCGGTCCGCAGGTCACCCAGGTCTTAGAGGGATACTTTCCGTCCAGTGATATTTTGACCAACAAATCAATGCTTTACCTATCATTAGGGATCGTGGGGGCGACCGTCATGCCCCATGACCTGTATCTGGGATCTTCGATTTCCCAAACCCGGGCCATTAACCGGCAGGATCGGAATGCCGTGAAAAAAGCCATTCGATTTACAACCATCGATTCCAACATTCAGTTAACCTTGGCCTTTGTCGTTAATAGTCTGCTGCTGATTTTGGGAGCGGCCCTGTTTTTTGGCACTCACAGTGAACTGGGTCGGTTCGTTGACCTGTTTAACGCGTTAAGCAATTCGAAGATCGTTGGATCCATTGCCAGCCCGTTGTTGAGCATGCTGTTCGCCGTTGCCCTGTTGGCGTCCGGCCAGAGTTCGACGATTACCGGGACGCTTTCCGGCCAAATTATCATGGAGGGGTTCATTCACCTTCATATGCCGCTGTGGGCCCAACGATTGTTGACCCGGTTATTATCAGTAACCCCAGTGATCATTTTTGCGATTTACTACCACGGAAATGAAGCAAAAATTGAAAATTTGCTGACTTTCTCGCAGGTATTCTTAAGTGTCGCACTGCCATTTGCGATCGTGCCGCTCGTGATCTTTACCAGCAGCAAAGAAATTATGGGCGAATTTTCCAATCGCGCCTGGGTGAAGTACGCCGCTTGGTTCGCGACGATCGTCCTTATCTTATTGAATATCTATCTGATTCTTCAAACGTTCGGCCTGTTCTAATCACTCGCCGTTAACAATCATCAACAAAGCGATGATCCAAAAGGAGCTGCAGACAAATCATTCCGGTTTGTCTGCAGCTCCTTTTGGTGATTAACGACTTAACGCTTTTGTGAGGCCATCGACAG
Organism: Lentilactobacillus parafarraginis DSM 18390 = JCM 14109; assembly: GCF_001435895.1. GTDB lineage: Bacteria > Bacillota > Bacilli > Lactobacillales > Lactobacillaceae > Lentilactobacillus > Lentilactobacillus parafarraginis. Next base: position 10,377 of record NZ_AZFZ01000003.1, on the reverse strand, counting down.
CGTGTGAAATGTCGTGGTCGGTGATGGGTTGGTTAAAAAACAGGTAACTAATGATCAGGCCGCCGACAAGCGACCAGATCATCCGCATTATTTCGGGATTGCGCCAGTCCACCATCTGCTGGGTGGCCTTCAGGAGATTGAGGTTTCGGGTGATGGCGTCGGTATAAAAGGCGGTGGTGGTCTGAAATTGATGCCGGAATGCGTCGCGAAGTTGATGGTTGTACGCCATCTCAGCGATGAAAATTTTCATCACGTCGGCATTTTCAGTAACGAAGTTGATGCGGTCAGCCACCATTGCGCCAATAAAGTCGTGCAGCCTGGTGGAATGGTTGGCGATTTTTGCGTCGGAGAATTGGCTCAGCGTTTCTGGAAACAGGGTGGCGATTACCGGGTTGACAATGGCATTGAGCAGCCCGCGCTTGTTGTCGAATTTGCTGAAAATATTGCCCTCAGCAACGTCGGCAGCCTTGGCAATTTCCTTGGTGCTGGTATTGGCATAGCCCTTTTCGGCAAATATTCGAATCGCTGCCACCATAATCTTAATTTGTTTATCAGTCATGCCATCAAAAATATGATTATCTAAGAAAAGTTTAAGTGAAACCTGTTGCGACACTGAGAACACCGCCTTTATGACTATTTCGTTTATTAGTATACGCTTAAATCATTCTTTTACAAAGAATAACCAAAAATTAAGCGCCCCAAACTTTTAGCTCAGGAATGCCTGTGTGGCGGCATTTTACTATTTTCAGAAAATGCTTGACGAATCGATTAAAGGGCCTATAATGATCAGTGGGAATTGATTGAGTGCTCACTCAAACAACCAACCCGAATTCAAACCAATGAAAGAGGGCTTTTACATGCGTGAAAGTGTTGTCGCACCAAAGCATAAGTTTTTCGAAAATACCGAGGGGAGTAATAAGAGTCTCGATGAAGTAAATGGCAGTATTAAAGTGCCGAAGAACGCCGGATTCTGGCGGACATTGATGACCTATACCGGGCCCGGGGTGCTGATTGCCGTCGGCTATATGGATCCTGGTAACTGGATCACGTCAATTGCCGGGGGTGCCCAGTTTAAGTACAGTCTCCTGTCAGTGGTGTTAATTTCCAGTTTGATTGCCATGCTGCTGCAATCCATGGCTGCCAGATTAGGCATTGTAACCGGTAAGGATTTAGCTCAGTTAACCCGCGAGAATACCAGTAAGCGCGTTGGGTTTGGTTTATGGATCATTACTGAACTTGCAATTATGGCCACTGACGTTGCTGAAATTATTGGTTCCGGAATTGCGCTGGAGTTACTGTTCAAGATTCCGTTGGTGGTTGGAATTCTGATTACCAGTGCGGATGTGCTGTTGTTGCTGGTACTGATGAAACTGGGTTTTCGGAAGATTGAAGCCATCGTTGCCACATTAGTGGTGGTGATTCTCGGCGTCTTCTCCTACGAGGTGTTCCTGTCAGGACCGCAAATGAGCCAGTTGTTTGCCGGTTATCTGCCAACCACACACATCGTGACAAATAAGTCGATGCTGTATTTGGCACTTGGAATTGTCGGCGCTACCGTGATGCCCCATGATTTGTACCTGGGATCATCAATTTCCCAAACCCGAGCAGTTGATCGCAGTGATCGAAAGGCGGTTGCCAAGGCAATTAAGTTTACGACCATTGATTCCAATCTCCAGTTAACGATTGCCTTTATCGTCAACTCGCTGTTACTGGTTCTGGGTGCCGCACTGTTCTTTGGCACTCATAGCACCGTTGGCCGATTTGTTGATTTGTTTAACGCCTTGAGTAATTCAAGTATTGTTGGCGCGATTGCCAGCCCAGTATTGAGTATACTGTTCGCCGTTGCATTATTATCATCCGGCCAAAGTTCGACCATTACTGGAACGCTGTCAGGGCAAATCATCATGGAAGGCTTCATTCACCTGAGAATGCCAATGTGGGCTCAGCGCCTGTTAACCCGGTTACTTTCTGTGACGCCGGTGCTTATTTTCGCCATCTACTACCACGGAAATGAAGCTAAGATCGAAAACCTGCTGACCTTCTCACAAGTATTTCTGAGCGTTGCCTTGCCATTTGCCATTGTGCCGCTGGTAAAATACACCAGTGATAAGCGCCTGATGGGCGAATTTGTGAACAAGGCTTGGGTTAAGTACAGTGCCTGGATTGCCACGGTTGTGCTGATCGGCTTGAACGTTTATCTCATTGCCCAAACGTTGGGAATTCTGTAACCCGTTTAGATCGCTGTATAAAATAGATTTTCTTATATTGAAGATAGACTTTATAAATCGATCTAACCGTTTCAAAAGGACAACTAGTTCATTGAGAAAATTAGAAAGGGAGTCGCGCCAGTCAAAAGATTGTCGCAACTCCCTTTCTTTCGTGTAGAATATAATTAATCACTTCTAAAAAATCGATTTGCGGGGGACTATGGCTAATGATTAGACCAGCTAAAGAAATTGCGGGTGTTAAGTGGATTGAGACGGAACGGCTGACGCCGGCCGAACGCACCCAGCTGCAAAATGACTATGGGATCGATGAAGACATCGTCACCTACGTCACTGATAAGGATGAAAGTGCCAACTACGTTCACGATATTAATGAGGATGACCAACTGTTTATCTTTCTGGCGCCATATGCGCTGGATCGCACTGACTTACGATTCATTACCAGGCCATTTGCCATTCTGCTGCATAAGGGGACGTTGTTCACATTTAACGAAAGCGGCATTCGCGAGGTGAACCGCGCGTTAGCGGACGCCGCTGATAACCCCGAAGTGGATACCGTGGACGCGTTTATTTTGGAGGCCCTCTTTTCCTTGATGGATAGTTACATTCCCATTTCCAGAGACGTTTCCAAGAAACGGAATCATTTGGATAAGATGTTGAATCGGAAAGCGAAAAATGGCGATTTGATTGCCCTGTCCCACCTGCAACAGACGCTAACCTTCCTGTCATCGGCGACTCAAATCAACCTGAATTTGCTGAATCGGCTGCCCAAGACTTACTTTGGCCAGGGAGCTGACCAGGACAAACGGGACTTGTTTGAGGACGTCCAAATTGAAGCTGAGCAGGTTCAGCGGATGTTGGAAATTGAAACCCAGGTGGTGGATCGCATCGATCACACGTTTAATAATATCGCCAATAATAACCTGAACGACACGATGAAATTTCTGACAATTTGGTCGCTGACTATGGCGGTGCCAACGATCATCACCGGGTTTTACGGCATGAACGTTGCGCTGCCGCTTTCTAAGATGCAGGATGCTTGGATACTGGTCATCATCATTTCGGTCACCTTAATTGTGTGGCTGCTGATCATGCTACGGGTGCGCCACAAGATGTAAATAAATCGCTGGGGATTTTCAGAAAACTTTTACGCAACCTTTACAGGATCTTCACCAAACAAATCACTGAACGCACTACAATAAAGGTGTTACATTAGATAATGTGAGACTGAAAAGGAGCGTGATCATCATGAAAAATAGTCCAAGCGAATATGTTTCATCAAGGTCATCATTTCAAGCAGGGGTGGTTTCGGCTGAGACCCCGGATTCAGCGATTAAAACCCTCACCCCGGCGAAAACCGAAGCCGAACATGAAATTAAACTGGAAGGCGCCTTCAACGTCCGCGACCTTGGCGGGTTCATCACCAAGGATGGCCGGCAGATTAAGGCGCACCGGCTACTGAGATCGGCTCGATTAAATCACCTGACGGCCAATGATATTACACAACTGACTAAAATTTATCACGTTGGCATTGACTTTGATCTCCGGCGGCCGCAGGAAGTCGCTGCCCAGCCGGATGTTCGCATGCCCGGTGTCACATACATTAATGATTCCGTTGATACCGATGAGAGTTTCCACTACGTGATTAACGATCACAATAATCGCCAACATTATCGGTCATACATTCGCAATACCCGGGCCAGAGAAGCGTACCATGATCTGTTCTTGGCACTGCTGAACGCTAATGGTCAGGCGGTTTTATGGCACTGTGCCTCTGGTAAAGACCGGACCGGCCTTGGCGGCGCCTTGATTATGTATGTCTTGGGCGTCGACTTGAGCACAATCTTTGATGATTATGCGGCGTCAAATGATTTTTTACGGGCTCATAACGAAGCCCGTCTCGCTGAAATGCGATCCGAGGGGGCAACCCCGGCGGAATTGGCGCACGCAAGAATTGACGGCGGCGTTGACCGGTCGTATTTGAAGGCCGCGTTCAACGAGATTCACAAGGAGTTCGGAACCATTGATAATTACCTGGTTCACGGACTGCATGTTTCCAAGCGTCAGCAACGTAAACTCCGAAAAATTTATTTAGAATAACTGATGACTTTGATGGCCAAGGCCGTTAGCCACCGCTTAAAAGGCGAGTGGTTAACGGTTTTTTGCCGTTCTCGGGTTGCCAATAAATACCGGTGGGGGTATTATAAAGGAAATGGTAAGCGAAAGGATGGTTTTTTATGATGCGTGGATGGGGTTGTCACTCGGGATGGTCCGGCTTTGGCGGGGGTCACATGACGGGCTGGTTTGGATCCGGAATGTCATTTATTACAATTGGACTGATTATTGTCCTGGCAGTGGTGATTTATATGGCATTTTCCAGTCATCGAAAATTCAGTCATCAATCATCGGCGACCGATATTTTGGATCAGCAGTACGCTGCTGGTAAGATCGATGAAGGTGAGTACCTGAAACGAAAAGAAAATTTGAAGCGTTAGTCTTTGGCCTTAAACGCGGCCAAAAAAATCCCGCTCCTAGCTGAGCTTAATCAGTTTGGAGTGGGATTTTACTTTGGGTTTGACTGCGGAATCATTAATGATGGTATAGATACTGGACAACCGGTTTGTGATTCTCGTCATATGAGTAGCGGATTAGCGCTGCCCGGCCATTTTTAGTGGTCCGTTTGAGATACATTTTGTCATTGCTGCTGGTGAGGATAAACCGCCAGTAGCCCTTTTTATTAGGTTTTGAACTCAGAGTAAAGGTGTTGCTTGCCTTGGCATTCTTTGTCGTTTTCAAATGGTATTTATAGTTATTTTGAGCCAGCGTGTATTTGACGATTTTGATGGTGAACGGGTAGCCATGATTGGTCGTTTTGTAGACGCCGGTCCAAGTACCCCTAAGGGATGTGGGAATTGACCGGGCACTTGCTTGGGATTGAGAAGGATTGGCTGCAGCCAGCCCCAATGATAATCCGGCGACGGATAAAACGATTGGTTTCCAAAATTTCACGAATAAGGACCTCCCTATGGATGTTCAGAATAATTATCTTTACTATTATACCATCTGATTGGGAGGGGGTTCAGTGGTTTTTAGATATGGATCTGCGCCATTCGTTAACGATTCATTGCTGATGAACCGTGATTATTTGCCAGTTCGGCAATTTCATCCTTGTATGCCAGGTTGAAGTCGCCTGAAATGGTGAGTTTGGTAACACTGGCGGCAATCCCAAATTCAACGGTTTGCTGGGGGGTTAAGTGATTCATGAAGCCGTGCATGATCCCGGCCGCGAACGCATCCCCGCCGCCGACGCCTTCATAGACGTGAACGTCGTAAACTGGGCTTTCATAGAAGTCATCATCCTGGAGAAGAATGGCTGACCACTGGCTGTTTTCAACTGAGTAGATATTTCGGAGTACCGACCCAATCGTGTCCAGGTTGGGATATTCGGCTTTCAGCTGCTTCATGGCGGCTTTAAACTGCGTCTTTTGGGCAATCCCGTTGGTCATGTCACCGTCGAAAGCTTGAATCCCAAATGACGATTCAAAGTCTTCATCGTGCGCAAACACAATCGAGACGTACGGCATTAGCTGCTTGGAGAATTGCTGGGCCTCTTTGGGCGACCATAATTTGCCGCGATAGTTGGCATCGTAGACGACCTTAATCCCACTCTTGTAGCAGTAAATGGCGGCGTCTAAAACGGCTTCCTGAAGGGCGGGGGACAGAGCGGGGGTAATCCCGGAAACGTAAAAGTAGTTGGTGCCGCTTAACAATTTCGACCATTGGTACTCATCGCTGGTCGAAGTCGCAAACGCGCTGTGGGCCCGGTCGTAGATCACGTTGGTACCGCGGACACTGGTGCCCTTTTCAAAGTAGTAGGTGCCAATCCGTTCGCCACCCCGTAAAATGTGGGTTGTGTCGATGCCATAACCCCGCAATTTATAAATGGCGGCTTCTCCCAGCGTATTCGTTGGCAGTTTGGTAATGTAGGCAGTTTGGTTGCCCAGCAAAGTCAGCGAGGTAGCGACATTGGCTTCAGCCCCACCAAAGGATGCCTCAAAAGAGGTGGCTTGAATGATCCGGGTGCAGGCTGCCGGCTTGAATCTGAGCATTAATTCACCGAAGGACGTTAATTTCATTGTGTTCGTCTCCTATAATCGAAAGTGTGATTCCGCTTACAGTTTATTGTATATTAATATATTAGAATGTCAACTAGAAGAGAGTGCGGAANGCGGAACGGCTCGGGTGTCGCGGTATCTAAGGGCCGGCTGGTGGAAATCCCGATTTTGGATTTTTGCCAGCCGGCCCTTAGATGTTAGCGGCAGAGCCGTGAAGCACGTTTGCGTAAGATAATCCCACTCACAAAAAATCCCCAAACAGCACAACCTGCCTGGGGCCAATCTACGAGCAACTAATTGTCAATCCACAAAATAATCCGGAAATTCTTCCAACAAGACGTTCTTCTCGGCCAGCATCAGGTTTAAATGGTCGTAAGCTCGTTGGCCGCTCTCTTGCTGGTCGTGAGCCTTAACCGCGTCAACAATGCCCTGGTGTTGTTCAATCAATTCTTCCCACGGCATTTCGGTCTTTTGGATTCTGAGGAATCGGTAGCGGTCCAATTGAAGGGTTAAAACCTTCAGCCAGTTCCAAACCTCGGTTTTACCGGTTGCTGCATAGAAACTCTTATGAAAATCGTCATCGAGATGAAAGAAATCCAGACTGTTGCGCTGTTTAGCCGCTATTTTTTGCTTTTCAATGATGGTTTGGGCGTCGAGAATATCAAAATCGTTCATTTTCTGGGAAGCCTGTTCCACGACGCTGCGCTCAACGCTTTGGCGAACGAAGCGGGCATTCAAGGCACTTTTTAAACTGATTTTGGTGACATAGGTGCCGCTTTGGGGAACGGTGTCCATCAAACCGTCGTTTTTTAGACGAAGAATTGCTTCGCGCACCGGGGTCCGGCTGATTTTTAACTGCTCGATTAGTTTCTTGTCCTGAACGCGTTCGCCAGGGGTTAATTTTAATCGTAAAATGTCATTTAGAATTGTTTCGTAAGCTGTTTCGTTAAGGCTTTGCATGAATATCCCTCGTATCTTCTTCATATAATGTATGTATACTGGTATTATTGTATCACGTGCAATGAAATTCTAGTATATCGAGGTCAAATAATGTTTGACAGCGTTTTCGAAGCGTGGTAATTTATTGGTAAGTAATATACTAGAATATTAATTTTTGGTGACTAACTCAGGAGGAAATTATGGCAAATCTTAAAATGGGGTTTCGCTGGTTCGGCGAAAAGGATGATCCAATCTCGCTCGCCCAAATCCGGCAGATTCCGCAAACCAAGCAGGTTGTTGGCGCTCTGTTCGATGTTCCGGTTGGTGAGGTATGGCCGCAGGAAAAAATTGACGCGTTAAAAAAGCAGGTTGAGGATGCCGGTCTTAAACTTGAAGTCATCGAGTCCGTTAACATCCACGATGACATCAAGATTGGCGCACCAACCCGTGACAAATATATCGAAAACTACATTCAAACAATCAAGAACTTATCCAAGGCCGGCGTTAAGGTTATTTGTTACAACTTTATGCCGGTGTTTGACTGGTTGCGAACCGACCTGCATCATCAACTAGCAGACGGCTCAAACGCCATGATGTACGATGAAAGTAAGCTGCCAAAGGATCCGGAAGCCTTGATGGCCGAAATGAATTCGGGCTCTCGCGGATTCAGTCTGCCAGGATGGGAACCAGAACGACTGGCTGCCTTAAAAGAGCTGTTTGCGGCGTACAAGGATGTCAGCGAAGAAAAGCTGGTTGAAAATCTTAAGTACTTCCTGGACGCAATTATTCCGGTATGTGAGAAATTCGACGTTAGAATGGCCATGCATCCGGATGATCCGCCGAAGCCATTATTTGGTTTGCCCCGGATTTTTAAGAATCGGGAGGATATGCTGCGAATTGAACAGCTTCACGAATCACGCTACAATGGCTTTACCATTTGTACTGGGAGCTTGGGTGAAAACCCGGAAAACGATTTACCGGCCATCATTCGTGAATTTGTGCCGAAGGACCGGGTGCCATTCATGCACGTTCGTAACATTAAGCACGTCGGTAAAAATAAGTTCCATGAATCTGCCCACCCATCCACTGAGGGATCCCTGGACATGTTCGAAATTATGAAGGCCCTCCACGATACTGATTATGACGGCTATATTCGCCCGGATCATGGTCGCAATATCTGGGGTGAGGACGGTCGCCCAGGATATGGGCTGTACGACCGTGCCCTGGGGATTACCTACCTACTTGGACTTTGGGAAGCATTAAACAAAAAATAATTGGTCGATCATCGAAGACTGGACACATCATTTGTGTTCGGTCTTTTTTTCGTGAAAAAAGTTGATAAATATGAACGACTTAGTGAATCCATCAACAAGCTCCGGCCGTCATGCCGCATGGAAGATAACTCTTTGAATACGATATTTTTCTAACTTTAGTAAAAATATTTTTTTCGGTTTAATGCCCCAATACGTAAATAATCGTTGATATATCAGCGCGTATGACGATTATTGCGGTGATTGATTCTAATTTGACAGCGCTTACTCCAAGTGATAAATTCTAAGTAACTGATATATTAAAATTCTAATCAGTTCATTTTTACGATAATTTACTAAATCAGTGTTTAAAATTAACTGCAATTTTTTCGTGAAATGATTCATTAGAATGGCGATTATTTGGCAGAGGTTCAACCACTGTACCAGCAACGTTAACTGACACAATGAATTGAATCCGCTACCAATATCAGCAAATTATTTAAACATTGGAGTGGAAGTCGAATGGCAAAGAAAGATGATTTTGACAAAGAGGCTGTCAAAACCGCCGTCGGTGAAGTCACCAACGCGCGGGTGAAGGACGAAGAGCAGCCAAAATTGCCTTGGATGGTGTCGTCAGCAATGTTTCTGGCACCGCTATGTTGGTACGGACCAATTGGATCAACCCGGAGTGTTTTAATTCCCCAGTTGTTTGCCCAGTTGGATCCGGTTCATAAAGTATGGGCGGTTGGGATTTTAGCAACGGTTGCGTCCATTACCGGGGCAATTACCAACTTGCTCTTTGGGGCGTTATCAGACGTCACCCGTTCACGATTTGGTAAACGGAAGCCATACATCGTTTTAGGAACCATCGCGATTGCGATTTCGCTGGTGGTCATCGCCAATGTGAAATCAATTGTGGCCATTATCTTCATATGGATTATCGCGGCCGCGGCCGAAAATGCCATTGCGGCAGCCATTTATCCGCAAATATCGGACCGGGTTGCCCCGAAATGGCGGGGAACTGTTTCCACCTTTTACGGAGTTGGCTTTACGATTGCCCAGCAAGGGTTTGCCCTGTTAGCCGCCCAGTTCTTGGGGAACGTTAAGTTTGGGATTTACGTCATGGCTGCCTGCACGGTTGTCCTGGCGTTGATTCACGAATTACTGATTCAAGAAAAGGGTAACCTGGATGAACCAAAAGTTAAGTTTAACAAGCAAACCTTGATGAAGTACTTCTTCTTCCCAACTCACGATGCCCGGGACTTCTACCTGGCACTTTGTGGTAAGTTCTTCATGGTTGTTGGCTCAACAATTGTCACCACCTTCCTGTTGTTCATCTTCACCGACTACATTGGTCAGGGAACCGGCGCCGCAGGTAAGTCAATTTCCGTCTTTTCAATGATCATGTTAGTGATCGGGGTGTTCTTCGCCCTGGTTGGTGGGCCGCTTGCCGATAAGATGAAGCGGGTTAAGGCTCCGGTTGTGATTGCGACCTTTGCATTGGGCTTTGCCGCTTTGTTCCCACTGTTTGTTAAGGAACCTTGGGCAATGTTTGTTTACGCCGTTATCGCCGCATTTGGTAATGGTTTGTATAACTCAGTTGATGGCGCTCTCAACATGGATGTTTTGCCATCATCCGATACTGCCGGTAAAGATTTGGGTCTGATTAACCTGGCCAACACCCTTGGCCAAATGCTTGGTGCCATGGTTGCATCAGCAATTGTTGAAGGATTTGGTTATCAAGCAATCTTCATTTTCGCCATCGGAATGGAAATTATCGGTGGGATTTCAATCTCTTTGATTAAACGAGTTCGATAATTCAATTAGGGTCTGTCTTAAAACAAGCTT
>NZ_AZFZ01000029.1 GCF_001435895.1 Lentilactobacillus parafarraginis DSM 18390 = JCM 14109 | reverse complement strand
TCAAAATCAAAGATACTAAACAGCTTCTTAGCGTTACTGTTGGCCTCAGCGTAAGCAGAACTTGCGGCTGAGAAATCAGAAACGGCGGTTGAGGCGTCCGACTTGGCACCGTTTGCGGCACTATCGGACATCGCCTTAGCTTCACTGGCAGCAGCACTACCAGCGGCGTAAGCACTTTGAGCCTGATCACTGGCAGCCCGGGCGTAGCTGGCCTGATCGGATGGCCGACCAGAAGCAGCCGCGTCGCTGGCAGCCCGGGCATCAGCAACCGCAGCGGTTGAAGCCGCATTGGCAGCCGACGCCAAATCACTGACTTTTCGAGCTTGTGATTGGATGTCAGCGTTGGTTGGCGCGTTAGATGCTACAACGGCGGCCGATGTGGATGCTGAGTTGGCTTGACTGGCAGCTGAGCTCGTAGCGCGATTGATCGCGTCCCGGGCGGCACTAGCGGCTTGGGAACCAGCAGCACTGGCGGCAGCTAAAGCATTCGAAGCAGCGGATGCCGCATTTGAAGCAGCCGAAGCATCAGCCGGGGTCTTAGCAGCGGCATCGCTAGCGGACTTGGCAGCATTGGAAACCATCGCCGCTTGATCAGAAGCAACTCTTGCAGCACTCGCAGCCGACTGAGCGTCAGCAGCCAAATTAGGATCATTTGGAAAGGCGCTGGCAGCGTCACTGGCCGTTTTGGCATCAGAAGCCGCTTGTAAAGCAAAGTTTCCGGCACTTACGGCAGCGTTTGAAGCGGCGCTGGCAGCTGATTGAGCGGAACTTGAGCTTGCTTTATCAGCCGCACTCTTTGCATCGGACAACGCATTCTGAGCAATTGCATTTTGTGATTGCGCAGCAGAATCGGCTGCGGAACCAGCACTTTGGGCATCGGAAATTGCTTTCTTAGCGTTTGAGGTAATCGAATCAGGAAGTTGTTGGCCGGCAGCGTTAAAGTCAGAAACCGCCTTGTTGTAATCAGAAGCGGCCTTTGAGGCGACAGCGTCAGCGGTTGCAGCTGATTGAGCAGCGGCACTCGCAGCACTGGCAGCATCTGAAGCAATACTCTGATCACTGGTGATTTGCGGATTGCCAGGATGGGCACTTGATAGCCCACCAATTTCACTGCTTGCTGATTTAGCTTGACTGGCAGCTGAAGCGGCATCGCTAGCGTAACCGTGAATTTGAGCAGCCCCGCTATTGATCGCGCCGGATTCTGAGTTGACAGCATCTGACTTATCCCGGCTAGCAGCTGAATCAGCAGCTAACTTAGCAGCACTGGCAGCATCTGAAGCCTTATCGGCATCATCAGAAGCCCGGTTACGTTGCTGTTGGGCAATGGTAGCCGCACTTCCAGCAGCCTCGGCGTTTCCTGATTTGGAAGCCGCGGTTGCATCTGAAGCGGCAGCACTGGCCGAAGCAGCAGCGATCACTGCGTCAGAGGCAGCCCCGGAAGCAATCGTATTTTGAGACGCAGCATCGGAAGCAAACTTCGCGTATGTCGGATCGGTGACGTGCTTAGCCACTAATGAAGCCGCATCACTTGAATTTCCTGAAGCGAGCGAAGCGTAACTCTTAGCAGCATCGGCAAACTTACTGGCATCCGTGGCGTATTGCTGACCACCGCTGGCAGCATTACTTGCCGCGTCACTCTTAGCAGCACTGTCCAAGGCGCCGGCGCTGGTTGAAGCGGCCTTCGCATCACTATAAGCGCGGGCAGCTTGAGAACCGGCAGCCGAAGCAGCAGGTCCGTGAGCGGTATCGTCATTTCTTGAAGCCGCATCAACTGCCGCACTGGCAGCTGAGTTGGCAGCCGAAGCAGCGATAACCGCATCACTGGCTAAGGCAGCTACCGTGGCGGCCCCGCTCTTAATCGCCGCGTTGGAAGGCGCGGCCGAGGCAGCACTGGCAGCAGCGGCACTGGTAACGGCATCGCTTGTGGCACCGGAAATGGCGTCAGAAGCGGCACTGGCAGTTTGCAACGCTGCTGAATGAGCGCTTGCCAAAGCAGCATTGGCAGCGGCCGATGCGGTGGCAACCCCACTGGTATCTTTGTTAGCCAGTGCTTGGTTGGCAGCCATTGCAGCAGCCCGCGCAGCTGAAGCAGCGTTGCTTGCCAAAGCAGCGTTGGAGGCAGCCGTGCTGGCAGCATCACTGACGGCAACGTTGTTTGGCGTAAAGTCATGCGCAGCTTTGGCGTTATCGGCGTCATTTTTGGCGATAACCGCAGCGTTGGATGCGGCCGAGTATGCCGAATTAGCAGCCGCAGCATTACCTGACATGGCACTGTTAGCACTTGCCGAATCGACAGCGTTCTTAGCGGCAGATGCGGCGGCCGAAACTGACGCAACGGCATCGTACGCGTTGTGAGCATTGGCCCCAGCGTCAGAACGATCCCCGGATCCGGCAACAACATTCGCATAATCACTATTAGCCGCGTTGGCGTAACTCGTTACGGCGGCGGATGCGCTGGTAGCCTGAACAGCTGCCGCGGAAGCATCGGAGGTAACGGTTGCGGCTGAACTGGCAATCGCAAAGTAGGAACCAGCAGCTGATTGAGCCGCGCTGGTAGCCGTTGAAACGGCAGCCGAAGCCCGACCGTCAGCGGTTGAAGCCGCGCTGGCAACAATTACGGCCTGTGATGCCGCCGTTGAAGCAGCGGCACTGGCTAATGCGGCCGTTGAAGCGCTAATGGTTTGAGCAGCGTAAGAAGCAACGGCGTTAGATGCGGCCTGAGCTGAGGCAACGGCTGCCGAAGCGGCGTTGGATGCCGCAATAACGTCCCGGTATGCCCCGGATGCATCCTTACTGTAGGCATTGGCATCAGAAGCGTTCTTCACGTCCTGGGCCATGTTAGCTTGGGCGGCAATTGCCGAGGCAACGGCTGCCGAAGCGGTCGACTTGGCATTACTCATGACACCTGGAGCAGCATCGGAGTCCGCCTTATCCTTAGCGTCAGAAGCAGCGGCGCTGGCAGTCTTGATAGCATCGTATGCGGCACTGGCATCACTTCCGGCAGCGCTTCGGTCACCCGAGCCAGCAACTACTTGCGCGTACTCGCTGTTTGCCTTAGCGGCGTAACTTGCAGCGGTGCTGGCGGCGTCGGAAGCAGCGGCAGCATCACTGGCAGCGGCTGGCGAAGCTGAAGCAGCCGCACTGGCAATGGCGCTGTACGAATTGCCGGCAGAAACCGCGTCACTGGTAGCCCCGGAAACGGCATTCGATGCGGCCGAGGCGGCCTTTGGTCCCGCAGCTGCAACCAAGCTTGCTTGTGAAACAGCCGTTGAAGCAGCGGCAGAAATCTGATCGAAAACCGCTGATGTCACTTGCCCGGCAGCCAATGAGTTAATCGCATCGCTGGCGGCCTTGGCAGCCGACAACGCAGCGTTGGCTGACTGAGCGGCAGCATTTGCATTGGCGTATTGACTCGCAACCCGGGTATCAGATGGGTATGCGGCTCGCGCGTCAGAAGCGTTCTTGACATCTTGAGCAATCTGGCTTTGAGCCGCGGTCGCTTGTGAAACGGCGGTTGAGGCGGCGGCTTTTGCCTTCACAACGTCATCCGAGTGACCCGCCTTGTTAGCGGCATCGGCGGCAGCAGCGGAAGCGGAAGCAACGGCATCGTATGCGGATTGGGCATTGGTCCCGGCATCACTTCGGTTACCGGCTCCTGAACCTGCCGTGACATCCCGATAGTCACTGTTTGCCAATGTAGCATAACTGGCAACGGCGTCGGATGCCGCAGCGACAACAGCTGCGTCCGACGAAGCGACTGGGGAAGTGGCTGCAGCGGAACTGGCAATGACATTGTAAGAATTGGCAGCGGAATTAGCGGCTGCGGTAGCAAGAAATACCGCAGTTGAGGCATTACTTGCGGCTGTTGGCACAAGTTTAGCAATTGCGGCCGCTTGAGCCGAAGCAATTGCAGCTTGTGAAGCCGCGACGGAAACCGCGTCAGAGCCACCGGAGGCCGTTGCGTCACTCGCCGCCTTTGCAGCGGCTGAAGCAGCGGCCATTGCAATAGCGGCCGCCGATGCAGCTGTGGATACTTGGTTATATGCACTCGTTGCGGCATCACTATAATGGGCCTTCGCATTACTTGCATTGGCCAAATCTTGGTTAATCTGGGCTTGCCCGGACTGAGCCAAGGCATAATCGGAAGCAGCGTTTTCGGCACTGCTGTCTTTAATCGTGACTAAGAAGTAATAGGCGCCTCCATAAGGAAACGGTGCTCCCGCGCTTGGCTGGTTACTTGAAAAATCAAGCATTACGGCATAGGTACCAGGCTTGTTATAATCATTGTTAGCATTCCAAACGGGAATATTGGCATCCCCAGGTCGTCCAGCCGTTGTTGCTAAGGTCGTCCCAACTTTTGCTTGGCTAACCACTATTGTCGCGTAAGGACCGGAATGAGTGCCTATTGGCCGAGAGTAATCGATATTATAAGTTGTTCCCGCAGGTAAAAGATTAGTTGGGGTGATCTTAAGACTTGCACCATTTCCAAAGTTAAACGTAACTTCAGAAGGATCTGAAGTAGCATTGAAAAAAGTGTCCCCCGTCGCAAACGCACTAGCCGCATTTGAGTCACCGGCATTAAATGTGACGTTTGTAACAACGACATCGTTGGTCCATCCTGCCTTGGACCCATCAGGATTAGTGCGATAATCACTGTATGAGAATGAAAACTGGCTGTCTGTTGCAGCGTCCGCCGCAGCGGCAAGATTTTCAGCAACCGGTGTGGCAGCTAACGAACTTGCCCCCAAAGTCATGGCGGTTGGTGCCAGCTGTTCCAAATCAAAATCGGCTGGAACGCCCCCCTCACGTTTCCGACTGGTGGTACTGTCAACGACAACGTCAGAAGCAACGTCCCGGGTTACGGCCAGTTGATTAAGTAAATCCAGACCGGCTTGTAATTTAGGATCAGTACTCTTGACTTCAACGGCAGCCGAAGTTGTTCCTGAAAGAACCGGCACGTCACTGGTCGTTGTTTGCGCTGAGGCGGCGCCTTGATCAGCTGTTGAATCTGACTGGGCAAATAAATCCGATCCGGAAGCAAACGTGTGGTTGCCATTAAGGTCAAAGGCAACGCTATGATCCGAGATGTCCGCTTGATCAGGATCCGTCAATGAAGCTTGTGAAACCGTGCTGGCAGCCTGGCTCAAAACTTTATTTTGAGCTTGAATGGCGTCATAAGCTGATTGACTTGCAGCCATTGCGCTGGCGTTATCAATCGTGCTTTGACTGGCACTTGTCAGGCTACTGTCATCAGCTGCGGCCGAAGTCGTCGCCGTTGTGACATTGGCACTTGGTGTTGCGGCGACGGCGCTTGCCGCCGACTGTGTACTCGAAGCAGTTTGCGCGCTTGACTCACTCTGCGCCTGGGTGCCGGTTGTATCAGATGCCTGTGAAGACGCCCCATCATTCGTTGATTGGGTCGTGGAATCAGGCGTGGTCACCTTCGCGTAACGCACAGTGACCGAGCTTGAATTGCCGGCCGCCTGTTGTGAACTCCCTTCAGTTCCAACGTACGCATAACCCGGAATTTCAACCTGTTGCGGTTGGTCGTAAGTGCCTCCCTGGGCAGGGACGATTGTTTGACTTTCAGCAACCTGATTACCATCTGTATCAACGTAATTCACATTAACGCCTTGATTGGCAGTGGAACTTTCAGTCGAGCTACTCGAACTTGATGCGTCACTCCCCGTAGAGTCGGCTTTAGTTTGATGCACGTTGCCTAACACGAATTCAGATCCAAAAGACAGGATCGTCATCGAGGCAATTAACCAACCCTTATGTGACTTATACATCTTGTAGCGCTGCTTGGGATTAGCTTTCGCCAATCGATAGGCATGCCGCTTACTCTTGTTCAGTAAGTCTAAGGTCATATCTTCTCCCCCTTTATGTTAATTTATCTTGAGGCTTAATGATTCGGATTCACACCAGCTAGGGTGTGAATCCGATAATGGTCACTAACAATTGAATTGACATCGTAACTTCCCCCTTTAATAAGCGTTATTCATGCTTAGCAGTGGTGTTTGATGACTGATCCTTTAACGCTGACAGAGAATTAGCAGCAAATAATTTATCCAATCAATGCCATTTCAGCAGCGGATTGGGCGTTTTCTTGTTCTGCTACCCCATGGTGACGACTTGCCTGGGCCGCTTCTTGAGCCGAATTCGCGGCGGGTGGCGTGGTCCCGGAATGCGCTTGGGCTTCTTCTGGTGGGCCAACCGGCACAATCGGGGCGACAATCGGCGGCACAACTCCCGCCGTGCCATTCTTCGGCGTTGTCATTTCAACCGAGCTTGTGGCGTTTTGTTTCCCAACAGCTGCCGAAGATGCGCTTGGAACGTGAGAATCAGTCGCTGGTGACGACGCGCTTGGTTCTTCAGTCACGGCCGCTGCAGCCAATGATTGATCAGCGGGCAGCGTATCCGAACCGTCAAGTGATGGGTCCGACTCGCTGCCCGCCGGCTGCATGGGTGGCTCAGCAGATGGCGCCACCTGATCGGCCCCTTCAAAAATGGCGGTGGCATGATGATTCATCAGCTGTGCATACTGGGTAATATAATCATTTGCCGACTTCAACAGATCAACGCTTTGAGAAAGCTCAATCGCGGCAACTTGGGCATAAATACCGTTTCCATCGGCAGCATACGACGCGGCCTGGCTGGCATAATCAGATGACAGCTGAACACCCAGATCATTAACGCCGGCAAGCGTCTGAATTTCGGAAGCCGCCTGATCCAACTCCGTCATTGACAGCGCCCCCGCCGAGGTGAGGCCGCCGGCAGCAGCCGCAACCGTGGCGCGATCATAATCACTGGCCGCCAATTGTAACGCCTTAGCGGTTTTTGACGCTAACGCTTGAATCTGCTGGTGATAAGCGGTCGCTGAACCCGCTGCTTTTTTGGCAAGCGGCGCCGTGGCCTGTTGGTCGGTCGCGCTAACCGCCGCACTGGCATGAGCCTTCGCCAAATCAACTTGGGCGCCAACCATCTTTGCCGCACTGGCAATTCGCTGGCTGCCCGACGCCACCGCTTTGGCATCCCCCGACTTCACCTGCAGGTCACTGGCAGCTGCACTGGCAACGGCTGCATAAGAATCAGCCGACGAATACGCTGCGGCAGCTTTTTTTACCCAATCAGCCACCACGGTGTTCTGCGATTCATTGGCAGCCGCCACCTGAGCAACCAGCAGGCTTTCGCTGGCTTCATACGCCTGAGTTACGGCTGCACTGGCTGTCGAAAGCGCATTTGCCGCCATTTTATCGTTATTGGGAGAGGTGCCGGAAGATGTATTTAGTTGATTTCTTGATTCTTTCATCACGTTATCACCAGACCCATTTTGAGATATTTAGTAAAGCCCCACTTTGGCACCATCCCCTTAAGTTGCCAAATACTTCAGTGAACGGCGGTCAATCAAGCCCGCCTCGGTATTCATAATTAACTGATCGTTGTTAAACTGAGAAATTGGGCGTTGTAGTCCCACTCCCAAATTAACGGTTAGGTTACCGGCCAGCATCTCCAATAAAATGGTGGCCCCATCCGCTGCAAACGGATCAATCACTTCTAGGTTCACGTCGTACCCGATAAATAACAGTCGAAAGATGATTTTCAGCAGCGGCGTACTGATCGTGTCCCGCCACTTCACAACGTCCTTTGCCGCCAATAGCTGACGGACGCGGGCGGCCAGATGGTCATTTGCCAGCAGTAGCGATAAATCAACCACCTGCTGATGGGTTTGAAAAGTGAGCTCAAACTGCGTCCCCGCAAACGTCGTTAACTGATCCTTTGCCTGGTGAAAAATCTCGTTAGCCGCTGGCTTTGCCAGGACAATTTGGTCGTGATCGATCGTCAGCCCATTGGTGACAAAAGAATCAGTCTCCGTCGCATTCATTAGCCTGAGAATCAGCGTCCCCAACTCATTGGGGTTGGCCGTTTTCAACAGGAGGGGCAGCTGGTCCATCCAGATGAGGACCGCGTCTTGATAAATTTTCACCACTGAAAGCTTACTGACCTGCAGCTGTTTGATGACTAACTCACCGTTTGCATCCCGGTAGTGGTGCACCAGCCGTTGATTTGAGAGGACCAGCGTCCCCTGCGGACTGTATTCGTGCAGCTGATCCTTTAGGGCGGTGATAATTGCCACGTTGCCGGGAAGGGCTACCCGCTCATCAAATTCCTGGATCGCGTCGGTATTCTGGTACCACGTGACCTGCTCAACGCCGTAAAACTTTTCGTCAGCGTTGGACTTAAAATCCAGATCCGCCGCCAGGTCAACGGTCGCCAGTGGCAGATAACGCAGTTTGGCATCCGTCACTAATTCGGCAAGCCGTTGCGCGTGGGGTCCGGCAAGCTGTTGCCAGTCCGCTATTTTGGTGATGTATAGCTGTTCGGCCCGAAGAAGAAACGTTTCCAACTGCGCCAACGTCCAATGGTCAGCCCAGATTAAATCCTCAATAAGCTGCAGCGACAGCCGACTCTGAATGGTTGAATAGACCATCGGAAACGGGTACGGCGGCATTGCCCCGTAACGCCGGGCAAGAAATAACCCTAAATCCAGCAAATCTGCCAACCGGATATCGCTATGAACAAAATCAAACCGTTCAAAAAGATCATCCATCAATTCATCAAAGCGATCCTGCATGACGGTTAACCTCCTCTTCGCTTATTGATGGCTTATCAGCCTCCTGGTGTCGACGCCTGTTTACCACCCGTAACGTTAGGCAATACCATGTGAAAATTATTAGGGTCGTAATCGGCTTTTTTGATAATCCAAATTGAATACCGTTGGCCGAACCAGTCCTGAAATTGCTGGGCCTTCTTTTCGTCATCCGTGGCCACGGTTTGAACCAGATTGGCCCGGTCCAACGCATCCTTTAGCTTGTCCTGATTCATGGAATCAAGGATCGGGATCAATGAGTAGCTGGCACTGCCAGACCCGGCAAGTTGCGCAAATCCGGGATAGGAAACATTAATCATTAGCCGGCTTTGATCCTGCTCGGAAATCTTTTGGCGAATCCAGTTTGCCTCAAAATCAACCTCGGAATGAAAGACGTTAAATAATAATTCCTGATCATCCATTACTTGAATATCGATGAGGTCGCCGGCAAAGGTGTCATAGTGTTTCACCAAACGAACGGACCCGTCATCCTTATAGAACCGTTCCTCCTTAATTTGGTTGTGATCCAAAATATCAAAGGTCTGCGTCACGGACAGGTACCCGTCATGATCAAACACATCCCGTTTCATCAGTTGACCAGTTTCAAAATAGTTAATCATCCAAATTTGCGGTCGATTTGGTCGGTACACCACCACCCGAACAACTTCATCATTAACGTTAAAGTACTGAATCTGATTGGCATGCTTTGCTTCTTCTTTTCGCCAAGTCGGATCGGGGGTAAACGCAATTTTCTTGGGAATTCGGGTGGTCAAGCGCCCCTGAAGGTCATCATACAAATTGATCATGGTGACCTGATTATCAATCTTGCCCTTGCGCTTTAATTCCGATAACTGGCGTTGGCCCTCTTCGTTATAGGCCGTCGTTAGTAAGATCGGGGTGATGTGCCGTTGCTTAAAAAACTGTTCGTAGCCGCGAATCACATCTTGATTTTCTTGAGTTATTTGGGGCACATCCGGCGTGTAAAAGTAATAACTGCCGTGCCCAAGGTCAATATTGCTGGTTGAAACGTTGGCGTTGGTAAACTGTAGAAGTTTTTGCTGAACAACCTTAAGGCGTTTGTCCCACTCACCACGCTGCTTCTCTAGGGCTTCAGAGGATTGGGTTGTGGCGACAAGCTGGCTGTTCAGGTCCTTCAATGACGCTTCGTATTCACCAATGTCGGCCTGCCACTTATTGCGGCGGTGACCGATTTGCTCAATGGTGGTTTCAATATCATTTAAGCGATCCTGCAGCGTTTTATTCTGCTCGGTCACCTTTTCGGTCGTTTCCTGAAGCTGTTTCTCGCGATCGACCATCTTCTCGATGTCAGCCGCCTTTTGATCCTGCTGCTTGGTAAGCGCCTTAATTTGGTTACGAACCGGCTCGGCCTTTTCCAAGAATACTTCAACCTTGTCTTCGCTCTTCAGCTGGACAAACAGGTCGTTTTTATCCGCCTCCAAATTGCGAATGTCCTGTTGAAGCGCACCACGCTGCTTCTTACTCTCGGCAATCTGCTGCTGAATCGAGGTGATCCGCACTTCGTTATTATGCTGGTCATCTTCAGTGATTTGCTTGCGTTCCCGAAGCTGGGCCACCTGAGCGTCAAGCTTCTTCAAATCCAGTTCGGCAAGCTTGCTCTTCACATCGTCGATCGAGTTGCGGATGTGTTCGGACTTGCGATCAACCATCCGCCGCTTGGAATCACTATAAGCAATTTGATCCTGAATGAGTCCAGACTCCCGGTTTAAATTGTCTTTCAGACTATTTTGAACCTCGTGAAGGCGGCTATAAATTGATTTGATATCACTTTCAATCGATTCCCGGGTTGCCGTGACGGATTCCAAATTGGCCAAAGTCGTCGCCGACTGGTCCCGGGAATCTTGGGCAACCGGCTTCACTTTCTTGCCGGTTGATTTTGACAGATCATACGCAACGTTAGTGGAAATCGATCGTTGCTTGACGGCCGGATCAGCTGAAGATTTTTCGGGATCCTTTTTATCTGGCTGCTTGTCCTGCAATGTCAATTCCTGCTGTTTCTTAGCTTTTTTTCGATCTCTGAATGGATGGAAAAAACTCATTGAAGCCACCTCCTATGTCGGCTGCGTCGCGAGCGTTTTCTGCAACTGCTGCCACTGTTGCCATATTTTTGTCATTGAATACCGTTTTGCCGATTGGTAGGCATTTTCGCTCATTGCTTCCAGCTGGGCCGGGTCCTTTAACAGTTCAATCATCCGTTGCGCCAGGTTGTAAATGTCGCCATCCTTCAACAGATAGCCGTTTTGGCCGTTTTCAATAATTTCTTTGGGCCCGTAATTGACATCAAAGGCAATCAACGGCAACCCATGGGAGAGTGCCTCGACCATTGCCAGGGGGAAGGCATCCTGCTTAGTAGCCGTTGCGAAAACTTTCGCGGTATCGTAAACGTCATCAATTTTTGATGTATAACCGGAAATCGCCACCTTGTCGTTCAACTTGAGATCTTTGATTAAATTCTCCAGGATCTTAACGTAATCGGTCGGCCCATAACCCCGAATATCCAACCGGGCCTCGGGAACCTGCCGGGCAACTAACGCAAAGGCCCGAATCAGATTGTCAACACCCTTACTGGCATCGAGCCGCCCCACGTAGAGGACTTTGCTGCCAACCCGGTTGACCGCCGGCAGCTTCTTCTTGCGTAATTGTTTGGTACTAACGGGCGCCCCATTAATGACATAGATTGGTAAGTGGTCATCATGCAGCCGCGTGCGCAACTGGCGGGCCTGGGCTTCGGTCATGGTAATTAAGCCATCAATGTCGTTAAGGTGACTGCTCAGGGCAACCTTATAGTTACCATCAAGTTCCGAGTCAACCTGATCCGCGGGCGAAACGGCGTGCAGAATCGGGAACCAAATTAATTTGCGCGCCGGTGTCTTCATTTCAATCATCGGCATGTTGGCAATCGCCGGTCTGTCGGCAATAAAGACGTTGTTGCCACCCTCTGATTGGTTCAATTCGTTTAAGAAAAATGTGAAGAAATCCGCTTCGCTATTGAAATAGTAGTCGCGCCCCTGATAATTAATCAGGCGAATGTTAAAGATAATTGGTGCCGCTTTTGAATCCGGAAGCTTTTCATAATACCGCTCAATCGCGCGGGTGCCATCCGGCTTAAAGAAGATTTCCGCGTACACGACGCCATCCCCATTAAGAAACTGCTCAGATGACTTAAATCCCCGCGAGTCGTACAGTACCCGGTTCGTCACATTTCCGTATTCGTCGAAATATTCGGTGAAGAATAACTCACCAACCCGGCCCGGCGTATGGTGAATGTTCAACACCAGTCGATCACCTTCGTAGACCTGAGAAAGGTTGTTGTCCGGGCTGACCTGATAGGCAATCGGCAAATTCAATGATTTCGTGGTTAACTTTTGGGGCGTGACGGTGACGCTGTCCTGAAAGAAGTCATACATATTCACCAAATCATCCTGATCAAGACCGAATTCAGCGGCGTTTCGATGAAGAGACCGGTCGTAATCGCGCGTCACAATTCTGGAAGCCACGCCCTTTTTCTTGAAAAGTGCCTGGCGCTTCATTTCAGCATGTTCAAGGCCGGAATTTAACGCCATGATGTATTGATTTAAGAAAAAGTACATGGTTAGCTCACCTCAATTCTTTCGGGAACCTGCGCCTGCTTTTGGGCGTCCTTGACCAGCTGCAGCCACTTTTTCCAGACTGACTGGCCCGAATATTTCCAACTGTCCTTGTAAGCATTTTCACTAAATTCTTGAATTTCTTTGGGATGGGTGAGGAGTTCAATAATCTTGTCAGCCAAGGCAGAAATGTCATGGTTCTTGATTAAGAACCCATCGACGGTATCGTTGACCACATCCCGCGGCCCATACTTAATATCCGTCGCGATAATCGGCAACCCATGGGCCTGGGCTTCAACCAACGTTAGTGGCAGCCCCTCCGCTCTTGACGGCAGAATCAATAATTGTGCCGCTTCATAAACTTTTGAAATGTTGTTCGAATAGTCGTTGAACGTGATGGTGTCATTCAATCCGAGTTTAGTTACCAGCTCACGGAGTTGTTTGCCGGTATCGCCGTTGCTGTAACCCCAGAAATCCAACGTGGCATCCGGAACCTGTTGGTGCACCGTTTTCCAGGCGTGGATTAAATCATCCTGCTGCTTTTCCGGTGATAAACGGGCAACCATGATGACTGAATGCGGCTTTCTGGTAGCCCATTTGACGTGGGGCTTCTTCAAAATCGCGTCGTCAGTCACGGCACCCGGAATGTCGTACACTTTCGGGCGATTCTTGCCAAAGCGCTTCGTGAAGTCATCGTATTGCCACGGTGTCAGGGCAATGATGCCATCCCAGCGCCGGCGGTTGGTAATCATGTACTGGTAATTAAAGTTCAAATCCGAGTGCTGACTGTCACGACTATCGTTCACGTGATTGTTATGCAAATGCATCACTTTAAAGATTGGCGTATCCATGTGCTGAACCGCCCAGGCTAACTCAAAGGTTCGGTCAACGATAATCGCATTGGCCTCACCGGTTGCGTAATTCAACTGGTCCAAAAAGAACGTCGTGAGATCATTGAACCCGGCAAATTTGTAGTCCCGGCCGTGAAAGTCAATGATCCGCTGCAGGGAGGTGTCAGCCGCGCCATCCCGCTTTGGAAGGCGGTAACGCTGATACACTACCTTGCCGTTTGGCGCCAGCAACTGCTCTGAAACCAACTTGGTTCCAAACGAGAAGAACTGCTCCAAAGCCGCGAATCCGCGGGTGTCATACCATACCATGTGAACCAGCCGGCCGTTACTGCCAAAGTACTGGACCCAATTTAACCGGTCGTCATCCTTGGACCGTTTGGCCACGATCATAATTTGCTGACCATGATCCTTCACGTGGATCTTTTCGTCGCCCTCGGCTTCGTAAGTGTAATCACTAGGTAAGTCGAGGTCGGTCATCGTAAAGCGCTGCGGCTTATACATGGTTGTCCCCTGAAAGAAATCAAACAGGTTAACGAAATCCTTATCCGCAATCCCCGCGTCAGCCGTAATCTCGTGCAAATTCATTGCCAATTGACGCGTCACAATTTTAGCCGGTTGCCCATATTCGTTGAACAATCGAAGTCGTTTGATCTGAGCATGTTCAATCCCTGATTTATTAAAGTTAATGCCATCGTTTAAGAAGAAAAACATATGAACCCCCTCTTCAATGCGTTGTTAAACGAGCTGTCGCGTTAATCCCCAATTACCGCGATATCAAATACTCCGTGGGGCGCTGTCGCCAACGCCGCCAATACCTGCTGATCAACTGCCAGTACCCCCGCAAAATCACCCTTTCCCGCCAAAATATCGGTTTCAACCGGTTGCTTGGCATCGAAAGTCGAAAAAATCGGTAACAGTGAGAACTTGCGGTCTGAATCAGTCATCAACCGGTGACAAAGTTCCGATTGGCCATCCAAGACCAACACGTCGCGGGAACTCGTCAGTTTTTGATTAAACCACCATCGCTCCAGGTCAATCGGGTCTTTTAACACCGAAACCAGGATTCCTGAGCGGTCGCGAACTTGAATATTGAGTAACCGGTTATCCCGATATTCCTTGGAAATCACGACACTGTGGTCCGATTTTCGGAAGAAATCCTCAGTGGAAACCTGGTTACCATTTTTTATATACTGGGTCGCCATGAGCTGCTCTTCAGGACTAAAGACATCGACCTGAATGAGGACTTGGTTGCGGTCGTAACTAAAGATTTGACGAACCGTTTGGTCGGCCCGCAAAAACAACTTCCGCCTCAGCGCTTCACGTACCCATATCTGCCCACCATCGGGATCGACATCTTCTCGACGCCATCCCTGTTCGTGCATTCGGTGTAGCAGCGATCCAACCTGCAGCCCGGCAAACCGTTTGTCATAGCGGAAAAGGTCATCATACAAATTCGTGTAGGTTACCTGATCACTAATCACGTTTCTTGCAACGTATTGCTGAAACGCAGCTGGCCCATCGTCACTAAATTGCGTGGTGAGCAAGGTTGTCTGGGGCTCAACGCCGTCAAATACGGTCATCAGCCGTTTAAGCTCAAAATCAATGTTTTTATTTTCCGGCTGCAGTGTATTGGAATAAATGTAATAGTGATGTCCCGAATCAGCAATAAACTGGGGCATCATCGCATGACCCGTCCTGGATAATGCTTGGGAGGCGGCAATTGACTTAAGCCGTTTAACCAGCCAATCACGCTGCCGTTGCATTCTCTGGACGACTTCGACATTCTGTTGTGAAGGATCCCGATTTCTGCCATGCTTAAAACTCCCACTGGAAAAGCTGACGACCTTCGCAATTTGACCAAGTTGAAGGCCGAGCGATGCCATGTGGGAGTTTTGTGAACCGATTTGCTTATTTAATTCGTCAATTTCAAGATCCAGCTGTTTGGAAGCCGCCTGGACCTCGTTAAGCCGCCGTCGAGTATCTGAAATAAGCGACCTGAAAGAACCTGACTCCGCTGAGATGCTTGCCAGGGCACCATCGGCTTCGTCGGGATTTTGCATTTTCTTGATTGTCTCAATCACACCTGAAAAAGAGTAGTCCAGGTCCTTGAGCCGACCGGTTAAATTGGCGGCAACCTGAGCTAACTTCGCCTGCTTAATTTTGCGAGCTCGCAGCTGATCCTTGATCTGATCACCCTGAGTTAGCAGCGCATTATGGGTTTTGGCTAACCCATCGAGCTGTTGTCTCAATTGATCCTTCGTACCCCTGCCATTTTCATCATGCCGCGGGGCGTATCGATTCAGCTCATGGTTCACCTGATTCAACTGGACTTCGAGCGCTTTAAACTCGGCATTAAGCTGCGTGCTTAACTGTTTTTTGAGTGCTTCAGAGACAGTCTGGGCCCGTTTCAACTGGCGTTCGATTCGTAACGTTTTCAAAGTCAAAGAAAACGTCTGATCAGCAGTATTTTTTGGAAGACTGCCGAAAATTGGACGTGCGGCTAAAACGAGCTCATTTGATTGATCAATTAAAGTTTGCGGAATCCGATCATTAAAGACCGGGCTGGCCGCATTAAAAAGTGCTTCTTCCCCGTGATGATTTGTCATGATAATTCCCTCTTATGGCGTCCCCGCGACACCACAAAACCGAAAACAAACTTACCCAGCGATATGTTGGAACTGCCGGTGTCCACATCTAATTCTAAGATGATGAGCACCAAGTAAACTTAACAGCCCCGCCGCAGAACCCCCATTCTGCTTTACAGCCGCTAAAAATTACTGTATGATTTTCCTGAATTCTTATCAAGAAAATTAGGTTTTGATTAAAATGCTAATAATCATTTATGTTTTACCATCTCACCCGAAATTTTACAACTAAAACTTATCGTAACGTCGGGTTAACTTATCTTTGGGAGGCTATTTTTATGTTCAGCTTTACCGTCTACGTCAGCATTATCGGGGCAATTATGTTATTTTTAGGATTTTTTTCTTTTGTCTCGGCAACTTATCATCATGAAAGCCGTTCATGGATTGTGGGGTTAATGGTTGCCGGCATGGCGCTGGTGATCTTTGGTATCGTCACCCTGCCCAAGGATTGGCATAATCAGCTCAGCACCCAGAAAGCAAGAAGCAGCCAATCTACCAAGAAGGCCTCCCTGGCACCGCACCCGCAAAACATGGTTTTTGATGGCGGGGCTAAGAAACGGGCAGCCGCTCATCAACAGCTCAATGAACAGGCCACCCGAAAACAGCTTGCGACCAGCTATCAATCAATGGGCAAACTCACTTTTAATTCAAACCAGAAAACTTACGTCCTGACCATCACCGACTCCGGGTATACCAAGGCAATGGTTTATTTGAAAGCTCACCCCAATCAGGCTAAACAAATTAAGTGGTCGGATAGTGTCGCCAGCTTTGAAAAGACCAGCCGCTCAATCAAAAAAACCTTGGGTCCTGGTTACCAGCTGATTATCAAGGATCACCTTCCAAAACTAACCACCCTCCTGACGCTCAAAGATGGCAAACCCGTTCAAAATTTCGTTAAATAAAAACAATCTAAGATTAATGCCGACTGCGATGGCCCTTACGGCTTCCAACCGGCTCTAATCTTAGATTGTTTTTTTGTTGTCTGAAACGGAAATGGTCGAAACGACCGCCCATTACTTTTTCACAGGCTTGCTGACCGATCAAGCGATGCCAGCGTTCGCATTACGATACCAGCCTTGCTCTGACCATCTGGCGAGTAGCCCCACCATCAGCACAGGTAATCACGGTCATCACCTTATGCTTGGTCGGCTTGGTGTATCGCCAATTATATTCGTTAATCACAATGTTCTTGGTAACGCGATATTTATAAGTATGCAGGCCATTGGTGGCGGTGATGGTGTTTCCCCTATGCAGATTTTGCAAATTGCTCAGCATCGTTGAATTCTCAAAGTTATGGCCGAAGACAACGTAATTGCCCTTTCCCAGCTTCTGATTTGCCCGCAGGGTGGCCACTCCCACGGCTAAATGGGCATTGGTGACCTGATACAGGATTGGCAGATGAACATTAATTGCCGGGATATTCAAGTACGCAACCGTCGCCCGTTTATTTTGGGCCGATTGTGAAACGGATTTAACCGCGTCACCGTTTGAAAAGTTTCTCACCTTCGCAGGATGACTCTCCCAGTGCTTTTGCCGATCATTTTGAACTAAGGTCGACTTTGGCAAATGAGCCAACTGCGCCTGATTATGCCTTACCAGCAGCATTGCAAGCTGCTGGTTAAAAATAAGGCCCAGGCAAAGCAAAACAAGGACCCCCAAGAGTCCCCAAACGGCTAATCGTCTTCCCCGAAAATGCTTTTTGGATCTGTTCATCGAATCGTTCCCCCATTGATTTTCCGTTTTAGCTTGAAACTAAAACTTATTCTAGCATCGAACCTGGATCCGGGTCATTTTGGTGACTGCCGGCCTACTACCGATTTCAAAAATTAGCTGGTCCGGCTGGCCTTTCGTCTCAAGACCACCCCCAAGATGCCGATCGCAACCACGATTAATCCCAGGGCAAAGGCATACGCGTAGTGCATCCCCCAGACAAACCAATCCGGATGCGCATCCGGAAAAGTCGTCATCCGGTAACCGGCCCGCAAGCTAATGCCGTGATACAGCAATGTCGTTGCCAGCGCCAAGCCAATCGACATCCCCAGGTTTCTTCCGAGAGCGGCAATTGAACCGGCGATTCCCTGAAACTCTTTGCCGGCATTTCCCATGATCATCGGGTTGTTCTGGAAAGCCCCGTTGGCGCAACCGAAGAAAGCCAGCCCAATTACCAGCCACAGGAGTGACCACTGGGGCGTTACCAAGATAAAAATAATTTCGGGCACTAAAAAAATAAACAGGGCGAAAAATGAAATTTTTTCAGCACCAATGTGGTCTGAAATCGTACCGCCAACCGGCGCGCTAAACACGTTGACAATTGGCACGGCCATCAGGATCAAGCCAGTAATCCCGGCTGATAGCTGCAGGCGATCCTGCAAATAAAATGGCATGATGACGTTGTTAAAGTACCCGCACATGTAGACCAGCATGGCGGAAATAATCCCGAAGGAAAAGCCCAGATTATGAAAAATCCGCAGATCAATCAGCGGCTTGCTTTGCCGACGTTCAATCAGCACAAAAGCGATAATCAAAGCCAAAGTTAATCCTGCCAGGCAAAGAATTTTCCAGTGGCCAAAGCCGATCACCTGCCCCCAAAAGATCATCAAGAAGAAGCTGATAATCATCGCCGCATAGGTAAGATACCCCGGAACATCGATTGCCGGTCGACCAGCATGCCGTTTGGCCCGCGGGAAAAAATGATGGCCCAAGAAATATGCGACAATGCCGATTGGCACGTTAATGAAAAAAATATAGTGCCAGTTCAGCACATTCAGAATAAGCCCGCCAATTCCAGGGCCGGCGATGTTGCCAACTTGCACGAATGAACTGTTCACCCCAAGCGCCAAGCCATGACGGCTCGGTGGAAAGATATCGGTGATGATCCCGAAGTTCGTTGCCATCGTCATCGACGCCCCAAGTGCCTGAAGCATCCTTGAGGCAAGAATGGTTGGTAAATTAACGCTGAGACCGCAGAAAAGGGACCCGGTCACGAAAATCAGCGTACCAATTTGAAACAGACGCACCCGACCAATCTGATCAGATAACCGCCCAAACAAAATTAACAGCACGCAAATCGTTACTAAATAGACCGAAACCACCCACTCGGCTTGATTATTCAAGATATGTAGATCCCGTGACATTTTAGGAACGGCAATGTTCACAATACTGGCGTCAATCGTCGACATGAACGACACAATCGACGTGGACATCAACAGGATCCATTGATTTGGTTGCTTCACGAATCAAGCACCAGCTTTCATGTTAGAAATGACCGGTGGGACCGGCGATGATCGCCACGCATGGCAGGAAATCACCCCCAAGTCCCTAGACCGTATGCGTCACAATTGCGCGTTGGGGCTTGCCGACTTCCTCAGAAAACAGAAGATCGACGGCAGCCTTGCCCATCTCTTTTGGATGAAGGTCAACGGAGTGAAAGTGCTGGTCGGTTAGCTCGTTGGGAAGCGAATTATTAAAGCCAATAACTTCAATTGATTTGTCCGGAAACAGCGCTTTAAATCGATGGTAAATTAACAAACCGGTGTAGTCGTCCGTTGCCACGATCCCATCCATTTGGGGATTGGCAATGATCAACTGCGTCAGTTGGGAATCATTATCATCGGGAACCGCAAAGATAACCGGTTTGCGATTTGTTTGGGCCATTTCCTTTAGGTACCCTTCGCGGCGGTCCAACTCATACGGCCATCCATTTGGGGACTCCGCAAACACGGGGTGACTAACTTGATAATGATTAATCAAAAATCGGGTAGCGTCCGCGCCGGCCTTAACATTGTTGTTATCAACGTAGGGCCAATTTTGGCCAGCTGCTGGTTTACCGACGGTCACAAATTCAACATCTTGTTTTCGTAAGAGCTCAATAATGGGGTCATTAATGTGAGAATATAACAAAATGAATCGCTTAATTTGGGCACGGTTAATCATTGATTTAACATTTTCGAGAACCTGTTCCGTTGCGTTTCCGATTGCAACAGACAGGACAAAGTTTTTGGCCGTTAAGCGTTCATTAATCCCTCGTAATAGACCCACATAAAAAATGTTGTCAACCACCCGATTGTTAACGGGGAAAATAACCCCGACGGCGTTAGCCTCCTGATTGGTTAAATTACGAGCGTTATAGTTAGGCTGATAGCCAAGATGGGCCGCCATTTGCTTAACTTTCTTACGAGTGCGCGCACTAATGCGCTGATTATCATTAAGGGCCCGAGAAACGGTTGAAACTGAGAGCCCCATTTGTTTGGCGATATCACGAATTGTTGCCATAGCTTTTTCTTCCTATCTATAGAGATCATTTGTCGAGATGGTTTTGAAAATTTCGAACGTATTAAGATTCTATTTCAATTATTAATATTCAGTCATCCGACTAGATTTTGCAAGTGTTGTGTGATAATTTCATCTTATGAGGTGAAAGCGAATATGAAAACGAGTAAATCATTAGCCGCCATTTTTGTGACGGTTGCCGGCCTTGGGCTTGTCCTCGCCGGGTGTGGGACTTCTTCCAATAAGGGGTCATCCAATCAAAGCAGTAAGACTAGTATGCAGAACAACCCCGTTGCCCACAAATCGGCAAAAACCGCGTTAACCGCTTCCGATAATCTGTGGTATATGAACGGAGCAATCAATGACAAGAGTAAAACTGGCATTGATGCCTATCGGTTCGATAAGAAGCACCATACCGTTACCATTTATAGTGTTTCCAAAATGTATAAAACTTATCAGGCCGCCAAAAAAGCTAATGATTTGAATAAACAGGGGACCTTAAAATACACTTTCAAAAATCAATCAGCTAATAAACCCATTATTTATATGAAGGGAAAGTTATCTGATATTCCAATGGATCAAACCGTCACCGTTAAAAGTAAGGTAAACGGCAAGAATCACACCAGCAACTTGTCCGTTACCGGCTTCAAGGTTGTTCGCAACCTGGATGACGATAATGCCGCTCAAGTTTTAGTGACCCCCGCAAAATAATGAAGCATTGATAAAGACCACCGTTTCAACTCCGACTGTTTTAGTCAGGGAAGACGCGGTGGCCTTTTTAATAACGGTTTTGAAAGGCTTAAGCCAGTGAATCCCATGCCGGCAACTCGATTGGTGCCTGCTTGAGAAGCGCTTGCTGTTTAGTCGTTAAATACTTCTTACGAACGACAACTTCATACACGTAATCGTCCATCCAATCCGGACTCATGGTGAAATAACCCTTCTCACCATTCTTGTCACCCCAAGAATTCTCAACCTTCCATTTGGTTGGCTGATCCTGATCATCAAGATCGACCCCCGTCAACGTCATTGCGTGAGAAACCTCGGCCTGGTGATATTCCAACCGTTGTGCCTTGGTCATGCCAAGATCAACGGCAAACAACTCAGAGTACCGATAAAGGTGACTATCCAGATACCCTTTCTTACGGTCCATTTGTTCTAAGACGTCGTTACCGAACCAAACACCCTCACCATCTTTTAATTGCGCAATCGCTGTCCTTGTCAATTCAGTCATCGGCAAGTTCAAAAATTCAATGTGCTTACCGCCCTGAACGTTGTCCTGACTTGGTAACGAGTAGCGCTTATCGTAATCCTTGTCTGGGGAGTTGGCGATCACCACATAATCGTCGAGATCAACATCAAAGTACTGGGCGTAAAATTCTTGGGGCGTTAATCCGGTAACTTTATGGTACTTTTTGTCGTCATCCCGGTAGGCAAAATCAACCTGAGTTGGCGGCTCGCCAAACGAATAGGCGACAATGTGATAAACGTCATCGAGCATGTGCTTGCGAGCAGCTTCAATTTCTTCATCCGATTTACCGGCATTCACCATATTGCGAAGCTGCATCCCGTCGATTCGCAGTTTGCGATTCATGACGGCATCAAAAGCAGCGGTATTTTCAACGTTACTGGTTTCCGGATAATCGGAAACCGGCACCACCCCGTACTTTTGAACCAAGGCCGCCGCCATTGCCCACTGACCGCCGTCTTCGCCGGGCATCCCCAGATAGAACGCCACTTCACGGTCATTGGCTGGCCGGTCGGCAGTTGCAATCATCCGACTGTAATAGATGTTGGCCCGTTCAATTTTATCCCAGAAAAATAAATACTTCTGCGACAAATTAAAATCCTTCACCTTGTATTTTTTCGCAAAACCATGGCGCAAAGTGTTCACCAATGAAAACAGCCAGCAGCGGCCACTCTGTTTCTGGTTGGTGACCGATCCGGTTTGCAAATCAACGGAAAATACCGGGTTTAAACGCACCGCGGCGTTTGGATCCTCGGCTGCCGGATTAATCCCGTTTTGGGTAATGATGCGTGATAGAACGTCACTTTTGGGCGTGTTCACGAATTCTTGATGCAGTTGAGCAAGGTCATCCTTGTCCAGGGCATAGTCGATTTCAGTCATGTACGAAAACCTCCCGATTCAATTTGGTTATTATCAATATTGTAGAGCTTTATTGTCGAATCAGCAATCAGGATAATTAATGACGTTGACCGCCATCTTCAGCCGGTTGAGCGGATTTCGAAAAAATAATTCTCAGGTAGTGCCAGCTTATCCAAATGAAGACCACGGCCAGACCCCCACTAATGATGATCAACCAGGCAATCCCATTAAGTAAGATCAACCAGGTAATCGCCAAGGCAATCAATGCCAGGACGATCACCGGCAGAAGGGAGAGTACCCGCAGCCAGCGGGGAACCCTGGTATTTTTCCAAAATTCGGGACACGCGTCGATAAAGAAAAATGAGATAGCATCAGTAATTGCGTCAAACCAATCCAATTTATGTAATAGCCTCCTTGAGAGTTGCCTTCGGTTCACGATCTTAAATTCCACTATACAAATTAATGCTTCAAATTGTCAACACCATGCCAGGCGGCTAACCACCCTGCTCATTTGGCATCCCCGAATTTGCGCTTCGTTCGAGCAGCCGGTCAACCTTCGCCAAGTAAACCAAACTGACCACCATCAGCACGCCAAACACGCCAACAATCAGCCACCAGCTTGATACTTACGTCGGCCCACTACCCGTGGCTGTGGCGGGTGCCCAGTCCGCGACCGCATGAATGATGATGACCCACAGTAACGTGTTGGTCATCACCCGGATCACGCACAGGAACAAACCAAATGCCATTGCGTAAACCACCTGCTGAAGCACGGCCTGCAAGTTTCCACCGATTACATTCGTGATATGAATGAGTCCGAAGATAATCGATGAATAGATTGCCGAGCGGGTCAGCTGATACGACCGGCTTCGATACTGCATGTTGGCCATGAAAACTGAAAAGAAGGTCCCGCGAAATAAACTTTCTTCAAAAATTCCGGTGCCCAAAGCAATCAACGTTGTCGCCAAAATGGCCTTTGAATGAAGCGTTACGGCAAACATTGCCGGCCACTGTGCGGCAAAAGCAAAGATGACAAACGCCACCACCAGAACCCAAGTCCACAATTTGAGAGGAGCCGTTATCCGGACACGTTTCTGGAAGACTTTCCACGAACCCAGTGACCAATAAACTAATCCAGCGGTTATCACGCTGTACCCGCAAATAAAAATGGCAGTTGTAAGCAGCTGACTCCCATACACGAAAAATCCCAAAATAATATAAAATATCATCAAGATGATGCCAAGGCTGAGTTGCTTTCCCCAGGGCCACCGATTTTCAATGATCATGATTCAAGCCAGCTTTCTCCAAACAATCGGGTCACTCAATTATCTAATTCTAATATTTTAATCAAATTATCATATTTAATGTGACTCGTCAATGGTGCTGTTAAAGAATCGGTTCTCACAGCCCATAAAAAAACACCACCCATTAATGTGAGTGGTGCTCATTGATGACAACGCTTAGTGCACCCGTTTTCGCAAAAACGGAATTACAAACATCGCAATCACAGCCCCGACCAATCCTTGAATCAGGTTGGTAAAGATTCCGAGATAGCCGGCGTAGATTGTGTATAGAAATGAATCGGCGAAAAAGTAGCCGACCACCATGACCAAGGCTGCCACGATCACCGCAATCACGCTGGCATACTTCTTAGCACTGCGATGAGCCAACCACCCAGCAACAACGCCTTCCAGTCCGTGGACAATAAATGAAAAAATCGAATAATTGCTGTAACCAGTCAGAATATCAAGCAAGAAGCCGCTTAAAGCCCCAACAACGCCCCCAACCTTGGGCCCGAGTAACAGGGCACTAATCAGAATCCCGGCGTCACAGAGGTTAAAATTCCCGTGAGTTCCCGGAATGGGGATTGGCGGAATCGCCATACTAACGGCAAGGGTCGCGGCAACAAACATCGCCGTTAAAATGACCGTTCGGAATTGACTGCTGTGCCCAACACTTTTATTATCCATTATTTCGATTACCTTCTAACGTATAGTCTTTGAGATTTTCCTCAGTGAAATCATACCGCGCCCGTTGACCACCGATCAACTTTGGCCGTGATGCTAGTGCAACGACATTAGCCGCGCCAACTTTTCGATGGTTCATGCGGACTGGCAGCTGCACAAATTTAACGTGCATGCCAATTTCCGTTCCGCCAATGTCGATGCCGCCAAACGCGGTAATGTGTTCAACCTCAACGGGATCGGTCATTCGTTGATAAGCAGCTACCTGCGTGCCACCGCCAGCATGAATTGCCGGAACCACCGAGACAATTTCTAAATTGTGTTGTTCGGCAACCTCACGTTCGACCAACAATGCCCGGTTAATGTGCTCACAACCTTGAATTGCAATATGAATACCCCGCGGCAGCAAAAAGTCTTCCAGGGTTTCCACAACGGCTTTACCAACATCGAGTCGGGAATTGGTTCCCTTCCAATCCCCGCTGATTTCACTGGTGCTGCAGCCAACAACGAAGATGCCGTTCTTTGGAAATGACACCCGATCAAAGTACTCCGTCAATACGTCACTTAAGTCGTTCTTAATGGTTGATAATGTCGGCATTAGAATTCCCCTCTTCTTTGACCCAGCGTGAATTTAGTGACATCACTCAGGGTTTTCGTCAAATCCATCCCATACTTACGCTGTTCCGGTGCCTGCTTAGCGGTTCGGGTAACCGCTTCATAGGTGCCCATCACCGCGCGTTGAACCGCACTTTCAAATGTTATGCCAAAATCAAGATAGCCACAGAGTAGTGCCGTAAACAGATCCCCGGTACCATAAAAGTGACCCGTTACCAACGGCGCGCCGTTCCAGCTCAACTGGCCGTCACGCTCGAAACACGATCCCATCCCAGCATCTCGATGAACGCTGGTCACAACCACCCGCGGATGGTTATCAAAATCCCGGGTAAGCTTGTCGATGGCCGCTAAGATATCTGCATCGCTGGATTCCGGTACCAAATGCGTATGGGTCAACAGCGCCAGTTCGGTGATGTTCGGCGTAATCACGGTGGCCGTGGCAATCAGCTTCTTAACCGCATCGACATACGCCGCGTCAAAGCCGTCGTAGAGCGCCCCCTGATCACCAAGAACCGGGTCGACAATTACCCGATTGATAGCTGATTTCGTTAAAAAATCAGCCAGTAACTCACACGTCTTCGCACTGCCAACATAGCCAACCACTGCCCCGCTCAAATCCAGATCGCTGACGGTTCGCCAATGTTTCAATGCTCGCTTAATCCAGTCGTCAGTCTTCAACACCGCCGGCTTACCAAACCCTTCTGTTTGTGTAGAGAGGACTTCCGTCGGTACAGCAGCCGTTTGAATGCCAAACCCGGAAAATATTGAAATTGCGGCCGTTGTGGACATCCGCCCCACGGCAGAAAAATCCTCTGCGACCAATACGCTTGCCTGCGTCATTCTCGTTCCCCCTACCCACTGAAATAAAATAACTCCAGCCTATTGTACCGCAGAATGACCTGAAATTAATAGTTCACTCAGAAAATGGATCCAATTCTCATTAAAAGTAGCCTAATTATACCAAGATTTAGCCGAAAGTGAGAAAATTAGGGTGCATAGGTCGGATTGTTTGCTTTGATGTGTTCAGGAGGAATTAGCGATGACCTTTTCAACCAAGAATAGCCTGACAACCCTCTTTCAAACCTTCATCATGGGGGCCATTGACGCCTATACCTTTCAGAACTTTGCCGGCTCGTTTGTGAGTGCGCAAACCGGAAACCTGGTCGTTTTCGCTTACGAGTTAGTCTCTAAGGGCTGGCAAACCGCTTACGTGCGCCTGCCGGTCCTCATTGGGTTTTTAATCGGAGCGTTTATCTCCCAAGCTGCTAAGCACTTGCCATTTTCTGACCGAAATCGGTTTATCATCCTATTAGCATTCAGCACTTTATTACTGGCAATTGTTGACGGCACCATTCTATTAGGCGCTGGTGAATTGACGATTTTATTTATCCTGGGGTTCTTTTCCGGTTACGAGTTAACGGTTTTCAATAAAATTGGCGGCACCAGCGTCAATAACGGCATTATGACCGGAAACCTCAAGAACTTTTCCAACAACGTTTATGAAGCCATTTTTAGCCGCAATCACCAAGCACTCTTACAGGCGGGGTTCTTCTTGAGCGGCATCATGATGTTTGTGCTCGGAATCATATTTAGC
The DNA here is from genome assembly GCF_001435895.1 of Lentilactobacillus parafarraginis DSM 18390 = JCM 14109. GTDB lineage: Bacteria > Bacillota > Bacilli > Lactobacillales > Lactobacillaceae > Lentilactobacillus > Lentilactobacillus parafarraginis. Next base: position 7,710 of record NZ_AZFZ01000029.1, on the reverse strand, counting down.
GCGTACTGGCTCCATGCCGTTGGGCCGAATGTTTTGTTAGTCGCAATGGTGATTAATATTTTTCTCATCGTTATGATGGTCGGTTTCAAGAACAAACCTCAGACTGATTAAGGATCCACGTCCCGTGATGTTTGAAGAATTGACTTTCACCGAGTTTTAAGCTATCCTAGATTAAAATTTGATTAGCTTACGAATTTAGAACTTTAAGGAGAAGAGTAACCGGCAGCACCCATTTCAGAAAGCTCGGCTGATGGAATCGGGCATGGGGTTTCCGGTGAAGATGAGCTCCCGTTTACATGGTTTTGTTCACGCAGAATCATCGGTAGGAACCGTTAACTTCCCGGATATCATTTGGTATCGTTAAGGCACCTCCAGTAGGTGTGAACAAGGGTGGTAACGCGAGCATTCGCCCCTTAGCTGTCAACTGGCAGTTAGGGGCGAATGCTTTTTTTGTAAGCTGATTATGAATACTATTTTAGGAGGAGTTAATTATGACAGAAGCAACTCAAGTTAAATTTCCATACCGTTACGACGTTGTGGGAAGCTTACTGCGAACCCAAGCGCTAAAGGACGCCCACAAACAATTCAAGGACGGGGCGATTGACGAAAAGCAGCTGCGGGCGATTCAACATGAAGAAACCAAGAAAATCGTTAACAAACAGGTTGAATTGGGTTTAAAGGACGTTACCGATGGTGAATTCAACCGTTCCTGGTGGCATTTGGACTTTCTGTGGGGACTCGGTGGCGTCGGCCATTACGACTATCACAAGAGTTACAAATTCCACGGCAGCAAAACGCGAACCGATAACGCGGACCTGGTTGATAAGATCGCCTATAACCCCAACCATCCCTTCTTTGATAGTTTCCAGTTCTTGCAATCGATTACCCCGGATGGCGTCACCCCTAAACAAACCATTCCATCACCAACAATGATGTTTCGCGATAACCGTAGTGATAACTGGGCTAAATTTTACGATTCCTGGGACGCCTATCTCACCGATCTGGCTGCTGCCTACCACGAAACTATTCAACATTTTTATGATCTTGGCTGTCGCTACATCCAACTAGACGACACAACGTGGGCGTTTCTAATCAGTCAATTAAACGAAACTGTTGGAGATGCCGATGAACACCAAAAGTACGTGAAAATGGCTGAGGATGCCGTTCACGTGATTAACCAACTGTTGACAGGGCTCCCGGATGATCTAACGGTAACCACCCATATTTGCCGGGGCAACTTCAAGTCCACTTACCTGTTCTCCGGTGGTTACGATGACATCGCCGACTATCTGGGCGAACTTCACTACGACGGGCTGTTCTTAGAGTATGACAACTCCCGTTCTGGTAACTTTAAACCGCTGAGCCGGATCTGGAATGGCGATCACAACAAACGCTTGGTTCTTGGGCTTATCACCTCCAAAGATCCGAAACTCGAAGATGCCGATCAGGTAATCAACCGGATTCATGAAGCGAGTGCTCAGGTGCCGCTCGAAAATTTGGCGCTGTCAACCCAATGCGGCTTTGCATCAACTGAAGAAGGCAATAAGCTAACGGCTGAACAGCAGTGGGCTAAACTGCAACTGGTTAAGCGAATTGCCGAGAAGGTCTGGGACGTTTAACGCGTGCCTTGGCCCGAAAAGGACCATTAGAACTTAAAAAAATCCACTTCCAAATGATTTTGGAAGCGGATTTTTTAATGTCGGATGTAAGCCACTTTAACCAAGTCTGTGCCTAACCATGCTGTGCAAAAAGCAACGTGTAATCACGCAGATTACACGTTTTGTTTCGAATTACTTGCCGTACTTAACGTAGGTTTTGTTAAGGTTAGCTGTGGCAGCCTTGTAAGCCTTAAGATACTTAGCTTTAGTTGCAGCCTTCTTGGCTTTCTTGTATGAAGCCTTAGCCTTGGCAACCTTTGCTTTAGCATTCTTAACGGCCGTTGGGTGCTTCAAAGTTGCTAACTTAGCTTGAGCCTTCTTGTAAGAAGCATAGGCCTTCTTGTATGACTTAAGGTACTTGGCCTTAGTTGAAGCCTTCTTGGCTTTCTTGTATGAAGCCTTGGCCTTGTTAGCGGATGCCTTAGCTTTGGCAACGGCGGCCTTAGCTGACTTAACAGCTTTGGCCTTCTTTGAGGCAGCTGAGGTTGTAGTGGTAACTGGTGTGGTGCTTGATGATTCGCTAGTTGGCGTCGATGAGCTGGAAACAGTGACCGTTGAGCCGCTGGTTGCAGTCACACCTGAACCACTAGTGGCAGTGGCGGTGACGTTGTCAGTGTTGTTGGTATGTAAGCTTGCTGAAGCTACACTGCCAACGGAAAATAAGGTAACGGCTGCTGTTAGATATAGTAAAGTTTTCTTCATGTATGAATACCCTCCGAGTTATGTTATTCCAAATAAATTAGTTAATTTGGTACAAACAATGATTCATCGGTTAAAATGTTCAAGCCCTACATCCTTAATTACATATCATAATATGTATTTAATCTTTTGTTAAGATCAATTATACTATTTCTATAAAACTTTTTTGAGAATTGAGTGATTATTGTGTTTGTAAAGATAAAGGATTGGCTGTCCAAACGCGCCTACCTGCTGTTTTTCCTCATTATCAGCATTTGGTTCATGGGGTTTGCTAGTTATACGTCGCCGCTATTTTACTTCGACTATTCTCCAGATAACAACTGTTTCTTCACGGTTGGCAAGGCCCTAATGCACGGAATTCTGCCATATAAGGACGTTTTCGAACAAAAAGGCCCCTATGTTTACCTGATTCACGGCATCGCGTCCCTCTTCAACGGTCACTCCCTTCTGGGGATGTTCCCGTTTGAAGTGCTGAGTCTATTTCTATCAATGTACATAGTTTATAAAATCGCCAGAATGTATACTTATCAACTCGCGGCGTGCGCGATTGCAATTTTAATGCCACTATTTCAACTGTTTCACCCTTACTATAACTATGGTGATACGGTGGAATCACTGCTGTTTGCAGCGATGCTGTCACTCATTTACACCTTACTAAAAGCGGACCGCAATCAATTTGTGATTGTGCGCTGGGACTGGACGCTTCAAGGGTTTTTAGTTGGGCTGACCTTTTTGATGAAATACACCTTACTGGGTGGCTGGATCATCTTTTACCTGGCAATGTTTGGGTACTACGTTAAGAAAAAAATGTGGCCGGAAATTTCCAAACTCATTGGCTGGAGCGCGCTGGGGTTTGCGATTGCCGTTGGTCCCTGGTTAATCTTCTTCCTGGCAACTCACTCCCTTGGCGATTTCTTTCACGTTTACTTTTACGAAAACATGCACATTTACATGCTGTCAAACAACTCGGTATTCGCTAAGTTCATCGAGTCACTGACCATTTACAGCAGCTTTCTTCGCCAGGATCCGTTGATCTTTCTCTGCGGTTTTCTGGGATACGTTTACCTATTGTTCAGTCGGTCGGCATTCAAATCAGCTTGGGGCAAAATGTTATTTGTCATGATGATGGTCGTCAACGCGGCTTTCATTGTCTACGGCTACCATTCTGGGCAAGTGTACCAGTACTATGAACTCGCCTTCTTCCCGTACCTGGTTATCCCCGGGGTGTTTGCACTGATCAACGCGATTAAGCGGTTCGACGTCAAAATTACCGAGAAAAACGAATCCATGGTCCTAATCAGTTGCGCACTGCTCAGTTTCTTCCTCGTTTTGGGGGTCAACGACAACATTTTAAGTTCGCGAATCTTTCCGAATAACGGTTCCGTTACCCTTAATCAGACCAACAAACCGCAGCAGCCCGCCCAAATTGAGTTTGGCCGTATCATGCGGGCCCAAAGTAAGGGCCGACCAACAATGCTCAATTACGGTTCAATTGACATGGGCTTTTACACCACGTCCGGCGCCCTGCCGAGTACTTACTATTTCCAGAACTATAACATTCCGCATAGTAAGGCGCCCGAAATTCTGGACAGTCAACTGAATGTCATCAAAAAGCATCAGGTTCAGTGGGTGGTTCTAAATACCCCGGCTGGTAAGCAAATTAACAAGTGGAACGGCAGCCCCAATATGGCTGGCAAAATTATCAGCGGTAATATCAATCCAGGAACCAAAAAGATTGCTAAGCCGCTACTCAAAAATTACCGCGTGGTCACCAATCACACCCAGAATTTCGAGAGTGCCAACGTGACCTATTGGTTGTTGAAACGAAAATAAGCCCACAAAGGAGATATCGTGACTCATAAACAAGTTGGTTCATCCACTCATGAAAATCACTTATTCACCACCCGTTTTTGGAAGCGTGATGGCCTGATTCTGGGATCGTTTGTTATTTTTAGCATTCTAAATGTCATTTTGTTTGCCAGATATGGTTGGCTTTTTGGGGCCCAAGACTTGCAATTTCACCTCCAGCGAATTGAGGAAGTCTATCAAACTTTGCGCCATCTTAACTTCTTACCGGCGATCGCAACTTATACATTCAACCAAAACGGCTCAGCGGTCATGAGCTTATACCCCAAGCTGCCACTGTACCCGTTCGCACTTTGTCGATTGATAATTGGTCAGCCGATTGTGAGCTATTATGTTGGCATGATCTTCAGCTCGTTTTTAGGACTGATAATCGCCCTTTACAGTTATCAGTCAGTGATTAATCGTCGGCTGTCTGCCTATATTTTTGCCGCCGTATACATGCTTTCGGGGATGACTGTTAATTATAACTTTTATATGGGTGATATCGGGATTACGTACAGTCTTATTTTCTTGCCATTAGCATTTGCCGGACTTTATCATTGGTTAAAATTTGGTAAGTATAAAATGCTGGCCCTTGGTGTGACGTTGATTTGTCTCAGCCACGTGTTAAACACCATCTTTTTAATTTGTACGTTTGTCATCATCACAATTATCAATTATCATGAACTTTCAAAATTTAAATTTTTTCAATTGGCAAAAGCCGTTAGTCTTACGATTCTTTTGACAATCAGCTTTTGGCTTCCTGCCTTCAACTTCTCAAGAACTCAATTGGTAACACCGTATGCTTTTGCTTTGAACGGAGTATCGATAACCCGCTATTTGTCACAGACATTGACGAACCAAATCACATATGGCATTACCCTTTTTTCATTGGCCGGATTCTTGCTTGGCATTGTTTATTATCGACGTCTGACAAGATTTTTAAGACCCTTATTGTGGCTATCAATTGCTTATTTTTTAATCAGCAGTTCCCTGGTTCCATGGCATGCGTTTCAATCAACACCACTTCGACTTATTCAATTTCCATGGCGTCTTTTGATTTTTCCACAATTTTTCTTAACGGTTATTTTTAGCGTCGCAATAACTGAATTATTAAGAGAAATCGCTTCCCGTCGTCTTCGAGGTTCGTTGGTCGCCGTTATTTTGCTGGTCACTGTGTTATTGTCTCTCGATGTTCAACATAATCATATTAAATTCGAGATTAGCTCGCCAGAAATTAACTACCAACTGAGTAAATCCCAGGGATTTAGCTACCATAAGGGACTTGCGTGGTATAAAATCACCAATCAGTATGAATACGAAAACCTCATGGGTCACATTGGCGTTGCGGATTATTTGCCTCAAAAGATGAGAAGCAGTTTTGACACCGTTGCCGCTCCGGAACACTACGCAATAATCGGCAATACTAACGTTGTGATCCCAACAAAAATACAAAGCGGTCCAAATCAAGCGACGATCTCAATCGATGGTCAAAACCCACTTTCTCACGTTGAACTTCCATTTGCCATTTACAATGCCCATTATCGTGTCACGCTAGATGGCAAATCCATACCCCTATCAAAGTCCCACCGAAGCCTATTAACAATTAACCATATATCCTCAGGCCCGCACAAAATTCATGTCGTCTATGAAAACTTCTTAATGACCAGCACAGTCATTCTCCTCAGCCTCTTTGGATTGATTATGCTAATGATGCCATCAAAACAGCAGCGTCCTCGATGAGTCAAAGTCCAACCCACTTTATAAGACATCTTAATTGCCTTCATATCGGTTATGATTTACGATTATGGTAGGTATTGTGAATTAATTACTTATCAATGATAGAGTGGATGATTATAATGACTTTCAATCGACATTTCTACAAAACATTCCCGTTTTGGTGTGGCCTCGTTATCTTAGGCAATCTCTTAATGATGACCGGATCTCCCGTGCTTGGTGGCTTTTGGTGGTACCATGTCATCTGCACATTAATCGGGCTGGTCATGGTTCTATATTCGCTAGTCGCAACGGATTCAAACTGAATCGATCCATATTTGTCACAATTGAGGGCTGAGTATTCGCGCGTCGGATACTCAGCCTTTTTGGGTGGCCGAATTCGTAACTTTTGCTAAAATTACGCGGATCAATTGGCTTTCAACGCCATTTTCAAATTAGTTATGCTATATTAATCATAAATATGTATCAATCAAAGTTGGAAAGGATTTTGTTGATGAAAAGACCCACTGCCGTTGTTGTTGCATTTGGACTTTTATTTGGGCTTGCCGTGAGTCCAATGGAAACACAGGCTGCAAGCAAGAAAACCAGCAGCTACCAAATCGTGAAAACCAAGGATTACTCGCATGTTTACAGCGATAAAAAACACGCTGTCCGCCTACCCTTTCACGCCAAATCCTCAAAAACAGCCTATATGTGGAACAAACAACACACCCAAAAATTGCATAATCTCAAGAACTATCAGGCGACAACCTGGTTTCTTTCAAAATCGGTTGTCCTGAAACACGGTTCGCATAAGCGGGTTTATTATTTGGTCAAAAACACCACCAATTCAATCAGTGGTTATGTCTGGCGAGGAAACTTAGCCAGTGGTTACAGCCCGAAAGGCTACCAAATCATCAAGCAAAAGTGGGCAAACCAGTCCGGATCCTACTACGCCCGTTACTATGGTCAAGACGTCAAAATGTGGAACTATAATCACACCAAGGTGCGCGTTCACCTCAAGAACTTCCCCGGGATGAACTGGTACCGAACGGAAACTGTCGTCATGCGCCACGGCAATAAACGCGCCGTTTACTATTACGTCACCGGAACGCTCCGGGGTAATGGCCGTGACGTCGGCGGCTACGTTTGGCACGGCTACCTTAAACACGGGAAGAATCCCAACCACACCGGTCAAAATTACGTGCCAATCGACGACTTTCAGGGCGACACTGACTACAACCAGTTTGTTAAAACCGCAAAGTATCAGAAACTCACCAAGGCCATTGCCGACTTATTTCCTTACAGCAAAATTGACTATAATCTTTCCCGAATCGCCGCTTATAACTATGACGCAGCGGACCAGTCAATTATGAGTGCTGAGGACGTCACCCCTGTCAGCACCAGCGGCTACAGCAACATCAAGGCATTTCCAACCATTGATCGTTACCTGCTGAAACACGCCACGTGGTCGGACGCAAAGAAGCTCAAAGCCGTTAAGCAACTCTTAGACGAAGCCGGTTACGACGCTACCAAACGTTCGAATATGGCAAATTATCAAATTGGCATTCAGATCATCGATAACGTTCCCGATATTTTAGGCCAAATCGTTGCCAACGATGGCGACGGGTATGCCAACGGTTATGCGATCGTGATTGGCCAAACCGACCCAACCGGAAACTCAAATAATAATGATCAGTCATTTTTCTTCACGGACTAGCATCAAGCACAATTTAAAGAGCCGTTTCAACCACCATAAATGATTGAAGTGAACCCTGCAAGTTGGACACTT
>NZ_AZFZ01000028.1 GCF_001435895.1 Lentilactobacillus parafarraginis DSM 18390 = JCM 14109 | reverse complement strand
CCTGAAATAAAGTTTTCAGACGGACCCTAAACAGCCGCAAAAGTTTGCACTAATTTTAATATCGGCCGCATGAGGCCCCTTCCCCATGTATAATGGAGAAAAGAAATCGTTTACTTTTGAAGGGAGTAAAATTCATGCTGAGTTATTTTGCTTTGATCACCCTGGTGGAAATATCGGGGTTAATCATTCCATATATATGGTTCATGATTGTTGCCAACCGTAGAGGGCGGACCTGGGGCACAATCGCAGTCATTATTCTTTTCCTAATTAGTTACGTTAATACCTACTTCAGTCTACCGGATCTTGCCTACCCATCACTAATTGATGGCTGGTTAATGTGGCTGATTGGCGGCCTGATTGTCGTTGCCATTCTCAAGCGATTCGTCTATGGCAACGGCCAGACCCCTGCCAAAACCGATCAAGCTGGAGACGGCATTATCGGCCAAGCAATCAACCGATTTACCGGCACCTTTGGTTGGCTGGGTAAACTTGCCGTTGGAATCGTCTTAGCCGTAATCGTCTTTATCATTCTGGGCAGCGTTACCCAGCTAGTAACCAAGATGAATCCCCAACCGGCCGTTCAATCAATTAAGACTGACATCAATGATGACACCAAGAACGCGCCCATGCCGGTAATTAAAAACAGTTCGGAAACCCCCGTTGTAAACGCACCGCAAACCGTTTCCACCGATATGAACAACTCACTGAACAGTTTTAAGAACTCCAACGTTTACGATTTAAATCACATGCGAGTTCAAATGTACCGGAAAAAGATGGTCTACGTGGCCCCGGTTGAATTTTCTGGTGGCTTTTGGCGATATATTCACTACCTAAAGGTTCCGGGATACTTCAGAACCGATGCAACCGATAAGAACGCCGATCCTAAATTCGTCAGCAAACCCATGAAGTACACGCCAAGTGCCTACTTCAACAGTGACGCCGACCGGCGAATCAGCGCGCACAGTTTAGGATACTCAATGGTGGGCCCAACTTCACAGCTGGAAATCGACGATAAGGGAACCCCTTACTACGTCCGGACCCTCGCAAAACCGATTTCATATCTAAACCGAAACTACGACTACAAGCACTATAAAGTCGCTGTGCTGAACACCATTACTGGTAAGGTTAACGTGTACTCGCCAAACAACGTCCCGAAATTCGTTGATATCGCCGTATCACCGGAACTGGTCTCCCAGGAAGTGAACCTATTCGGTCGTTACCGTAAAGGCTTCTGGAACGCTACCAGCTTTGGAGGCCATAGTGGTGTCATGCAGCCTACTAAGGCCGGAACCGAGGGTGGCGATCATTTGACCCCTTACGCTTATAAAGGCCGAGTTTACTACTTCACCGGAATGACCAGTGTCAATGAACATCAAAGTTCCATCTTAGGTTATGCCTTCGTTGATGCGCGAACAAACACCCTTCACTATTATCGTGAACACGGAAACGTGATGACCCCTGAGCGGGCAATTTCATACGCGCAACAGGATATTAACCCGCAGAACTACCGGGGAACGTTACCGCTTCTGTATCGGATTAATGGCGAACCAACTTGGGTTGTCTCAATGCTTGATCGGGATAATAATTCCTTCATGAAATTTGTCTACCTCCTCGCTGACGGCAATAACCAAAGCGGAACATACGCCGTTGGTGACGATGCGCAAAGCACGCTGGCACTGTTTAACCAGCGTCTTGAGGCTAAAACTGGTGTGACGCCATCGGCACCAACCGGCAAGACGGTTTCGGGAACCGTTGACCGCATTGTCCGAACAAATGATAACAAGCTTCTCTTCATCCTGAAAAATAATGGCCAAGTTTACCAGCTTGATACGTCCGCAAAGGACTTCAAGCCGATTTACCAATTTATTTCTGAAGGTGATAAGGTCAGCTTTAAGTCTGAGGAAGTCAATACCAACGGACTGGCAACTGCAACTGTTTCGCTCTCGACTTTCAAGGATCAATCATTACCGACCACAACGCCAAAAGCAACTAAATAATCATGCTAGTTAACTAAAAAGAAGATCGCGAACCAAGTTAAAAACTTGAGTTTGCGATCTCTTTTTTGATTACTCATTTTCCGCCATCCGCGCAGCTTGCCGCATTTGGTACTTATCGTGTTCCAATTTCTGGGCCCAAACATTAATGACCAGTGAAACAACCATTAATCCCAATGCTAAAATCATGATGTTATGTAATCCATTGAACAGGATATTTCGCATGGCCGGGATCAGCGTTTGCGGTAACGAACTAATATTCGTCGCATCACTCAGCTTATTCATCATCTGCATGGTAATCCGGCCACCAGAAGCAATCACGCCGTTACGTAACGCATGGTTCAAGATAATCCCAAAGACTGACGCGGTGAAGGTTTGACTGAGCATTCGAATAAGAAAACTAAATGACGTCGCAATTGGGACGTCCTGAGTTTCAGCGTCCTGTTGAACCTTAATTTGGAGTTCGTTAAAACACGCCCCATTGCCGAAGCCTTCAAACGCGCCAGCTACCAGCAACACCCAGTATGGGGTTTTAACGCCGGTAAATACCAGTAACGCGAACGAAATAATGAGCGTTACAATCCCAACGGCAATCACCCGTTGCGGGGTTAAGAACCGTCTCATTGGCGCAACAACTCCCGATCCAATAAAATCGGTAACCGACCCGGGAATCTGGGTTGCACCCCCAATTAAAGCCGATGTTGCCAACAACCCCTGAGCCCACATTGGCGCGTATATGAGAAAGCCAATAAAGGCACCCCAAATCAGGGCAAACAAGACAAAGTCAATCATTAATGGCCGATTTTTAAATAGTCGGCTGGGAATAATTGGATCGGCAACCTGGTTTTCGATATGAAACATAACTGCCAAAATAATGATCGCAAAGACAACCACGATCGCAACTATCAGCCAATTTGTGCTTCCAATCATTTCAATTCCAGCTAACAGTGCCACTAATCCGACCGTCATAAGTGAGGCGCCGACATAATCAACTGGACTGGTCTTTCTAGCCTGCTTCTCCATGCGATAGTAAATTTGCACAAAGATGATTGAAATGAGGCCAATCGGCACGTTTAAATAAAATACCCAGTGCCAGCTGAACGTATCAACAATGTACCCACCAACCAACGGGCCAATAATCGTAGCCATACTATAACTAGCGGAAACGAAACCGAGAACCTGCATGCGTTTACGGGGATTTTGATACATCCTGGCATAAATAATGTATGGTAATGAAATCATACCGCCATTTCCAATTCCCATTAAAGTTCGCGCACAAATCAGAAAAACGATGTTTGGTGACATCCCCTGTAGAAAAGACCCAATGACGAAGAGCGATGCCGCCAATTGATAACTTTTCTTATTGCCAACATGTTCGCCAAGTTTGCTCCAGAGCGGCGTACTAACCGCCGTTCCAAGCAGAAATACGGCAACAATCCAGCCGATCAATTCAATTCCATGAAGATCGGAAATAATAGCAGGTAATGCCGTATTGATAATCGTATTATCCAGTCCACCCATTGCGTTTGACAACAATAGGGCACACGTTACGATCAAAATATCGCGTTTTGACACCGTATTCCCCTCTTTCTAATTTTAAGCCACCTTTCTATACTACATCTTTTATCCTTCTTGCAAAACAAAAAAACGTCTCCGCATATATCCGAAGACGTTTTATGAAATGATTTAATCAACGTTGAAATTATGATTTAGTCGATTGACCATCATCATTATCTGGATTGGACAAATTCAAGATTTCTTCACCGTGGGTAACATCCCCGGCGTCCTTGATGTAGTTAAAGTCCTTAATATCCTTGAAGTTCGTCACAACAATCATAACTGTATCGTCGTAACCCGCTTTCTTGATCGCTGGTTGCCAGAATTCGATTAATTCTTGTCCTTGCTTGACGTGATCGCCCTTCTGGACGTACTGAACGAATCCGGTACCCTGCATCTTAACCGTGCCAATCCCGATGTGAATTAAGGTTAAAATACCAGTATCTGAACGAAGCCCAATTGCATGGCGAGTTGGGAACGTTGCTTCAACAGTTCCGTCAAACGGTGCGTAAACCTTACCATCCGTTGGCTTAATCGCAAACCCTTTACCCATGTTACCAGAGGAGAAGTTCTCATCTGAAACGTCAGCCAAGTTCACGTAAGCCCCGTCAATTGGTGACTTGTAAGATGTGGTGGTTGCAGAAACTTTCTTTTCGATTTCCTGCATTGATTCTTCGCCACCAGTTTCCAAATGTTCGTGCCAAGTCTTTTCCAATTCGTCAACAATCTCAGCATGTTCCTTTTCATCCAAAGTAACTTTCTTGAAGAAGATGAACGTTCCAATGAGCATTAATAATGCTGGAACACCGAACATAAAGAGCTTAAAGGTAACATGCCCAGAGGTTGAAATGCTGCTTGCAGTAGCTCCTGCGGTCATCCCGGCAAGAACGGCAGCGGCACCAACAACCCAGTTAGAAATCGCACCACCTAATTTATCAAGCAAAGGCCGAACAGCCAATGTTAATGATTCGTCACGGTGACCAAATTTCAATTGACCATATTCAACGGAGTCACTGATGATCATCAAAACAACCAAGAATACAAGTGGCTGTGGAATATAGAACAGAACAGCGGCAATTAAAACAAGCAATAGGTTTGAACCTGCAAATGCGAAAATCAACATTGCAACAAGCATCGTCGCGATGCAGGCAAAGAACACGTTCCGCCGACTAAACTTCTGAGCTAGTGGTGGGAATGTCAATACGGCGAAGATCCCAACAACCATATTAATTGACATTAAGATTGAGTACTGGCCTGGTTTACCCATGATGTAGGTAAAGTAGTACAGCTGTGACGCGTTGGTGATTTGAATCCCGGCTGTGTACAAGCAGTAAGTTAATGACAACCACATTAACTGATCATTCCGTGCTAAGACCTTGAAAACATCCCGTAAACGCGTTCTTTCGGTGTTCTTCCGAAGCAGAGAATCATTTTCCTTTGTCCCCATCGCAACGATAACGGCTGAGAACCAAGAAATAAATCCAACTGTAACGGCAAACATGAACCAGCCTCGCAGGTCACCTTGACCACTGTTCTTGTTAATAGAGAAGAAGATAACCAGTGGCATAACGATAACCCCAACAATGTTTTGCCCAATGTTAGAACCAACCCGGGCAAACGTTGCGGTCTTTTCACGTTCAGCTGAATCAAATGAAATGGCAGGAATCATTGACCAAAAGCCAACATCCTTAAATGAATAAAAGATATCCATCGTGATGTACAGTACCGCGAAGACGATTAGGTACATCAGCGGATTTGACTCGTTGAGTCCTAACATGTTACTAAATAGAATTGCTAAAATAACAGATCCAATCGTACCACCGGCAAGGATCCAAGGCTTAAAATGCCCCCACCGTGAATTCGTATTGTCAATCGCATTTCCGATAAACGGATCAATTAACAATTCAACAATTCGCAGCGCACCGATGATGAACGTAATATAGAAGATCATCTTATCATTACTTGCACTACTGCTCTTATCGAACAAGTGAGAAGTAATGAAAATCATGAAGTACGTGGACAGCGTTGCGTAGAACATATCATGACCGAACGCACCAAAAGAATACGATAGTCGTGACGTTATCCGACGCCCAGTACTCATACTGTTACTTGCCATAAACCATGCCTCCCAAAATTTAGATTAATAAAATAATTGCTAATTTGAATGTAAACGTTTACAGTATAAATGTCAAACAATTTAATAAAGAAATTTTGATTGTTTAGCTTAAATTTAATTCGTTTGCATTATATTTAATTCATTTTTCATTACTTTTTTCATATCCTACATTTACGAATCCCCCTTCGTCCAGCGGTCTTCTCACAACTTTTTGTGGGAAGCAATAATTGATTTGTTCAAATCAATGTGGTTGAATGAAAATCAATCATGGTAAATTTAATTCCAATTCCATTTTACTAAATTTTTAGTTTACTTCAAATAATTTGGCTTTTATATTGATTGGAGGTCCTGGCGATGGCAACAATTAAAGATATCTCTAAAGTGGCAGGTGTTTCTCCTGGGACCGTATCAAGGGCTCTGAGTCCCAGTAAAAATAAGTTTGTTGCTGAAGAAACTAAACAAAAAGTAAAAACGATTGCGGATCAATTAGGGTACGAATACGACAGCAGCGCCAAAAAAGCGAAGAACACAATTGAAATTGCCGTTCTCACAACCATGACGTTGGAGGAGGAAACCCGCGATGAATACTGGCGGTTTGTCCGCCGAGGCATGTACGAGGCCGCCGAGCGGGAAAATATCACCCTTGGGAATATCAACCGTATTCAAGATGGAGTTGATCTCCAAGAAATTGCCCGGGCCAGTGCGGTGATCATCATCGGGACAGTGACAATTGCCGCCGTAAAAAAGATTAATCAGTATAACAAAAACGTGATTATCGTCGATGGCGGCGGCTTCTATCATGATCTGGCAGATATCGTTGATACGAATCTGGGAGAACTCACGATCAGCATTTTGAATCAGCTGGCTGCCCACACCAGTGGTAAGATTGCCTTCATCGGTTGTGCACGAAATCAGATGGATCTTGACGGCCAAATTGTGGCAAGCGTTGAAGATGCCAGGACTAAGGCATACAAGCAGTGGACTGCTGACCATCACCAACCAGAAATTTATAAGGAAATCAGTCCCGATACCGGTTCCGCGATGGCCGTCACCGAATCACTCTTAAAGAAGTACGACCGGGATCTGAGCGCCATATTAGTGTGGTCGGATCCGTTTGCAATCGGAGCGATGCGGGCACTGGCCAAGCACCAACTGATTGCCGGCAAGGACATCGCTTTAATGAGCTTCGATGATTTGGAATTCGCATCCTTCCTAACACCTTCGCTTTCCAGCATCTGGATTCCAAAAGCTGAGCTTGGTTTTCAAGCCATTATTCACGCCAAATCCATGATCAAGCACAAGCGTCACTGGACAGTTCGCAATATCATTCCCGGCAAGATTCAGTACAGGGAAACTTTTAATCCTAATTTATAATTTTTCCAATGGTTAATCACCGTCAGTTTTATGATTGATGGTGATTGACCATTTTTATTTTGCCCGTGAACCAAAAAAACGGTTGTAAGCCTTTGCAAAACATGTTATGATTTCACCATTGAAATTAAGTAAAACCTTTTATTAAACCGATAAACTCATTAAAGGAGATCCCCATCATGAAGAAAACAAGCGTCATTAACTCCGAATTATCAACAGTTATCGCCAACATGGGCCACATGGACTGGCTCAGCATCGGTGATGCCGGCATGCCGGTTCCTCTGGGGACCAAGAAGATCGACCTCGCTCTTTCAAAGGATCTTCCAAGTTTCCAACAGGTTCTGGCAAATATCCTGACCGAGTTGGAAGTCCAAAAAATTTACTTAGCGGATGAAATTCAAACTCAAAATCCACAACAGTTGGTCGCCATCAAGAACGCATTGCCCAATGTGGCCATTGAGTACATGCCCCACAGTGAACTAAAACACAACCTTTCAAAAACCCACGCGTTTGTCCGAACGGGAGAAATGACCCCGTTTTCGAACATGATCTTGGAATCCGGCGTAACCTTTTAATTTTTTATGAGTAAAACGTTTTATCTAAACCTTTAGGAGGATTTGAACCATGGAGCTTACAACATCTAAACGAAAAACCAGTTGGACGCAATTATCCGACGGTTACCTCAGTAAAACGCCCGTTTTTCAATTTTTACTCGTCTCAATGATCTTCCCGCTATGGGGAGCGGCCGCTAGTTTGAATGACATCTTAATTACCCAGTTCAAAACTGTCTTTATGTTAAACGATGCCGCAACCGCATTTGTTCAAAGCGCCTTTTATGGCGGCTATTTCTTAATCGCCATTCCAGCATCCCTCATTATCAAAAAGCAAAGCTACAAGTTTGCGATTATGACCGGGCTTATCTTCTATATTCTGGGTTGTGCCCTATTTTTCCCGGCATCCCGCGTCGCAACTTATAGTATGTTTCTGGTTGCCATTTTCGCGATTGCCATTGGCCTGAGTTTCTTGGAAACCTCTTGCGATACTTACAGCTCAATGCTCGGGCCAAAAAAGTATTCAACCATGCGCCTGAACTTTTCACAAACGCTGGTTCCACTTGGCGACATTGCCGGAATTCTCCTGGGTAAATACTTAATCTTCGGCAGTGTGGGAAACTTATCAGAAAAGATGAGTGCCATGCACGGTGCCCAGCGGATTGCCTATGGTGAACAGATGCTGCAGCTCACATTGAGGCCATATAAGTACATCTTAGCCGTTTTACTGATCATGCTCATCATCTTTGCGCTGTCACCAATGCCCCGCGCTAAGGCAACCTCAGAACCCACCACAGCGGGCATGGAAGCTCAGGAAGAAAAGCCAAGCTTAGCAGAAACCATTAAGTACCTTTGGGGCAACGCGGGTTTCAAAAAGGGCGTCTTCACCCAATTTATCTATGCCGGCCTTCAAACCACCGTTTGGTCATTTACAATTCGTCTGGCATTAAATCTAAACCACAGCATTTCCGACAGTGCCGCTTCCACCTTTATGATTTACAGTTACGTTGCCTGGTTTGTCGGAAAACTAATCGCAAACGTCTTCATGAGTAAGTTTTCGATTACCGGCGTCTTAACCACCTATTCTCTGTTGGGAACCTTGGCGTTGGTCATCACATTTACCGTTCCGAACATGACCGCCGTTTACGCCGCAATCATGACCAGTTTCTTCTTTGGGCCGGAATGGCCAACCATTTACACCCATACGCTGGATGCCGTTACGGAGAAGAAATATACTGAAACGGCTGGCGCCATTATCGTGATGTCCTTAATTGGCGGCGCAATTGTCCCAGCAATCCAGGGACTGGTTTCGGACTTTAGTGGATCAATGCAGTTGTCATTTATCGTTCCGGCAGCCTGCTATCTATTTATCACCGCCTACTTCTTCTTGGAATACCGGTTCGAAAAGAAACATCCTGAAACCGTTGCGGAACACTAATCACTCATTATTAAGTAATCACTAAAATAGTCGCCATTGAGATCGGAAACCCCGATTTTAATGGCGACTATTCTATGTTCATTGATCCAACTTTCGTTGTTGCGGGACGATGACTCGCTTCCAGATGGCCTTTAAAATCACGTAGCCGACAATCACACCCACTAACGCGCTCAGGAAGAAACTTGGAATAAACAGCCATAGTGCGCCGGTGGTTCCCATCAGCCACTGGGCCAGCGGATATGCCACAATGGCACCAATAATACCGGTTCCGACCAGCTCACCGCAGGCCGCCACCAGTAAACTTTGGGTCTTGTGAAATAGCCAGCCCACACAGAATGCCCCAATCATGCTGCCAGGAAATGCAAGGACCGTTCCAGTGCCAAGAATGTTCCGTAACAGTGATGTGATAAATGCCTGGGTCACTGCCCACCAGGGGCCAACCAATACCCCTGAAATCAAGTTAATCAAATGCTGCATGGGCGCAACCTTGGCGACACCCACCGTAAATTCAAACATACTGCCACCCACAACGCCAATCGCGGATAAAATAGCTGTCAAAATCATTTTATAAGTCGTGGACCGATGCATTAAAAAACCTCCTCGTTAATCGATCATCATCGATAACAAAAGGAGGTCTCCCGACAATTTCCTTCGCTGGCGTTAACCAGATCAGGTTCGAAGGGTTCGCATCATGTTCATGCATCTCAGCCAAACGGCTCCCCTAATGTCATCAATTTGATTGTATTTGCACTTACTACTATACCATTAACTGCGCCAAACAATGACGTTAGTTGGTTTGGCGACTGGCAACCGCTTCATTAACGGCAGTCATTACCTGATCAATTGGCATCTTTTGGCCAGTCCACTCAAAGAATGATCCGGCAGCCTGCTGAACTAACATGCCAATGCCGTTGAAGGTTTGGGCACCCTTGATTTTCGCTGCGGCAAGAAACGGTGTCACTAATGGGAAGTAGATGGCATCAAAAATAATATGTTGGGGCGTAATGGCGGCCATTACCGCTTGACTCACCGGCATCGCTTGATCGTGAGCCATCCCAACGTTGGTTGTATTCACAACGATTTGACTATCGGAAACTGACTGCGCCATTGCCTGTTCATCATCGTAGGGAAGAACGGAAACCTTATCCGACCAGGATTCCAGTTGGCGTTTTCGGTCAGCAAACGTCGCGTTTTGCCGTTTAAAAACGTCAATGTGAGCGACCCCAGCATCAATTGCAGCCCCAATAATTGAACGACCGGCCCCGCCAGCACCCAAAATTGTCAGTTGCTTATCCGCAATTTGAATTCCCTGATACTCAAGCGCGTCAACAAATCCCTGGCCGTCAGTGGTATCACCAGTCAGTTGACCATCCCGATTAATAATGGTATTCACCGCGTTTAACCGCTTTGCCCGGGGGGTGACGGCATCCAGCAACGGAATAACGTCGGTTTTGAGGGGCAGTGATAAATTCATACCGCCAATGCCCATCGCCCGAATTGCCGCCACCATATCTTCAAGTGTGTCGGTGTTAATATCAAACGCCAAATAAGCCGCATTAATCCCCAGGGCTCGAAAACTCGTGTTATGTATCAGCGGTGACAAACTATGCGCCGCTGGATGTGCAATAAAACCGTACAGTGTTGTGTGTCCATCCATCATGTAAAGTCCTCCTCAGTTAATTTAACACCGATAATTCCCGCATAATTTGATCAACCACCTGCTTAGGGGACAATTCATCAGTCGCAATTCGAATATCGCTCACCATGTGGTAACGATCATCACGGACGCGTTTTAATTCAACCAATCCGTCTTGGCCAAGCTTCTTGACTAATGGGCGGGCATTGTCGCCCTGCAGACGTTTCATGATCGTTTCAGGATGAACGTCCAACAGGATCACGGGAACGGTTGTCTGTCGTAACAGGTCAAAGTTGGTTTGCTGCATCGGTGTTCCGCCACCAGTGCCCAAAATGCCGGCGTCACCTAAGGATGAAAGAAGGGCCTCATGTTCCATTTTGCGAAAGGCGTCCTCACCTTCATCGTCAAATATTTGCTGAATCGACTTACCGGCACGTTCAACGATTACATCATCCAAATCATGATATGGGACTTGGATCTGATTGGCCAATAACTGACCAACAGTGGTTTTGCCACTTCCCATAAAGCCAACTAAAATTGCTTTCATAATAACTCATTTCCCTTCGTCTAATGATTTACGGGTTCTGCGCGCACTTTCCAGCGTTTCCCGAATCGTCTTTTCATCGTGAGATTGAATCGCCTGTTGAAAGGCGGCAAGGTGCTTTTGAAACTGGACTAATTCTCGACTAATTTGATCAGCATTACTAAGCATAATGGCTGTCCACATTGTGGGATCAGACGCCGCAATTCGCGTCGTATCTTTAAACCCGCCAGCGGCCGCTCTTAACCTCGCTGGATTTCCCGCTAAGCTATCGGCAATTGTGTTCACCAGTGTAACCGCAATCACGTGGGGAACGTGACTCAATTCGCTGACCAGTTGATCATGTTGCTTGGCATCAATTGCCTGCCAGTGAATATCTGCCCCAGCCATAAGGGTTTGAAACCAAATTAGTTTGCGATTAGTTTGCGATTTAGTGAGCAGAAAATACACGGCGTGATCAAACAAATGTTGGCTCCCAAATTGGCTGCCGGATTTATCGGACCCCGCCATCGGGTGGCCGCCAACAAAGTTAACGCCCTTTGCCAGCAGCGGCTCGGCGGCCCGTTCAACCGCAGCCTTTGTGCTGCCCACGTCGGTTACCAGGACATCGGGCTTTAACTTAATGTTGGCCAACTGTTTCAACTGAGAAATAATCACTGATACTGGCCCGGCCAACACAATTAAATCGGCAATTTGCGCCGCGGCAGCAAAATTCATCCGCTTGTCAATAATGTGATGATCGAGCAAAAACTGGCTGGTATCGTCGTCCGGATCGCTGCCAATCAATTCGATATCAGAATCGTTGCCTCGCATCACTCGGGCAATTGAGCTGCCAATTAATCCCAATCCACTTATAAGCACCGTAGCCATACCAACAATCCCCCTATGAATAGTTTTTAACGCTTGAAACGCTCCGCAGATCTTCAAAGAACGTCGGATACGAAATATTAACGGCATCAGGATCCGCTAACCGCAGCGGTTCGTCAACCAATAATGACGCAACTGCTAGCGTCATCCCAATTCGATGATCACCATGACTGGATAGTTTAGTCGTTTCAACGTGCCATGGCTTCGAACCATCGATTACGAACCCGTCAGGTAATTCGCGAATCGCAATCCCTAATTTTGAAAATTCATGAACGACGGCGGAAATCCGGTCAGTTTCTTTGACCCGTAATTCACCGGCACCGGTAATTCGACTAACCCCATTTGCCTTGGCGGCCAGAAGGACAACCAAAGGAAGTTCATCAATCACCGCGGGGATTTCCTCAGCACCAATTTCAATTGGCTTTAGGTCGGCACTCATAACCGTCAAATCGGCTGTCGGCTCACCATCATCACGTTCATTGGTGGCGGTAACTTTCCCGCCCATTCGCTTGAGAATTGACAGCAAACCGGTTCGTGTTTCGTTCATTCCAACATTCTTTAAAGTAATTCTCGAATGGGGCACCAACGTGGCGGCTACCAAGAAGAACGCGGCCGAGGACATATCGCTTGGGATCGTCAGATCAATTCCGGTAAGTTCAGGCTGGGGTGCTACCTTAATTGTCACGTTGTCATCAAGCGTTTCAATGGAGGCGCCAAAGGCATTCAACATCCGCTCAGTATGGTTTCTGGTTGGTTGCTTTTCCACCAGGATCGACGGGCCTTCAGCTTGGATAGCGGCAAGAATCATCGCGCTCTTCACTTGGGCGCTGGCAACTTTAAGCTGATACTCAATTCCATGAAGCTTTTGCCCATGAATCCGCGCTGGCAGATGGCCCTCCGTCACGCAAATATTAGCGCCCATTAACGCAAGTGGGTCGCTCACCCGCCGCATCGGTCGTTGCGACAGTGAATCATCCCCAAACAGTGTCGTTTCAAACCGTTGACCAGCTAACAGCCCCATGATTAGTCGGGTGGTCGTCCCGGAATTACCCATATCCAGCGGCTTGGTTGGTTCGTGTAACCCGTTTAGGCCAACCCCATCGATTTCAACCGTTTCACCGTCACGCCGAATCGAAACACCCATTTCTTGGAATGCATGCAGCGTGGACAAACAATCCTCCGCTGTCAAAAAGTGATGTAACGTGGTTCGGCCGCGGCTAATCGCGCCAAACATAATGCCGCGATGCGAGATACTTTTATCACCGGGGACGGTTAGTTCTCCGTGTAACCCGGCGGTTGGTTTGTCCGTTAAATTCTTCATTGGCGTTCCTCCTAATAATGCTTAATCTCATCACGATATGCCGCAACCTGCTCCTGAAGCCGTGATACGTTATCCGCGTCAAATTTGTCCGTTAATGCCTTGGCCAGTTCAATTGCCACGACGCTCTCGATCACAATGGAAGCCGGTACAATGGCCGTGGTGTCTGAGCGTTCCACATTGGCTTTCTTAACGGCTTTGGTGTTGACATCAACACTCTGCAATGGCTTATAAAGCGTGGGAATTGGCTTCATTGCCGCCTTCACAATAATCGGCATCCCGTTAGTCATCCCGCCTTCAAATCCACCAAGATGATCCGTATTTCTGAAGAAGCCATCATCCTTATTCCAGTCAATTTCATCCATGACCTGACTGCCGAAGCTGGTGGCCGCCTTGAAGCCGTCGCCAATTTCGACACCCTTCATTGCGTTAACCCCGACAACCGCCGCGGCAATTTTCGCGTCCAATTTGGTATCCCAGCTAATATAACTTCCAAGTCCGGCTGGAACGTTATCCGCAACCACACGGATGATCCCACCAAGGGTATCGCCATCCTTTCGGGTCTTGTCAATCAAATCATGGATCTCGTCGACTTTGGTTTGGTCAACAATTCGCAAATCATTGTTTGCGATTTCGTTTTCGATCTTTGTAACGTCCAGTTCTAATTGATCGTCAGTTGAGACCGGCCCAATCTGTTGCACGTAACCGGCAATCCGAATACCAACCTGTTCCAATAGCTGTTTGCAAACGGCGCCAATTGCAACTCGAATGGCCGTTTCACGGGCTGACGATCGCTCTAAGACGTTTCGTAAATCATGGTGGCGGTATTTCATCCCCCCAACCAAGTCGGCATGCCCTGGACGCGGACGCTCAACCTTCCTGAGCGTATTTTCCGGCGTTTCTGGAGTAACCGGATCCATAATCTCATTCCAGTGGGCATGATCGCGGTTATTCACAACCAAGGCAACTGGGGACCCCAAGGTGGTGCCGTGGCGCACACCACCGACAATTGTGACCTGATCGTGCTCAATTTTTTGCCGATTGCCGCGACCATAGCCGCCCTGGCGCTTCTTGAGCTGATTGTTAATTTCGTCAATGTCTAAATGCAGTCCTGACGGAATTCCTTCAATGATTCCGGTAAGTTGTGGGCCGTGTGATTCTCCAGCAGTTAAGTAGTTCAGCAAAATATTTTCTCCTCCTTGATTGGGTCTTTCATGATGTTTAAATGACAACTATCAGCTATTCATGTTGATGCTTTTCATAATCCCGGGTATTTTCCATGATTGAACGATAAATATTCCAAATATACTGCTTCGTTTCTTGATTTGGATGATAGGACGTTACTCTTTGAAGAACCGTTTCTTCTCGACTGGCATCAAAGACTGGGAGTCCCCTCTGCTTCTTAATTTTTCCGATATCAGCTGCCTGCTCGAAGCGCTTCGTCAATAAGTCAACAATTGACTCGTCGAGCTGATTAATTGACTGACGCGCACTTTCTAACTCGTCAGGCGCTGATGATGCTGATTGTGTTTTTGCCATTATTCATCCCACCTCGAAATTTTTTGATGAAAAAAACCGGCTAGAATAATTCCAGCCGGTTTACGAAACTCGTAAAGAATTGGTATTGACCCAGCCAGACTTTTGCGTCTAGCGGTCAACAACAAAGCATTGACTCTGCACCACTTAGACGCGAACGCGTGAATTTGCGTCCGCATCGCTGCGGACACTACATAAAGTAGGCATAGCCAAAATAATAAGTATTAACAACAGAAGTTTGCTTTGTCATTGCTATCAATTCCTCTCATTAGATTGTCATAATTAAACCACATTAGGAATGCTTCGTCAACCCTTAGAAACTTTTAATGTGTTTCTAATCGTAAATTTGCGTTACAAAGCCGCTGAAATATGGACCGGATTCTGTGATTTGTGAGCCACCGCTACTTCTTGCTGCGCATGGACTTGGGCACCATTTTGGTACACGTCCTTATCAGCCTGAAGGACGGTAATATCTTTTGCAGGATTTTTATCAGTCACAATAAAATCCGCATGATTTCCAGGAAGCAACTGACCGTATTCATTTTGAACGTGCATCGCCCGCGCGCAATTAATTGTTGCGGCATCAATCGCTTGGGCGGGTGTCATCCCGGCCTTTTTAACGTAAAGTTGCAGTTCATAAGCGCTCTCGTTCTGAAAGCCGTTAAATGGCGTACCGGCGTCAGTTCCCATTGCGATTGGAATACCAGCCGCCACAGCTTTAGTAATGCTCCTAAAGTGCTTCTGGATATTAGTGATAACCTTATCCTGTGCCCAATCTGGAACAATTCCCTGCCCATGCTTGTAAATCGCGTACATGGCGTTCATCGTTGGCACAATCGTGGTTTTGTGAGCCTTCATCATGGCAATTGTCTCGTCATCAATTTCAAACGCGTGCTCAATCGTATCAAATCCCGCAGCCACCGCTTCTTTAACGCCGGCGTTTCCCTGGGCGTGAGCAGCAGCCGTCTTATTCTTGTGATGAGCTTCCATTACGGCTGCCTGGGCTTCTTCAAACGTAAACTGAATATCTTCGGGGGTCTCGCCATCTTTGAGGACGCCGCCGGTAACCATCATTTTAATATTATCGACGCCGTTCTTCATTGCCTGCCGGACACCCTTGCGCACCTCATCGACACCGTCGACCTCATACCCACAATCAGAATCGTGTCCCCCTGTGATACAGAAAGCCCGCCCGGATGTCATAACTTTGGGTCCCTTAATCCAGCCCTTTTCCTGCATTTTTTTGATCTCAATGTCGATGTCAAACTCCGCACCAACATTGCGGATATATGTAACCCCATGCGCCAGCGCGTCCTGCATATTCCGGATGGCAAACATTGTGCACATCTCTCGTGAATCAGGATGCCGCTTTTCAGCCCCATTTTGCCACCAGTACGTTGGCATATCAGTCATATGGGTATGGGCATTCATCATACCGGGCATCGCAAACCGCCCGTGCATGTCGACCACCTCATCACAGGCCTGACGGGTTGCATTGCCGCTTGCGGTTTCAATGATCATGCCAGTTTGGGTGTCGACGACCATATGTTGATTTGGAATGAACGCTTGTCGATCATGATTGTAAACTGCGATGTTCGTATAGTTGATTTTTGTCATTTTCTCTTATCCTTTCGATATGAACTTTTCTTGACTTGGGTAACTGAGCGGGCGTTTGATCGTTGTTTGATAACGGAACCATCACAGCCAACACCTCCTTAAAATAAAAAAACGCCAATCAGAAAATAATTTCTGAAAGGACGCTTGGGCGCGATACCACCTTAGTTACAGGCATGTGCCTGTCTCTCACGTACATGATTATACGTTGGCGCTGTATTGGGCGCTCCCTGACAACTCTGAACAAGCTGTCGTACTCAAAATCGGCTTTAACGATTAAGACGTCATGCCCTCCCAGAAATCGGCACTCTCTTCGCACTTCTTAATCGTGACTCCCCGACATTTCTAAGTACTTTCTTATCGGTTTTTAATGTTATCGGTACTTTATCTCGAATTGCCCTTCTTGTCAACCATTATTGCTAAATTATTTTGTAACTATCATCAATTGACAACCCACCATCGCAATGCAAAAATAAAGTTGAACGATTAACTAAACATTTAGCTCAATTCGGGTTAGAGGGGGCATTTATCATGAAATATCAAAAGGCACTCGCAACAATTGGCATTTTAAGCCTGGCAGCATTCGCTTTTGGGACCGTTTCCGCCACCACGAACGCAGCGGCTAAATCTAGCCAATCCGTGGCCAAGAAGACAAGCAAACGGCTCACCTACGGCAACATAACCAATAACAATCTCAACCGGTTGGCAACGATCCGCCAGTTAACCCGAACCCAATTGGCTGAAACACACAAGCTAAGCGGCAAGCAGGTACAGCGGTTGGTTTACTTGCCATT
Organism: Lentilactobacillus parafarraginis DSM 18390 = JCM 14109; assembly: GCF_001435895.1. Lineage (GTDB taxonomy): Bacteria > Bacillota > Bacilli > Lactobacillales > Lactobacillaceae > Lentilactobacillus > Lentilactobacillus parafarraginis. Next base: position 17,581 of record NZ_AZFZ01000028.1, on the reverse strand, counting down.
ACCAAGGCACCTAACCGCCACCAACTTTACGCTGGATAGCCAACACTTAACCATCCATCTCACCAAGAACCAGTACGGGGTGAAAAATGTTGCCATTCCGCTCAATAAACTCACCGGCATTATTTTAAACCGTTACATGCCCAAGAAATATGATTTTACACCTGTTAAAACACCAAAGAAGGTGGTCGCACTCACCTTTGATGATGGTCCTGACCCGACTTTGACCCCCCGGTTACTCAAAACACTGAAGAAATATAATGTCCCGGCAACCTTCTTTGAAGTCGGCACTAGTGTTATGCGTTACCCGAGTATCAGTCGGGAAGTTCTCAAATCCGGTAACCAAATCGGCAACCACTCATGGAGCCACCCACAGCTGACTAATTTGAGCAGCACCAGCGCCCTTCATCAGATTGCCTTGACGGACGCGGCAATCTATAAAGCCACCAAGACAATTCCGTACTACATTCGACCGCCATATGGGGCCGTAAATGCTCGAATTGGCAATCTTTATGACCGGCCAATTGTCCGCTGGTCAGTGGACTCACGCGACTGGGCCTATTTAAACACCGCTAAGACCATCAGTCATGTTTTGGCAACCACGACCAACGGGTCAATCATTCTGATGCATGATATCCACGCGACGTCGGTTGCCGCCGTTCCACAAATCATTCGGTCATTGAAGAAACGAGGCTACACGTTCGTAACGCTAGAACAACTGAATCAAAAACCATTACTCGGAAACTTACAGTACTTTGGTCGAAATGATTATCGCGGATTTTAATCAATCTTTAGCAAAAAGTCTGACCCAAACATCTTCGTTTGGTGTCAGACTTTTTGCTTACTATAACTGAGATTAATTCTGTGACTCGAACTTTTACTTTGTTCCGATGGTCGGCGTCGGCTGCCGTTTGATGAGCCCACCAATCACATAGTAGACGAAAATGGCGAGCAGAATCACGGTTACCCACAACAAAACTTCAACTAACGATTGGCTGGAAATCAAACCAGCCTGAAACATAGCTGATGGTGTGTCCACAACTGCATGCAAAACGATGGCGACCGGGTAAAGCCACCACTTGCCAACGTAATTGACCGCTGCCCAAACAATCATCGATAATAAAATCTGAATCAGAAACGCCCCAATTCGTTCGACGAGTGCCAGTATCGCCATTCCGGCAGCGTTGGTCATTAACGAATGCATCGTTGTGCTGGGAATCTTCGCCATAATTGCCGTACTGTGAGAATTAATCGCGGTACTAAACATGATTGAGTTGACCATTCCCATCGCCCCAACCAAGATCATTTCAATCCCACCATGACCGATCCCGTAGGCAATTGCCGTTTGAAAACCGGAAACCCGTTTTTTGAGATATCGGAAACCAATGAACCGACCTGTTTCTTCAAAGACACCGGCGGCCAACGCGCCGTACGCTACATAAATGTATGGATGGCGAACTACCAGCCCGATAGATCCGTTAGCCGTTGGCCGCAGCACAATGGCATGTAAAATTGGTTCAAGAATAATCACGGCCACAAAAAATATTGCCGCGCCAACCCAAACTGGTGACGCCCGTAATTTATACTTCGGTTTGAGAACCCAGTACGTCATGATGGGAATAACCACCATCGCAATTCCAATAATCGCCATTAACCCAATCGCAAACGGCGGCACGCCGTTTACTTTTCCACCTGTCATGTAAACCTTCCTCCAAACTTTCTAACCAAGTTCCCCCACTAACTAGTGTTAGGATACCGCAAAACCTTAAACAGAAACACCATACTTTTGGAATATTGAATTTACCGAGGTCAGTTGGTAAACTGAAACCAGTCAATTCGTCAAGAAAGGGATCCCCAGCCATGCCAAATAAACGCGTTACCGTCAAAAATAGTCGTTTTGAATCCGGAAAGACAAACATCGCCGTTCCCGTTACAGGTGTTACACCTGGCGAAATTCTTAATCAGTTGCGAAGGGCCCTCGCCGTCGAACCAGACGTGATCGAGTGGCGCATTGATTTTTTTAAGCAGGTTCTCAACCAAGCCGTTTACATGGATTTAGCCAAAACAATCAGCCGATTAATCGGTGACACCGTCTTATTGACCACTTTTCGGACCACCCATGAAGGCGGTGCTTCTAATCTTGTAGATACGGATTACTATGCCACCTGCCGCTGGATTTTAGAAAATCGCCTAACAGACATGATTGATATTGAATTTAATCGCGACAAAAAGACAGTCGCTGACTTGATTAAGCTGGCCCACTACCAACATATTCCCGTTATCCTCAGTAACCACGATTTCCAGGCAACGCCCGATCAGCAAACGCTTATCAGCAGATTTCAACAGATGGCAGCACGAAACGCAGACGTTGCTAAGATTGCGGTGATGCCCCAAAACAGCCTGGATGTGCTGACATTACTAACGGCAACGACAATTGCAAACCAGAAGTTGACGATTCCTCTCATTAGCATGTCCATGGGTGAGCTTGGTAAAATCAGTCGAATCACCGGGCCTCAGTTTGGCTCAACCCTTTCATTTGCGACGGTTGGGCAGGCTTCTGCACCGGGACAGCTGAGTGTTGAAGATGTCCGGAAGAGTTTTAAAATTTTAAATTAATCAAAAAGGTGTCCTAAAGATCAGCGCAACGCATGGTCTTTGGGACATCGTTAATTATTTTTACTTTAAATCACGTTATCGGGTTAGTTATCCTTCGACCGATCCCCCGAAGCTGCCGGTGCGCCAACGTGCATCAGTCCTGATACCATGTGCGAAACGGTCTCGCGAACCGTTCCGGAAGTGAGTGAGACTGCGGTCAAAATGACAACGATAGTGCCAACCAATTCGATCATTACGTCGAAGTTCATGACCAGCTGAATGTTTGTTTTTGATAACCAGCCGGTCACAATCGGAATGGTAAAGGTTGCGATACTGCCAAATGTAAAGTACGTCCCGGTGATGATTCCTTTATGCATTGGGTACATTTTAAGCAGCACATTAAGCGCAACCTGCATCACGCCACCAGCGGCGGTAACACCAAACAGGAAAGCAGTAATTGACGTAATCAGAATCGTTGAGGAGTGACTAACCGTGAAAATTGCCAGCAATGATAAAGCGTTCATAGCAACCAGTAATTTGGTTTCCGAAATCGAGAACTTTAACAAAATGAAGTTTAAAATCACGCCGGTAATTGAGCCAATGCTGTAAAGTGATAACAAGCCGTGTGAAACCAAAGAGCTGTATCCAAGGTTATTGGTGGCAAACATACTGATCCACTGGGTGAAGAGGATCATAATGGCCATCGTGGTGTATCCGTAGATTGCCAATGAGATGGTCGCAATAATTTTTCTGAATTTCGACACATTTTCATGTTCCTCAACGAAAGCTTCGTCAACATGGTTCATCTCCGGGAATTTAGCGCCGCGTAAAATAAATAGGTTAGCGACCAAAACCAGTAAGGTCCCGATAAACGACCAGCCAAACCAGAGGCTCTTAGCTTCAATCAGGGCAATGGCAAGTGGTAAAACAAACTCGCCTAACGACATGAATGCCTTGATGAACACGTTCGAAGCACTGGAACTGCCGCCCATTTCAACAAACGTTGGGTAGGTTCCCGAATCAAGCGCTGAGTTGGCGATCCCGGCAATAATTGCAAATAAGTAGGCCACAGCAATATTCGTTGTGAACGGAACGCCGAGGAAGAAGACCATGTAACTCAATGCGCCGGTTAGGACGAGTTGCTTTCGGCCAAACCGATCTGACAAGTAACCGAATAAGAAGTAGGCAATCAGCTTTCCAATGCCAATCCCGGAGATAACGTAGGAAACCGTCGCAATTGGCACGTTCCAGAAATGCCCAAGCTCCTGCATGTTCTGGGTCAAAATAATCAATCCAATTCCGTGTACCAGGTAGTTGAGGTACAGGGCAATTGAAAGTCTGCGTTTATTGGATTTTGTTAATGTGTTCGTCATGTTTGACACTCCTCAAATTTTAAGATTAAAAAAGCCAACCGGATGTGAGAATCCAGCTGGCTAATTTTTTACTCGTGTAAAAGAATTATCCTATCCAGCTAGACTCAATCGTCTAGCTGGCAACAACCAATAACGGCATTGCGGGTTAGACGCGGACGCGCTTGCGCCCGCATCTGAACGGGCGCTATCTAAACCAAGCATAGCCGTAATAATAGGCATTAAGTTGTTGAACAAATTTTGTCATAGCGATAAATTCCTTTCCGTTTGATGTTGTGACTATTAAAACACATTAGAATATCATCGTCAACATTAAAATTAATTTAATTTAGATTCCAAAGAAAAAGGAAACCTAATCACAAATGGTTTCCACTTTTAGTTTCCGATTAATTTTGGTGAATCGCTTTTTGCTTACTTGGTTGGCAGCACGATATCCGAAGGCTTTACTTCCTTACCAAAGTACGGCTTCAGTTCAGTATTATAGTCATTAACAAAGTAGCTCTTCTTAGTCAACTTGGTAATCTCTTTATTGGTCCAATTCAATAGTGACTTATTGCCCTTCTTAACGGCCGGGGCAATGTAGGACTTAGGCCCAATACTCTTGATGCCAACCGTGTACTTCGGATTACTCTTCGACCATGCGTACAGGTATGAGTTATCGTCAGCTAGGGCAACCCCACGACCGTTCTTCAAAGCGTTAAATTGCTGGGTTTTGGAATCGAATTTCAGTAACTTAACCTTCTTCTGATCAGTCGTGAAGTATGTTTCAGCAGTGGTTCCCTTCGTCACGATCACATTTTTACCCTGCAGTTGGCTAACCTTGGTAACCGGCTTATTCTTTGGTGAGACAACCCCAACGGAAACCTTCATGTATGGCTTAGCAAAACTGACCACCTGCTTTCGCTGTGGAGTTACCGTGAAGTTTGCCAGCACCAAATCCACCTTGTTTGAGTTCAAGGCATCCACCCGGTTATTCGCGTTAACTTGGACAAACTTCACCTTAACACCGAGGTCCTTAGCGACTTGGTGAGCCAACTTCACGTCATAACCAACGCGTTTTCCATCCTTATTTACCCAACCATAGGGCGGCAAATCACCAAATACGGCAATTCGAATGGTGCCCTTTTTCTTGATCGCCGAAACGGAACTGGGATTGTTACTCGAACTGCTCTTACTGTTACCACAACCCGCTAATACCAGGACCAGCGCAGCGGCCATGGTCACGATGGTTATCAGCTTTCTCACCCAATTTTTCTTCATAATACACCCTCCATTTTCCTCACTAAAAGTCCATACTATCTAAGAATTCCTTTGCCCGGCTGGTTTGGGGGTTACTAAAGAATTGTTTAGATGATGTCTGTTCCAATATCTCACCATCCTGTAAAAACAGGACCCGATCAGCAATCTGTTTCGCAAAGTTCATTTCATGCGTGACAACGATCATCGTCATGTTGTCCTGATCGGCTAACCCTTCAATAATATTCAGCACTCCGCGCACCATTTCCGGATCCAGCGACGCCGTCACCTCATCAAACAGCATAAAGTCCGGGTGAAGGGCCAACGCACGGACGATCGCAACTCGCTGGGCCTGACCACCCGACAATTCACGCGGATATGCGTTGGCGTAGTCTGACAGTTCAACGCTGGCAAGTAGTCGTTCAGCCTCCTGACGGGCCGCCTGCTTATCCTGCTTTTGAACCTTGGTCGGACCTAATAAGATGTTATCCATGACGGTCAAATTTGGAAACAGATCGTAACTCTGAAAAACCATGCCGATTTTTTGGCGGAGCTGCTGCCAGTTCTTTTCGGTCGGCACAATTTTCTGACCTTCAAAGGTAATCGTTCCCTTCTGATACGTTTCCAAGCCATTCAGGCAACGAATCAGCGTACTCTTTCCTGACCCGGAAGGCCCTAACAGCGTCACGACCTCACCCTGATCAACCGAAAAATTAATATCGTGTAAAACGTGTTTCTTACCATAAAACTTCTCTAAATGTGCAACTTCCAGTACTTTATCAGCCATTTGCCTTCTCCAGTCTCCTCTTTTCCAGCCGTTTCGCCCACCAAGATAGTGGGTAATCGATTAAGAAATAAAATAGGAAAATTAATCCGTAGACCCAGAAAACACCGGTTGGGTAGGTATGATTATTTGCCTCGATGATTTGTTGACCAATATTGATGACATCCATGACGGAAATCAGCAGCAGGATTGAGGTCGTTTTGATCACCCGAGTTGCCAAATTAATGGTTGCCGGAATTTCCAGCGTTAACGATTGGGGAATCAGTACGTAACGATAAAGCTGAAACCGGTTGAGACCAATCGCCTTGCCGGATTCGATTTGGTGTCGTGGCACTGAAATCAAAGCTCCGCGAACGATGTCACTCATCTCAGCACCAACCCAAAGCACAAATACGAGGGTTGCCAACTGATCAGCCGGTAAATTGAAATTCATTTGGCGCGGCAAGATGTAGTAGAACAAGAATAGCAACACCACTGTTGGCACAACCCGGAAGAATTCCAAATATAACCGCAGAACGACTCGCAACGGCCGATTCTTAAAGGTCCGTAAAACCCCGAGGATAATTCCAAGGATGATGCCAAAAATCAGTGCAACGGCTGCAATCTTAACGGTTACCCACAGGCCGCCAAGCAACCGCATGAAGTTGGTGCCTTCAAATAGAACACTAATTCCCGAATGTGCCATAACGAACCCTCTTTTCCAATAACGTTAAAATAATTGACAGTGGGACCAAAATAATTGCGTAGGCAATGACTAGTACGAATAAATACTCGTTTGACCGATAGTACATTCCAATCAAATCAAGTGCGGTATTGGTCAGCTCTGGGATTGCAATCACGGTAAAAATCGACGTTTCCTTAATCAGGAATATCACGTTGGCGGCCATTGCCGGCACACTTAACGAGAACCCCTGGGGAAAAACAACGTACCGCGCCAATTGCCAGCGACTCAAGCCAATTGCCTTACCAGATTCAACTTGGCTTTTGGAAACGCCATTAAACCCACCGGTAAAGCCTTCCGCCATGTAACTGCCACCCAGAAAAATCAACCCAATAATTCCGCAAAGCTGCGCACCAAACTTAATTCCCAGAACTGGAAATGCGTAATATAAGAAAAATAACTGAATCAACAACGGCGTATTTCGGGAAATTTCAACATAGACCGACGCAATTTGACGAAAAACCGGCACCCGAAAGTATTGCACTAAGCTGCATATTAGACCAACCACAATTGAGCCGATGATTCCAACAAACGAAAGCCACAGCGTTAATTCAAATCCTTTGCCAAACATGGGCAAACTTTGCTGGATAATAGCCCAACTCATCAAATCATCTCCATTCTAGAGTCACGTAATAAATCCGATCAACAGTTATTTTTAGAGTTTAAAAAAGCCCTGCTGTTTTGTTTCCAAAACAACAGGGACGATTTATCGTGGTTCCACCCTTTTTCGTGCCCGCTATAAAACAGACACCTTCATTGAGTCCTATCTAGTTGCGGTGTTTTCCACCGATTCAACTCAGAGCGCACTTTCAATTCACTCATTCCATTCTCGCACTGTCAATGGTCGCTTTAAATGAGGATGAATTTACTCTTCTCCGTCATCGCTGAATAAAAACTGTCAATCAATTACCTATAAATGTAAGGTGAAATCACACAAAAGTCAATCATTTTTCTCATCATTTTGTCATTATCGGGGTTCAAGACGACTAATTAAGCAGAAATCCCTGATCTTTAATATTGTCTAATAAGTCCGCTCGTACCTGATGGCTTCGACCCAATTCCGATAAAATGTGACTACTGAAAGTTTCAGTCCGACGATTTGATCCCCGTTTTTGGTAGTATGTCGCAATCAATTTGTCGTAGGCTTTCAGATCGTCTCCTTGATCTGGTTGATAACGATTCTGGAAATGCATGAGATTTGCTGCCATCCGGGGTTTTAAATCTGGTTCATCGGCAGGATAGCCAATGGCGATTCCCAGAAGCGGGAATGTCAATTCAGGCAATTGCAACAATTCAATCACCCGCTTGGTGTCATTCAAGATACTCCCCATAATGGTGCCCCCAAGATCCATACTTTCGGCGGCAACCATGATGTTTTCAGTCGCAATTGCTGTGTCAAAAACGGCAGCCAAAAACTTGTCGGTGGTATGCAATGTGAACGGATCGACACCTGCTCGCTTCGCAATTTGGAGGTTCCGGAATTGGTCGGCAACCATCACAAAATAGTGCCCACTCTTTTCCAGCCATGGATGCAACGTAATCTGGCCAAGTTCGTGCAGAATGGCTGGATCCGTCACGCTAATAATTGAATACTGTTGCGAAAAGGTGCTGGTTGAGGCGTGCTGGGCAGCCGCTACTAGTTGATCAACCTGATCTTCAGTTAGTGACTGTTCTTTAAATCGTCGAATACTCCGATGATTCATCAACTGGCGTAGAACTGAATTATTCGTTGTCGCCATCAAAAATCCATCTCCTTATTTTTTCCTACTCGGTGTATGGTAGCCGCTTATCTTCTGTTAGTCAATCAATAATAATATTCTAAAATGGTAAAGTTTATGTCGGAAAACTATGTATTTAAGCCACAACAAGTTAAAATTAAGGTGTCCCAAAAAATAAAATCGAAAAAAGGGGCTTTTTGATTTTACTTTTTTAAGCCATTGATCTATAATGTAATTTGTATCAGATAATAATAATTATAAATTAGAGAGCTGGTGTAACCATGGCTCAGAATGCCAAAAAGAAAACTTTAGCGCAGAAAATTAACGTGATGCGGGCTGCCGTAATGGGCGCTAACGATGGGATCGTCTCAGTTGCCGGGATTGTTATCGGCGTTGCAGGTGCCACGTCCAGCAATTTTGCAATTTTTATTTCAGGAATTTCAGGCATGCTCGCCGGAACAGTTTCAATGGCGATGGGTGAATTCGTCTCAGTTAATACCCAAAAAGATTCCCAGCGAAATGCCATTAGCCACCAGAAACAGGCCTTGGCAGATTCATACGATCACGAATTCAATACCGTTCAACAAAAGCTAGATTCCGATGGAATTACAGCCGACTTAGCCGAACAGGCCACCAAAGAAATGATGAACAAGGATCCCTTAAAAACCTCTGTTCGCCAGAAGTACGGCTTTAATGTTGGTGAGTATACCAACCCATTGTCAGCCGCGATTGCTTCAATGATTTCATTTCCAACTGGTTCGATTTTACCACTGGTTGCCATCACCACGTTTCCCAGTTCAATCCGGGTTTTAGCAACTGGAATTGCCGTTATCATCGCTCTTGCAATTACGGGCTACTCAGCGGCGAAACTGGGAAATTCAAACACAACTCGCGGAATCATTAGAAATGTTGTTTCGGGGATTTTAACCATGATTGTGACCTATACGATCGGCACACTGATTGGCTCGTAATCTTGATACAGTGAACTAGGGGGAATCAGTAATGATGCTAAGTATTCGGTCAAAAAAGAAGAATAAGTCATCCCAAACGATGGATGAAAAGCTGAACACCCTAAGGGCTGGGGTGCTTGGCTCAAATGACGGCATTCTGACCGTTGTTGGGGTATTGTTTAGTGTCGCGGTTGCGACGACAAATCAATTTACCATTTTTATCGCCGGTTTATCAGATCTGTTAGCGTGTGCCTTTTCCATGGCGTCCGGTGAATATGCCTCAGTTAGTACCCAGAAGGATACAGAACAGTCAGTTGTTAGAAAAGAAAAGGCGTTACTAAAGACAAACTACAATCAGCAACTGCAAACCGTTTCCGATTATTATGTGGATCAGGGTGTTACCCGAAAAACGGCCGATTTGATTGCCGCCGATTTGATGAAAAAGAAACCATTGGAAACAATCGTCAACATCAAGTACGATTTAAACCTCGGTCATTATATGAACCCTTGGGACGCCGCATTCTCATCGTTATTTTCAGCGGCAGCTGGCGGCGTATTCCCATTAGTCGCCATGACGATCACGCCGGTGGCTTACCAATGGCCGGCCACGATCTTAGCCGTTTGTTTCTCGGTTGCTCTGACCGGTTTTATGAGCGCCAAGCTAGGCAACGGCCTCGTTAAGACCGCTATGATCCGAAATGTCATCGTCGGCATCATTACGATGATCATTCACTATTCGGTCGGTCTATTACTCGCATAGAAATGGCTCATAAATACTTAAAGTCACTCGTAAGCCACTACCCTTACGGTGATTTTTTTAGGCCATAAACAGACGTGCAGTGGTCAGATCACAGCTTTCCGGGCTAACCATAACATGTTACGGTTACGGATAAAATCCTTTTGTATCAGCCGTTATCTTCACTACGCTCCAAGTGGCCAGATTAATCGGCAGATTTCTTTCGGCGAAGATACCAGGGGTGGCTTTTCGTCGTTTAGATCATTTCTGTGGACTCAGTCTTTGAAACTTTTAACCAGAAATGACTCGCACGCAATTCAAACTTTTATTATTCGGCCAAAAGAACTTGCGGCATCAGCCGGAAACCTACGTACTAAGTTTCCGATTTTGGTTCGCGATTAATAGCTCCCCTGTCTGTTCAATAACGTTCACCATTGTTCAATATTTTAAACACAATATGCATTCGTTCGCACTTTGCTAACAGAATGCCAATCTCGTTTTGAGCCGAAAAATTTGGCTCGTTTTTCCAGTCCTTTTAAAAATACCCCCGTTTTAAATGTTCCAGGTGGGTCCACATTTTGACTAAATAAAGCGTTCTTAAAATTGGTTAATTACTCATTACTCATTCCAAAAATTTACTTCAAATAATGTTGTGCTTCCTCAAACTACTCTAACGATCGATAAACCTATTTATTCCAATTTGCAATCAAAGATCTCCTAGGTAATCTTCCAGCACAATGAGCATGGTAAACACTTCATTACCTGGTGCATAAAAGAAGATTAACCCAGCTCATAAAGGAAGAACCGTGATCGGAGTACCTGACTTTAGCACAGCCACCTTCACTTAAAAAGCCGCTACTTATCCCTTGGTTTTACATATACCTAAATTTTGCGCTGATTCCCTTGCGTCGGTTTAATTTTCCGCGCAACAAAATAAGGATCCTTACCGCGTTTTTTCAATGCAGTCATTTCTAAGCAAGCTCATGCCGCGTACGTATGCTAACTAAACTCTATCTAAGCTTAACTTAGGCTGCTACCGCTGTTGTTGCTGCCGTAGTTGCTGTCGTTGTAGTAACTCCCGAGGCTGCCTGACTTGTTTGAGATTGTTGGCCACTTGTCGTGCTTGTTGAAACTTCTTGTTGTGAATTATTAGTCGTCTGGGTTTGGCCGCCATTGTCTGAACCTGTATCTGAATTTGCATTAGCAGCGGTTGTTGTTGATGCACTCGCTGGTGAACCTGCAGGGGTCGTCGTTGAAGTTGTGGTACCATTTACCGTTGACTCAGTCCCAGTTGTTGGGGTCTGAGTTCCGTTGTCATCTGTTGCTCCAGTCGCTGGTGCGGTAGTCGTACCATTATCATTGGTTGGCGTCTGTGGATTTTGTCCAGTTGAAGTGTTGCCGCCAGTTGTCGTTGAACCATTGTCACCATTATTTGTCGGGTTATTAGTGTCAGTCCCCTTATTGGTTGTCGCCGTTCTTATTCGTATCGGTATTCTGCTTCTTCTTATCAGATTGATCCTTAGACTTCTTAGAATCTGCATTTTTCTTAGAACTAGCCTTGGATTTATTCGATTTGTTCGTATTCTTAGAATCCTTATGCTTCTTTGCATTCTTTGAATCGTGACGTTTTTTCTGAGAATCTGCCTTATGATTCGTAGTCTTCTTGACCCGTTTGTAATCAGAAGTGTCACGTTTCTGACTACTTCGATGCGTGGTTGTCTGCCGATAGCCACTTGTGGTGCCAACACCAGAGCCGTAGCCATAGGAAACCGATTGCGTTTGGGTCACTGTAGTTGTGGATCCATACCCATTACCCGGATATCCGGTAGTTGATGCGTAAGTCGTCCCCGTTGTTGCCGCAGCATTATATTGCTGATCAGAACTGGTGGTGTTGGAACTCTCATTATTACTATAGTAAGTTTCAGCATACGTCGTGGTATTTGACTGGCTCTGGGAAACGTTCACAGTACTTTGATCGTTTACAGTGGAAGTGTTAGCGGCCGAGCTTGCTGACGAAGCAGGAGTAGAAGTGGTTGATTGATTCTCACTTCTTGCGTGAATCCCACTCGTTGTGATTGACCCTTTAAAGTCAGACCGGTCCTTCTTGGAGGCTGTGTCTGCCTGAGCCTTGGCATATTTCCCCGACTTGATCTTGTTATTCTTAACCTTAATTGTTTGTCCCTTATAAGTAGCTTTAATCTTAGTAACTTTGGAAACATCCTTGGTTGGAATGGCGTATGCCTGCGTGTAGGTACCAGACTTAACATCCTTCGTAAATGTCAATATCAGTTGGGTCTTCTTTTTGGTCGCATGCTTAAATGGCAGGTGTTTTTGGACACTTGCCTTCATATTCTTTAAATTAACGTTCTTTTTATCAAAAGCAAACTTGACCTGATCCTTCTTGGCAAACGCATTCGTAACGGTCGGCTTAACCGTAACTTTTAAAATCGGCACGTGTTTTGAATACACGACCTCGGCTTTAAGGACCTTGTTGACATCAAATTTATCGCTCTTCTTAGCAGCGTTTGCAGATTCCTGATCATTACCAAATAAGCCGTTGGCCAAGCCATGGCCAAACAGCGGCAAGAACAAAATAGTTGCAATGATTACTAAAAATAGTCGCTTCATTTGTTTACTAGAATGTGCCATCGGGATTCCTTCCTACTCGCAAATCAGAATTGTGACGCGCACGCTACCGTAACGTCACCATAACTACCATATAGAATACCATTTTTAGGGTCGTTTTGCTATGACAATTCATGATTCTCCAAAAAACTAAGCGTCACAAAAAGACCCCCGCGTCGGAAAAAGCGAGTGGCCTTTGTGCTTGTTATTATTCGGTTAAGCAACCGTTATTCAAACATTTTCCGGGTTGCCTTGGCAAGTGTCTTTGGATCGCGATCGTAGCGCTTGTTTTTCACAAGTTTCGACATTGGAATACCCGTGAAGTGGTAAGCCGCAATTTCTCCCGAACGAACGGCACTTTGCTCGGTAAAGACCATTTGATATGGCTGTTCTGCAAACTCACCCGTAAAGGCTAAGTTGGTTGAATGTTCCGGAATTACCTTGGGCCGATCTGACTTTGCCCGGTTATTGAACAGTGCCGATGCGTATGGCATGTATACCGGAATACAGTTAATGATGCTGTCCATTATTTCCTGCTTCTTGTCCATAATGTTGCCCGGACCCGGGTCAACCTTTGAAAGCTGACCGAGCAGCTCTTCAGCCATTTCTTTACCCGTCATCTTGATGTATTCCTTCTGGACAAACTCGCCACGCCGACGCGGGTAGAGGAAGTATCCCCAAATAACCGACTCGTTAGCCTTTTGAGTCGTGAAATGTGGTTGATGATGCACCACAATCGACATGTTGACGTCTTTTTGCCCCAATGGGGTGATTGGAGAGGTTGAAATAAACGAATTCAACGCGTTCCCGGGAACCTGGGTGGTAATTCGCGTGATCTCGTTTAATAACGTGTGATCACTGGTCGTTAACGTGAAACTGACCCACTCACTGGCGTTTCGGTCATTGAAGAATTTATCCGGATTCCCAAGGTTATAGAACCGCTCCGTGGCTTTCTTCCACAGACTGGCCGCGGCCCCGTAATCCATATTTTCAGCCGCTGGCGTATTGAAGTCTCCCAACGTTGCCGAATCGGTAATCGAACCGTTTGTGAAAATAACGGCCGTCTGATCATCGACGTCGACGTGCTCTTCCTCATTGGTTTCAGTGTTGGTCATCTTCAAACCGGTTACCGTAATCTCATCCTGCATCGGTGTATCCTTAAATTCAAAGTCGGTTACCCGTCGATTCAGGACCAAGTTGACACCCTGATCCTTTAAATAGTTAATCAGCGGCAGCATGATACTTTCAAACTGATTGTAACGAGTTCGGTTAACCCCAACCAGATGTTCAATCTGCGTAAATTCATAAATCATTTGGTGCATGTAGCGGCGCAGCTCCTGAGCGGAACTTTGAGTTCGAAACGCAAAGGTGGTTTCCCACATATACCAGAAGTTGGTGGCAAACATGTGCGGATCATCGCGGAAATAGTCGGCAATCGTCACGTTATCGAGTTTTTCTTCCTTAGAGTCCGGCATCAAAAGCAGTTCAGTCAGCAGCATGCGGTCCTTATTGTTAAAGCCAAGCTTGCCGCCGTTGATAATGCCCTTACCGCCTTCCATGAGCCGGGCCTTATCAAATGTCCGGTGATGGGCGTCAAAGTCACGCGTGTCTTCAGCAGCCGTCATTCCAGCTTCCGTCGCGGAAGGTACCCGGCTTAAAAGATCCATCAAATCAACGTAAGTCCGGTAGTTCAGCATCCGCCCACCACGGGCAACGAATCCCTTCGTGTTTTCCATCGGGTGATTTTTATTCCAATACTCGTTAGCGGCATCACTGGCGGCCGATCCATCATTAGAACCGTGATCATCGATGGAGTAGAAGGTAATCTGACTACCGTTCCAATGGCCCTCCTGAATTAAATAAACTGCCGCAGCCATGTTGGCTAAGCCAGCGCCAATCATAATTGCTTTACTCTTTGTCATTGTATGTCCTCCTCGCTTGAAAAAACTGACTTTTATTTGCCTTCAAACTCGTCATACAGGTGCTTGTCGTCCTCAAACCAGCCGATCGACTTCAGAAAACAAACGCTGGCGACGGTGAGGCCAAGCCCCAACAAGATTAATGTTCGATGTTTCATCTTGCCACTTCCTTAGTTAGATTGCTTCATTATCTATTTGATACCTTAATTTTAGAATGATCCCGGTCAAATTGAAATGGACAATCTACCCATTTTGCCCAAATCCGCTCAGTTCCTGCCCGTTTTTAATGGCGTTATCGATACCGCCCCGCAGCATGATCTCCGCGCGCTGAACAACGGCTGCTTTCGGTTCCTTAAGGTCATTGGCCAGCCATTGCACAACCTGCATAACCAAAGCCCAGCCATAAAAGTTTTTGATTGCTTCAGTCAAATTGGGCGACACGTCACGGTTGGAGTGAATAATCACTTTGCCGACCAAATCACTGGCAACGGAGTACAAGAATCCCTCGAGCAGATCACGCGCAACCGAACGAAACGTGTTCATACAAAACTGCTTATTCGTTTCAATGTAGTCAAGAATCAGCCGGTAAGCGACTTTCCAGTCAGTGATTTTCGTATAGGTCGTCACGCTGACCAGTAAATCCTGTTTATAAACCCACTCCAGCAGACTATAAATATCATCAAAATGATAGTAAAAGGTGTTCCGCGTCAGATGCGCGCGTTGGGTTAACATATCGATAGTAATTCGGTCCACCGGCGTTGTCGCCATGAGGGCCTTCAAAGTCTGAGCAAGTTTCTGTTTTGTGGATTGTTTTGTCATAAAAATTCCTTCATTAACAATTAAAATTTACCGGTCAACATGTGAGAATATTCACTCATTTATAGTATAGCCCACGAGGCCCCGCTAGTCCCAGCGGAAACCGTTAAACTCAGCAATCTTTTGTCTGTAAATAACCCAAGACGATGACCGCTGTGTATAATAAGGTTCGACTTAAAGATCTGACTTATTGAAAGGAGTCTTCAACGATGCGTTTAACCCATAAACCATCACAAATCGGCTTGGCGATTTTACTGGTAATCAGCGGTTTTCTACTGACATTCACCCTGTTATTACCAAATTCATCCGCAAGCACCACCTTTTCTTCTGGTGATATCAGCGGCCCCAGTGGCTATTTTAAGAGTGCCAGGGCACAGTTCGCGTTTCATTGGAAAAACGTCAAGACACATCAAGGCATTCAAACCGTCCTTATTTTCGGCGATTTTCAAAAGCCGCAGATCCAGACGGCCATCCCGACTGGCAATAAAATCAGTGCCAATAAAAAAACCTTCTATTCAACGTACCGCTTGATTAATTCTAATGGCAAACTGCAACCCACCGAAACCAGCTTCAAGATTATCCAACTCGGCAAAAACCGTTATCAGGTTCATATTGCCACTACTGGTACTGGCCGAATTGCAAAGTCTGGTGGTAAATCCTACACATTTACACGTACAAAAACATCACCAGCCAAGACATATGCCAACGCCTACTCAAAGAGGGTCCTCAACCAACGTTATACCAAACAGTTGAACGCAAATCTGGAGAAGCAGTATCAGGCAGCAAAACAGAAAGGTGAGAATATCAAAGACCCGGCAACGGATCCTGACATTCAAGCGAAGGTAAAAAGTACCGCTGCAACCGCGACTGCGAGAAGTATCAAAAACATCATCAAAGCATTCAACTATTAGCGATGTAGGAAGTCAGCATTTAGCACTCTTTAACTTGGAGTGCTAAATGCTGGCATTTTTTTCAAAACTGATTACTATAGAAAATGAAAGGTAAAGGAGAAACGAAAAGCAAGTAACCAGTGCGGTTAACCACTTTACCTTCAATAAAATCTGACAATAAGGAGATTGGTACTTATGGCAAATGATTTAATGAATCGGTTCGACTTTGATCCATTCTTTGATCGAATGGCCCGCCGCTTCTTCAGCCCAAGTGATATGGAAGATTTTGGAAATCTCAAAACTGATATTAAGGAAAGCGATAAGGATTACACGTTAAAAGTTGATGTTCCCGGTGTTGATAAGCAAAATATTCATTTGGCTTACCAAAACGATACGTTGTCACTGAACATCAGTCAAAACCAGTCATCCGAACAAAAGGATGAAAACGGTAAGGTAATTGCCAGCGAACGAAGCCACGGGGTAATGTCTCGGAGTTACACGTTGCCCGGCGTCGATCGTGACAATATCTCTGCCGCCGTTAATGACGGTGTCTTGAGCGTGACACTTCCAAAGGTTACTGAGAATGACCAAAATAATGGGCACATCGAAATCCAGTAATCAGTATTCGTTAACAAATGCATTCCTTAAATTTTAAAACCTTGGGGGAATGGCAGCAATGTCATTTCACCACCCCACATTGACGCTTCAAATCCAATAATCTTGTAACAAAGGAGATTGGTATTATGACAAACGAAGTTATGAACCGTTTTGCAATGGATCCTTTCTTTGATCGTTTAGCACGTCGCTTCTTCAGCCCAATTGAAGGCGACAACGACACGATGAATCTCGGCGACTTGAAGACCGACATCAAGGAAACCGACAAGGATTACGAACTGAAGGTTGATGTTCCAGGAATCGATAAGAAGAACATTCACTTGGCATACGATAACGGTGACTTGGCATTGAATGTCGACCAAGCTCAAGCTTCCGAAAAGAAGGATGAGCAGGGCAGAGTCATTGCAAGCGAGCGCAGTCATGGTGTTATGTCCAGAACTTATGAATTACCTGGCGTTGATCGCGACCACATCTCAGCTGAAATCGATAACGGGGTTTTAAACATCACGTTACCAAAGATGGCTGAAAGTGATGATCATTCAGGCCAAATCGAAATTCAATAATTGTTTGTCATGATAAAAGAGGCTGGGACATAAGTCCCGCCCATAA
>NZ_AZFZ01000027.1 GCF_001435895.1 Lentilactobacillus parafarraginis DSM 18390 = JCM 14109 | reverse complement strand
TTCATCCAACTATGGGGGTTCACTTCAGAGGACGGCTTTTTTTCTTGGAATGAAAAAGAAAGCTGGACTTATTTTTGATAATCATTAGAATTAACTTCGGACCTTCGTGTTAAGCGAATTCCGGTTTTTAAAATTTCGTATAGTTAGGAATGTCAAGATGCATAAAAATGGATTACAGGTGGCAATCGACGGGCCGGCCTCTGCCGGTAAGAGTACGGTTGCTAAACGAGTGGCAAAGCAATTTAATTACATCTACTGTGATACGGGCGCAATGTACCGGGCCATCACTTTAAAAACAATTCGCGCTGGAATTTCACTCGACAATGCGAAAGAAATTTCCGCAATTGTTAGAAATTCTAAAATTACTTTTGCCCCGGATGATAATGGGCAGAAGGTTTTCATTGATGGTGACGAGATTACCCAAGATATTCGCTCTGAAGAGGTCACCAACTCGGTTTCAGCAGTTGCCGCGATCGCCGATGTTCGTCAGCAATTAAGTGCTCAGCAGCAGGCAATTGCAGAAGATGGCGGTATCGTCATGGATGGCAGAGATATCGGAACGGCCGTGCTGCCCGATGCCGAGGTCAAGATTTTTCTGGTGGCAAGCGTCGAAGAACGGGCAAGACGCCGGTATAAAGAAAACATTCAGAAGGGCATTAATACACCGCTGGAAGAACTTCAGCTTGAAATTGAAGCCAGAGATTATAAAGATTCTCACAGAAAGGTTTCACCACTGACCAAAGCAGCTGACGCCCAGGAGATTGATACGACGGCATTAACGATTGACCAAGTGGTTTCTGAAATCGCAAAAGTGATTAAGAATCAATTGAATATCAACTAATTGTTCAATTAACTGGTAATATGAGTGAATTTAAGATAAAATTATGATTAGAGTTGTTTCAAGGAGGAATTGTTTGATGAGTGAAAATGCAAATAACGATAAAAATGATCTGTTGAACGCTTTAAATAGCGTTAGTGAAGTAAATG
This sequence comes from Lentilactobacillus parafarraginis DSM 18390 = JCM 14109, assembly GCF_001435895.1. Lineage (GTDB taxonomy): Bacteria > Bacillota > Bacilli > Lactobacillales > Lactobacillaceae > Lentilactobacillus > Lentilactobacillus parafarraginis. The sequence continues at coordinate 36,774 of NZ_AZFZ01000027.1, read as the reverse complement.
TAGGTGACGTTGTCACCGGTGAAGTCCTTGCAAAGGACGATGATCAACAATTAATCGTTGGAATTGAAGATACAGGAGTTGAAGGGGTTGTCCCTCAACGCGAATTATCATCTTCTCAAAACTTTGATGATATTAAGCAGGGCGACAAGCTTCAATTAGTTGTGACTTCCAGAATTGGTAGCGATAAGGAAGGCGGGAGTTTCTTATTGTCATCTCGTCGTCTGGAAGCTCGTAAAGTTTGGGATGAATTGGCTGAAAAGTCAAAGAATGATGAAACAATTACCGCAAAAGTTTCCCAAGCAGTTAAGGGTGGCTTAGTAGTTGATGCCGGCGTTCGCGGTTTTATCCCCGCATCAATGATTTCGGATCACTATGTTGAAGATCTTAACCAATTTAAGGGTCAAGAACTCGAACTTAAGATTATTGAAATCGACCCCGTTGCTAACCGGTTAATCTTGTCTCACAAGGCAATTTTGCAGGCACAACGAGCTCAAGAACGTGAAAAGCTCATGGAGAACCTTCATGAGGGTGACATTGTTGAAGGCAAAGTTGCTCGTTTAACCAGCTTTGGTGCGTTTGTTGACTTGGGCGGCATGGACGGATTGGTTCACGTTTCTCAAATTGCTTACGAACGTGTTGACAAGCCTTCCGATGTTCTTAAGGTTGGCCAAGAAGTTAAGGTAAAGGTCTTATCCGTTGATTTTGACCGTAACCGAATTTCACTTTCAATCAAACAAACTCTTCCAGAACCTTGGGACGGAATCGAAGAAAAAGCACCTGCTGGTAGTGTCCTCGAAGGAACTGTTAAGCGGCTTGTTGATTTTGGGGCCTTTGTTGAAGTGTTCCCTGGCGTTGAAGGACTTGTTCATATTTCACAAATTTCCCATGAACATATCGCAACCCCTGGTGACGTCTTGAAGGTCGGCGAACAGATCAAGGTCAAGGTACTTGATGTTGATCCAGAACGCAAGCGGTTGGCACTTTCAATCAAAGCCTTAACTGACAAGCCAAAGGAATCATCTTCTCACGAATCAACGAGAAGACCAGCAAATCATTCTAACAACAATTCTCGGAACAATGCTCCCGAGGAAGAAACTGGATTTACCTTAGGCGACATCATTGGTAATGAATTGAAGAAGAATTCTGACGACAATGATTAACCGTTAATCACATGATTAGCGGAGAGGAGGTCGAGACAAAAGAATTTTTGTCTTTGACCTCCTTCTTTATGTTTAATTGTTAAAATGATCTTAAAAGGAGGCATTTGTATGGCAATCCCCACAGTGGCGTTTATTGGGCGTCCAAACGTTGGTAAATCAACCATTTTTAACCGCATTGCCGGCGACCGAATTTCGATTGTTGAGGACACCCCCGGGGTTACCCGTGATCGAATTTATACCCACGGCGAGTGGTTAACCCATGAATTCGCAATGATTGACACCGGCGGTATTCAAATTAATGATGCGCCATTCAGCACCCAAATTAAAAATCAGGCGGAAATTGCGATTGAAGAAGCTGATGTGATCGTTTTTGTTGTGAGTGCAAAGGAAGGCCTGACAAACGACGACGAACAGGTTGCGAAGATTCTTTATCGTTCCGATAAACCGGTTGTCGTAGCCGTTAACAAGGCTGATAACCCGGAAGCCCGCGAAGATATCTATGATTTTTATGCGCTGGGTTTTGGCGACCCGATGCCAATTTCTGGGGTTCACGGGACGGGGCTTGGCGACTTATTAGATAAAATTGTCGAAAATTTCCCACCAGAGTCTGGTGAAAAGCCAAATGACGATATTCGCTTCAGTATTATTGGGCGGCCGAACGTTGGTAAATCATCGTTGGTTAATGCGCTTCTTGGCGAAGACCGCGTTATCGTTTCCGACATTGCCGGGACAACCCGGGACGCAATTGATACCCGGTTTGAAGCTGATGGTATCAAATTCACGATGGTTGATACTGCCGGGATTCGTAAACGGGGAAAGATTTACGAAAACACGGAACGGTACAGTGTGATGCGAGCGATGAAGGCGATTGATCAGAGTGATGTTATTCTCTTTGTCATGAACGCTGAAGAGGGAATTCGGGAACAGGATAAGAAGGTTGCCGGTTACGCCCATGAAGCTGGTAAGGCGATTATCACCGTCGTGAACAAGTGGGACACCCTCAAAAAGACCAATCACACCCAACAGGACTTTGAAACGTTGATTGGCAACGAATTTCAATACATGACGTATTCGCCAATCATCTTTGTTTCTGCCAAGACTCACCAGCGCATCGAGCAGCTCCCGGCCTTGATCAAACGGGTCTATGATAATCATGAGAAACGGGTTCAGTCCTCTGCGTTAAACGACGTGATTATGGACGCCGTTGCGATCCACCCGACGCCAACAGTCAATGGAAAACGGTTGCGCATTTATTACGCGACACAAGTGGTTTCCGGCCCGCCAACGTTTGTTGTTTTCGTGAACAACCCGGATTTGATGCATTTTTCGTACGTCAGATTTTTGGAAAACCAGATTCGCGATCATTTTGACTTCAGCGGCACCCCAATTCGGATTATCAAACGGCGGCGAAAGTAGTCAGTTTGCCTGTCATCAGATTAAGAAAGGGTAAACAATGCCGAATTTAAAGGGATCCCGAACAATTTTTTGATGAATGATTATGAGTGGTTGAAAACGGTCATAATTGCGAATTAAATTTTCAAAATTCGGGCCAAAGTTCGCTATTTATCAAGGATTCTCCTCAATCAAAATGAAGAATTCAATTAGAAAGTTGATTGATTTGGTTAAAACTCACCGCTTTAGCCAATAAATTGGATAAAAACATTGCAATGACGGTATTCTTCTGCTATATTTGAAAAAGAAATGATGCTTAAACCGCGTCGTTTTAGCATTCTGATTCCAGCGAATCCAGTTTGTGATGTTTTACATACCTATCTTCGAGGGAGGTGAATACACTCATGGCAAACAAAGCAGAATTAGTTACTAACGTAGCTACTGAAACTGGCTTGACTAAAAAAGACGCTACAGCAGCTGTTGATGCAGTATTTGAATCAATCCAAGCTAGCTTGGCAAAAGGTGAAAAAGTTCAATTGATTGGCTTCGGTAACTTCGAAGTTCGTCAACGGGCAGCTCGTAAGGGTCGTAACCCACAAACAGGTCAAGAAATTCAAATTCCTGCAAGCAAGGTACCAGCATTTAAGCCTGGTAAGGCGCTCAAGGATGCTGTTAAATAGTATTCATCTGTTAAGTCAGAACGGCAATCGTCGGACTGGCTTTTTTGTTACTTTGGAGGGAATTTATGAGCTATTCAAAAACCGCGCTTGATCAACTTGAAAGCGGTCAACTAAAAGATTTTGAGAAAACGTATCAGCAGGCGTTGGATCATGATTCCAGCGACATGCTTTATTCGCTGGCCGAAGAACTATATTCATTGGGATTTTCAAACTACTCCCAAACAATTTATGAAAAGCTTTTGAAGCAGTTTCCGGATGATGATACTTTAAAAATTAATCTCGCAGAACTGGCCATTGACCAAGATCACGATGATCACGCGCTCAATTATCTGTCCCAAGTATCGTCCCAGTCACCCGATTATGTCCGTTCTCTGATGGTCTCAGCGGATTTATACCAGACCCAGGGTCTCTTTGACGTGAGTGAGCAAAAGCTCTTAGAAGCTCAGAGAATCGATCCTGAGGAGCCCGTAATCCAATTTGCGTTGGCTGAATTCTACTTCAACAGTCGCAACTACCGGAAAGCCATTAATCTGTATCTCCACCTAATCAAATCCGGAACGTTGGAAATGTCCGCGGTTAATTTGGTTGAGCGACTGGGCGTTTCGTACGCAGAAATCGGGAAATTCGAACAGGCAGTTGGTTATCTGGAGCAGATTAAGCCCGTTCATATGAATAGTGACGTTAAATTTGAGTTGGCTTTTACGTACTTTAATTTGAAAGACTACCAAAAAGCGGTCAAGGCATTCACCGATTTGCGCGATTCTGATCCCCAATACAGCTCGCTGTACCCATATCTGGCGGACGCATATGTTGAATTAAAACGGACAGATGATGCCTTAAAGGCTATTCAAGAGGGCATTTCAATCGATCAGTTTAATGAAAAAATCTGGCAGAAAGCCGGCCAAATTGCCACGATGGCCGGTGAAGATGACTTGGCACTTGAATATTTTCAGAAGGGCCATGAAATCGCCCCTGACGACGTTGAACTGCTGAATCTGCTATCTGATTGGTATGTCGAACATGAACGCTACGACGACAATCTGAAGCTGTTGGAACCCCTTGAGGCTGATCATGTCTTTGACGCTCACTTGGCTTACAATCTGGCGCTGTCATATCAGGACGCCGGTAACTATAAAGCAGCGGCGCATCATTATGAGCTCGCAAATCATGAATTAAATGACAACCCAGAATTTTTAAAGCACGCGGCGTTATTTTATCGTGAAAACGGCCGGGTGAAAGAAGAACGAACTTATCTGAAACGCTACTTGGAATTGGTCCCCAACGATCTTGAAATGGCCTCGCTGTATGACGAGGAGCAGGACTACTAATTTAAAAGGGACCGTCGCCATCAATAGTCGATGGGGCGATCCCAAATTTATACATAATTGTTACAAAATTTTATATTTTTTCGGCCGTTTATAGGTAAATCCTTCCCCAATTGCTTCGTTGACCGCCATGATGGAGATGAAAGCTTCGTCATCGATTGACTCAACCAATTTCTTGAGCGTATGCAGTTCACTTGGCGAAACCACGCAATAGACGATTTGCTTGGATTTCTTTGAGTAACCGCCTTCCGCTTTTAAAAAGGTAGTTCCCCGGTTTAGCTGTTCCATGATTGCCTCGGAAATTGCCGCGGATTGGTTACTGATGATTAGAATCCCGCGCGCAGCGTAGGCCCCTTGCTGGGTGAAGTTGACCATTACGGAAAATATCCACACGTAGATCAGTGTGTAAGCCATTTGACGAACGTCCAAATAGATCAGTGATGACAACAAGACCATGACATCGATTGTCAGCAGGGTTTGGCCCATCTGAACGCCTTTGAACCGTTCGAATAACCGGGCAACGATGTCAACGCCGCCAGTCGTGCCGCCAAAGCGATAAACCATGCCGCAGCCAAAGCCCAGAATAATCCGGCCCCAATTGCCGCTAGCAGCAGGTCGTGTTGAATATTGATTTCAATGGGAACCCGCTGCCAAATCCACAAAAAGACCGCCAAAATGATGGTGCCGTACAGGGTGTAAAACATGTCCTTTTTGCCAAGAAAACGGTATCCAATGGCGAATAACGGAATGTTAACCAGAATAGTCGAGTAGGCCGGGTCAATGTGAAAAAGCGCCCGTAAAATTAAGGTGATCCCGGTCACCCCACCATCCGCTAAGTGGTTATAAATGTTAAAATAGACAATTCCAAATGAGTAAATTGCGGATCCAAATGTGATAACGATCAGATCGACAACTGAAATCCCAATATGAAACCGGCCAGATTTTTCTGCCATCGTTTTCCTCCTTTGGGCCGGAACCGCTTGTGAAACTTTCGGTGACTGACCACTGTTATTAATTTAATCGTATCAGGGCGGAACGGGAATTACCATTCTTTGTTGAACGAACTTTTGTCAGCTGGCGAATTCTGTTAGAATTATCAAATGAACAAATACAAGATGGATGGCGATTATTGTGCGATTACAAAAGGTTCCAGTTGAATTTGAAGCGGCCCTGCCAATTTTACGTAAGATTGAGGCAGCCGGCTATGAAGCGTATTTTGTCGGCGGCTCAGTGCGGGATACCATTCTTCAGCGGCCGATCCATGACGTCGATATTGCGACGAGTGCCTATCCAAGTGAGGTGAAGGGGCTTTTTGCCCGAACGGTCGATACCGGTATTGAGCACGGAACGGTGATGATTTTGGACCATGGTAATGGCTATGAAGTCACCACTTTTCGAACAGAATTCGGATATCAAGATTACCGCCGGCCGGATAAGGTGACCTTTGTCCGCTCCCTAAAGGAAGATCTCAAACGCCGCGACTTCACAATTAATGCGTTGGCTTTAAGTGAGAACGGTGAGATAACCGACCTGTTCGGCGGATTGGATGACATGAAACACAAAATCATTCGGGCCGTCGGTGATCCCGAGCAACGGTTTAATGAAGACGCGCTGCGAATGATGCGGGCGGTCCGCTTTGCCAGCCAATTGGATTTTCAAATTGAAGCGCAGACGCTTTCGGGAATCTATGACCATAGCCAACTTCTGAAGAAGATTGCCGTTGAACGGATTCACACCGAGTTTGTGAAAATGATGCTGGGAACCGATGCGCCGAGGGGCCTGTCACTGATGGTGACCAGCCAAATGTATCGCTTTGTTCCGGAATTTGGGAGCCATGCTGCGGCCATCGAACAGATTGCTGGGCAGTCATTTCACCTTCAAAATGAAGTTCAGGTATGGGCGCTTTTTACATCGGCCTTTGGGTATGATCGTTCGCAGATCACGCAATTTTTAAAAAGGTGGAAGACTGCCAATAAAATAATTAATGATGTTATACTAACAACTGAATTAATTGATCAGATTAAGTCACACAGCGTTGGCAATTTTGAACTTTATACCGCCGGACGGGCCAACGTTCTAAACGCCATTCGGGTACTGGGAACGGCAAAAAGTGACCTGATTGATCAATACGATCACTTGCCGATTACTAATAAAAAACAACTGAAAGTTACCGGCGGCGATTTAATTAAAGACGGCATTTTGAAACCCAGTCCCAAGCTGGGACAGACCCTGACCGCCCTTGAAAAGGCGGTTGTGTTGGGGCAGATTCATAATCACAAGGCAGCTTTGGAATCAGCTGCAATCGCACTAAATAAGGACTGATATTTGAATGCAGACAATGCGTGTTGAAGGACTCAAAAAAACATATGGCGAAAAAACGCTCTTTGATGGGCTTGATTTTCTTATTAATGAACACGATCGAATTGGCCTGATTGGCACAAACGGATCGGGGAAAACGTCGCTGCTCAATGCCATTTCAGGCCACGACCATGATTCAACCGGGGATATTATTACCTCAAAATCCTATACCATCGGCTATTTGACTCAGGACCCGAAATTGGATGACAGCTTATCAATCATGGATGCTGTTTTCTCCGGTTCACAGACCGTTTACCAAACCATTCGGTATTACGAACAGGCGCTGGATGATTATTCCAAGCACCCGGAGGATCAAACGGCACTTAGTCGGTTCACCAAGGCCGAGGCGAAAATGAACGAGGACGACGCTTGGAACGCTCAAAGTGATGTCGAAACGATTTTGACCCAGCTTAAAATTACCGATTATCATCAAAAAGTTTCGGAGTTGTCCGGTGGTCAGCGACGGCGGGTTGGGCTGGCTCAAGTGCTGATTCAATCACCGGATTTATTATTATTAGACGAACCAACCAACCATTTGGATTTTGATTCGATTGAGTGGCTTGAAAAATATTTAGCTGCCTATAAGGGCGCTTTGATTGTCGTGACCCATGATCGCTACTTTTTGGATCGGGTTGCCAATAAAATCTGGGAGTTATCATTCGGCAAGCTGTATGAATACGAGGGTAATTATCAGGACTACGTTGCCAAAAAAGCAACCCGTGTCCAGGGCGAAATTGATGCCCAACATAAAACCCAGCAGCTTTACAAAGCCGAACTTGCCTGGATGAAGACCGGTGCCAAGGCCCGCTCAACCAAACAGCAGGCCCGGATTAATCGCTTTAACGACCTGAAGGAAAACGTCAACACCCTTCAAGTTGATCAGGATGTTAATATTTCCCTTGGGCAAACGCGATTGGGCAAAGAAGTGCTCACCATGAAGGATGCCAATCTGGCGATTGAAGGCCAAACGATTCTCAAAAACTTTAATCTTCTGGTTCAGCCTAATGAGCGAATTGGTATCAGTGGTGAAAATGGTGCTGGAAAGACCACCCTGCTCAATGTAATTGCCGGCAGAAAAAAATTGGATTCGGGCATCATTAAGATTGGCGAGACCGTTAAATTAGCGTATTATACCCAGTTAACCGAACCAATCCCCGAGGACAAACGAATTATTAGTTATCTAAGTGAGGTTGGTCAACAAGTCACCGACCAAAATGGTCAAAAGATCAGTGTTGCGGATTTGTTGGAACAATTTTTATTCCCAAGATTTATGCACGGCACGTTGATCCGCAAACTTTCCGGTGGTGAAAAACGCCGGCTTTACCTGTTGAAATTACTGATGCAGCAGCCAAACGTGTTACTGCTGGATGAGCCAACTAACGATTTGGACATTGCCACGTTGACGGTTCTCGAAGACTACATTTCAACGTTTCAGGGGACGGTTATTACGGTTTCTCATGACCGTTACTTCCTTGATAAGGTGGCTGATCGCCTGCTCATCTTCAAGGGTGATGGGGTGATCGAAGCGCATCGGGGCAGGTTTACCGATTACCTGAAGTCCGCTGAAAAGCAGGCTTCAAAGCACTCAACCAGTAAGTCGCAGCCAAAAAAAGCCACCGAGACCGATTTGCAAGGCAAGCCGCGGCCAACTCAAAAGAAGAAATTGACTTACGCCGAACAGATTGAGTATAGTCACTTGGAGGGCGACATTGATCAGCTTGAAACTGAAAAGAAGACGATCAATGAACAAATGCAAAAAAATGGTGATGATTACGATAAGCTCGCCGATTTGCAGACAAAGAAGGATGATTTAGATTCTCAGATCGATAAGAAGATGCAGCGGTGGGAGTATCTCAGTGAATTTGCTGAATAGACATTAAGAGGAGTTGGAAACATGTTAGAAGATGCTTATTTAGATTTGGAAAGATATGTTTTAGAACACGGTCATCAAAAGTCGGACAGAACCCACACCGGGACGCTGAGCACATTTGGCTACCAGATGCGCTTTGACCTGTCAGAAGGCTTTCCATTGTTAACGACCAAGAAAGTACCGTTCGGTCTCATTAAGAGCGAGCTGCTCTGGTTTCTTCGCGGTGACACCAATATTCGGTTCCTCCTGCAGCATAAGAACCATATTTGGGATGAGTGGCCCTTTAAGAAATATACCCAATCCGCAGACTATCAGGGACCGGATATGACCGACTTCTCTCACCGTGCAGAGAAGGACCCTGAATTTAAGAAAGTTTACCAGGCCGAAATGAAAAAATTTGACCAAAAGATTCTTGACGACGCTGACTTTGCCAAAAAGTATGGTGATCTTGGATTGGTTTACGGTAGTCAGTGGCGGGCTTGGAAGACCTCCACTGGTGAGACCATTGACCAAATCCAAAACGTGATTGATACGATTAAGACAACCCCAGATTCACGGCGGATGATCGTTTCTGCATGGAATCCTGAGGACGTACCAACCATGGCTTTGCCACCGTGTCACACGATGTTCCAATTTTACGTTGTGGATGGGAAACTCAGCTGCCAGTTGTATCAACGATCCGGGGATATCTTCCTGGGCGTTCCTTATAACATCGCCAGCTATGCGCTTCTCACATCGATGATTGCCCGGGAATGCGGGCTTCAACCCGGAGAGTTTGTTCACACCCTCGGCGACGCCCATATTTATTCAAACCACATTCAACAGGTTCGCGAACAACTTTCCAGAACACCTCGCCAGGCACCGACCCTGTGGTTAAATCCTGACAAAACCCGCCTGGCGGACTTTGGAATGGCCGACATTAAGGTGAAAAATTACGATCCGTACCCTGTCATTAAAGCACCGGTCGCGGTTTAAGTTGGAGACACCACTAAATTTGGAGGTAAGGCAATGCTTTCTTTTATTTGGGCTGAAGATAAGAATGGGTTAATCGGGGCGAATGGCACGTTGCCGTGGCACTTGCCTGACGATATGAAGTTTTTCAAAAAAACTACGACCGGCAACCCAATTATTGCTGGTGCGCGGACATTTCACAGTTTCAAACGCCCATTACCTAACAGGCAAAATATTGTCCTTTCCAAACATGGGAGTTTTCCTGACGGGGTTTTGGTCGTTTCTTCGATTGATCAACTTTGTGAGTTGGTCGATCAATATCCTGGAAAAAATTACATCGTTGTTGGCGGCGCCAGCATCTTTGAACAACTGATGGACCGGGTTGACCGGCTTTACCGGACTAAGATTGACCATGTCTTTCAGGGCGATACGTACATGCCAAAGGTTGATTACACCGCTTTTAAGCAAATCCAGTCATTGCCGGGAATCGTGGATGATAAAAATCGTTATCCCCACACCTTTGAGCTATTTGAGCGCTGTTAAAACATCGGTGATTATCAGAATCTCTATGATTGTTAGCCGAAACTTTGATATAATTGAGGGCGGAGTTTATCTCAGACTTTTTTAAATTTTTTGAAGAAACGAGTGGCGCTAATGGCAAACGTTAAAATTGTGACTGATTCGTCGGCCCAACTTACAGATGAAGAAATCAATGAATATGGGATTACAGTGGTTCCGCTGACTGTGATGATTGATAATACCGTGTACGTTGAAGGGGATACAATTACCAACGAAACATTTGTCCCTAAAATGATGAGCGCAAAGGATCTGCCCAAGACTAGTCAACCGCCTGTTGGAAAATTCGTCGAAACGTTTAATGAGTTAGGCGCTGACGGCAGTCAAGTTCTGTGCATTAATATGCTGGCGGCCATCAGTGGAACGGTTCACGCGGCTGAACAGGCAGCAACTCTCAGCACAAGTGAGGTCACGGTTATTGATAGTCAAATGACTGACCGGGGACTTGGCTTTCAGGTCATTGAGGCGGCCAAATTAGCCCAGCAAGGAGCTGATATGCCGGCTTTACTATCGCGAATCGAGAAGATCCGGGATAATACCAAGCTATACTTGTGCGTGATGACTTTGGATAATATCGTCAAGGGTGGCCGGCTTCATCCGGTTGCCGGCGCAATTACGAACTTTCTGAATATCAAATTGGGACTTCAGGTGACCGGCGGCAAGTTAAAGATTGTTTCTAAGGGCCGCGGTGACAAATCATTACGGAAGTTCTTCAATCGAATTATTGATGACATGAAGAACACACCGGCGCTGAAGAAAATCGGCATTTCTTACGTCACGGAAAGCAAGGTTCTCAAAGAGACCGTTGACGAGCTTAAAGCCACTTTTCCCGATGTCCCGTTGTTATACCGGATCACCTCGCCGATCATTTCAACTCACACAGGTGAAGGCGCCTTCGCGCTGATTTATTATAGCGATCCAGATTAAAACAGATCTTTGCATCACGGAAGGGGCTGGGACAAACCACTGGTTTTGTCGACAACCCTTTTTGTATTATTGGAATTAGGTGATTAGGTGAAACATCGACAAACACATTCGAATCGGAAATGGGTGTGGATGAGTTTAATTTTATTGGTCATTGTCTTGATTGGTGGCTACTGGAGTTATCAACATTTTTATACGCATGAGTCTGTTCCTGCTCGGCACGTCCAATTAACTGCGGTGGGTGATTCTTTGACTTACGGGATGGGAGATCCCACCCATGATGGTGGATTTACCAGCCTCATTCGTAAAAAGGTGAATCGTCAAGCCAACCACGTGGTGATGTCGACGACTAACTACGGAATCTCTGGTCAAACAACTTCTCAGATCAATCACCGGGTAATGACATCCAAGTCACTCCGGCGAAGTCTCAAGCACGCTGATGTGATTACAATTACAACCGGTGGTAACGATGTGCTGCACTTTTTAAAACAGCACCTTACGACAACGAGTCAACGGAGCCTGACGACCGATCTAACTGGCTATGTTGCGGCCTACAAGACACGCGTCGCTTCTCTGCTAACGAATATTCGCAGGATAAATGCCAGGGCACCCATTTTCGTTTTTGGCATTTATAATCCGGTTTACGTTTATTTCCCACAGGTTGCGTTTATCAGTCACGCAATTTCTTTGAACAACCAGACGACTAAGCAAGTTGTCGCGGCCAATCATCGGGCTTACTTCATCTCAATTGATCATCAACTATCCGATGGTCAATACACGACGACAAAATCCCGGGCCAAACTTAAACGCCAGGCTGATCCAAATAGTGGTGGTTCAATGACAGCTGGCGATCTTGCCAAGTTGCTCAATGGCACCGGAACCGAATCTAATCGCTACCTCTCAAGCGAGGATCATTTTCACCCCAATAAAAAGGGTTATCAAATTATGACCAATCTGCTTTATCAGCAGATGGTTCGCCACATTGACTGGCTGAAGGAGTGAACGCTTTAATGACAGATAGAAACCGGAACCGCAATCGACATAACCCCTGGAAAATCGCATTTTTAACGCTAATTAGCGTCATTGTGATCGGCATGATCGGGTTATTTGTGATGATCCGTTTTTCCGGAAATGATCAGGTATCCACCCGGACGGTCAATACCAGTCAAGATCAGACGGTTGCGGTGACCATGAATAAGGCCCAGTTTAACAATCTTTCACAATATTACCTCAATAAGGTTCAAACTCAGGGAAACGGCCATGCCAAGTACCACTTTGAGGTAACCAATCAAGGAATTGTCTACGGCTCAATTAAGTTGCTTGGCTCGACCATCGATTACTCACTGGCATTTACGCCGAAAGTCTTGGCGAATGGAAACGTGGAACTTCATGCCACCAAAATGGCGCTGGGGAAATTTCCGGTTCCAATTAGTTTTGTACTGGCTAACATTCGCCGGGCATACAAGCTTCCGAAATGGGTTAAGCTGGATCCGGAAAAGAAAGTCATTCAATTGGATATTGTTCATATGAACGGGCAGCACGGCGTAAATTACCGGGCAAAGACCATTGATTTGAATGGTCAAGGTAAGTTTGTCTTCCAAATTTTGCTGCCCAGCCAAAGTAAAGCGGGTGATTAAGATGCTCAAAACTTTTTATCAATACTTGATGACCAAGCGAAATCCTGGCAGCAGTGACCCAATTGCTGAATTTGCCAACAATGCCTTTTACGACCAGTCATTTCCCAAGCAGCTGGAAGATTTTGAATCGATTTCAAAGTACCTTGAAGAAAATGCCGAATACTTACCAAGCATGACGATCTTTGATGAAGTTTGGAAACAGTATCAAGAAAGCGAATAATTGCTTTTAACACATGAAAGGGGCCAACAATATGGCAGTTACAATTCAGTGGTTTCCTGGGCACATGGCCAAGGCAATCCGGCAGTTTGAAGAAAACGTCTCCCTGGTTGATATTGTGTTCGAAGTAATTGATGCCCGGATTCCACTTACATCACAAAATCCGGAAGTTGCCCGGATTACCGGGGAAAAGCCCCATCTGTTTATTTTAACTAAGAAAGACCTGGCTGACCGAGAAGCAACCCAGCGCTGGCTCGCCTACTTTAAAGATCGTGGGCAACCGGCCATTGCCGTTGATGCCAAGGATCACTTTAATATTAACGATGTGTTGAGCGTGATTAATCCGATCATGGCACCGAAGTTGGCTCGTGAGGAGCAAAAGGGCATGAAGAAGCGCCCAATTCGCGCAGTGAGTGTGGGGGTCCCCAACGTTGGTAAGTCAACCGTTTTAAATCGCTTGGTTAACCGGCGCGCGGCTCAGGTGGGCAATCGCCCCGGCGTGACGAAGGGGCAGCAGTGGTTGAAAGCTGGTAAGAAATTGGAATTGCTGGATACCCCGGGGATTTTATGGCCAAAATTTGCCAGCCAGGAAATTGCCAACAAGTTAGCGCTAACTGGCGCGATTAAAGACAGCGTGTTTGCCAGTGATGACATTGCGCTATTTGGATTAAAACATTTCCGCGCTCGTCATCGTGACCAGCTAATGGCGCGGTATCGCCTAAACGATGATGACTTTGCTCTTTCCGACGTGGACTTGCTGTTGCTTATTACCAAGAAGCTGGGGATGCGCGACGACTATGAACGGGCATCCAATCGGATTATTCAGGATATTCGGAATAATAAGCTGGGCGGTTTTACGCTGGACAATTTGGAGGAACTTCAACCCAATGTCACAAAAAACGATTAGCCAGGTCAAACAACTTCTCAAAGCGGTTGCTTCTCGTGATGATCCCGTTTATCAACGCTTTTTAAACGACCCCAGAAAGGGTGTTCAAGCACTTGTCCGGGCGACCAGCAAACGAATTGACCAGCTTGCCATGGCCACCACCGCGTTTCATCGCCGCTTTAAATATGAGCAGCAGTTCTGGCGTCAAGGGATTCAAACCGTTGCCGGCGTCGATGAAGTTGGCCGCGGCCCGTTAGCTGGACCGGTTGTTGCCTGCGCGGTCATCCTGCCCCAGGATTTTGATTTAGTTGCGGTCAACGACTCAAAACAGTTAACGCCGTCAATCCGAAAGGCCCTCGCGCCCCAGATTAAACGTGAAGCAATTGCTGTTGGGATGGGGGTTGTCGATAATCGGGTAATTGACCAAATTAACATTTATGAAGCCACGCGGGTTGCCATGAAGCAGGCCGTCCAGGAGTTGGCCCCGATGCCGGAGGAGATCATCGTCGATGCAATGAACATTGACGTACCGATTCATCAAACCCGGCTCATCAAGGGGGATGCCAAAAGCATCAGTGTTTCTGCTGCCAGTATTTTAGCAAAGGTTTATCGGGACCATTTGATGGATGACTTTGCCTTAAAATATCCCGAATATGATTTTACCCATAATGCCGGATATGGGACGGCCAAGCACTTAGCAGCATTAAAAAAATACGGGGCGACCCCAATTCATCGTAAAACCTTTGCGCCGGTTAAAAATTATTGCAGATAAAAGTCATTAATTGACGTAAATACTCTTAAAAGGGTGGACCTAAAATGCTTTTAAGAGATTTTTTACTGCGGATTCATTTGTGTCAGGGAATTGGGATTGTGGGTAAAACAAAAATTTACCAGTGGCTCAATCAGCATCCCACAGCTAACGTGACCTTACCATCACTTGAGGAGCTGATTCAAATTGCCAACGTGCGGGGTAAGAACGTCACGTTGTTTTCTTCAACATATATCCAACTAATGAATGATGATCGTCTGGTTGCCAAGCTTGTTGCCGGCGAAAAATGGCTCTGCATTTGTGATGAAGATTATCCCCTACAACTCAAAGAAGCCTACACGCCGCCGTTGATCTTATTTTATCGTGGCAACATCAAACTACTTAAAACCCGGTTGTTGGGGATCGTGGGCGCACGAAATGCCACCCATTACTCGATGGACGTTCTGCGTAAATTGATTCCTGGCCCAATTTCCACTCAAATGACCGTGGTTTCCGGACTGGCAATGGGGGTGGACACTTGGTCTCACCAGTGTGTGATTGCCAATCAAGGGCGGACAATCGCTGTGATCGGAACCGGGCTGGACGTTGTTTATCCCCGGATGAACAGTGTCTTGCAGGCCCAAATTGGGCGGGAACATTTATTGGTAACGGAATACCCCAATGGCACACCGGGATACCGCAATCATTTTCCCGAGCGAAATCGAATTATTGCCGGCCTGATCGAAACAATTTTAGTGACCGAGGCAAAGCATCATTCCGGAAGTTTAATTACAGCCAATCTAGCCCTTCAGAATAACCGCAATGTCCTTGCTGTACCAGGGCAAATCACTAGTGAGTTGTCCGTTGGAACCAACGAATTAATTGCTGCGGGTGCCAAACCAGTTTTGCATCAAAATGATATTCTATCTGAATATATTAGTTGACACGTTAAATGAGTTGCCATATGATGTGGTAGATTTGTTACAAATAAATTAACAAAAAATTCCTACTATAAGATAGCATCAAAAGAAGGGAGAAAAAATGGGGACATCTACAAAAGCAAAACCTAAAACAAAGGGTAAACGGCGTTCTCCTAAAAAGAACTTAGTTATCGTCGAATCTCCTGCTAAAGCACGAACCATTGAAAAGTATCTGGGCACATCCTACAAGGTTGTTGCCAGCAAAGGCCATGTCCGTGACTTACCAAAAAGTAAGATGGGCGTTGACATTGATAATGACTACGAACCACATTACATTTCAATTCGGGGAAAGGGCGACACCATTAAGGAACTCCGATCAGCGGCTAAGAAGGCCAAAAAGGTTTATCTGGCAGCCGATCCGGATCGGGAGGGCGAATCAATTGCCTGGCATTTATCCCATATTTTGGATCTTGACCCAACGGATGATAACCGGGTTGTCTTTCATGAAATTACCAAAGACGCCGTCAAGGAATCCTTCAAGCATCCGCGCAACATTGATATGGACTTGGTTGACGCCCAGCAGGCTCGGCGGATTCTCGACCGGTTGGTGGGATATTCCATTTCACCGCTGCTCTGGCAGAAAGTTAAGAAGGGCCTGAGTGCCGGTCGCGTTCAGTCAATTGCGCTTTGGTTGATCATCCAGCGTGAAAATGAAATTGAAAACTTTAAACCCGTTGAATACTGGTCGATTGACTCAGAATTCAAGAAGGGCCGAAGTAAGTTCAAAGCAAGTTTCTACGGTCTCAAAGGAAAAAAGAGGGAGCTGCCAAATAATGCGGCTGTTCAAGAAATCCTGAAACAAATTGACCCAAAGGCTGACTTTGATATTACCAAAGTGGTTCGAAAAGAGCGTAAGCGCCAGCCACAGCCACCGTTTACAACCAGTACGATGCAGCAGGAAGCTAACCGCAAACTAAATTATCGGACTAGAAAAACCATGATGGCCGCTCAACAATTGTATGAAGGCATTAATATTGGCAAAGAGGGCAGTCAGGGACTGATTACCTATATGCGGACAGATTCCACGCGAATTGCCGTCATTGCCAAGCATGAAGCATCAAAATTCCTGCATGAAAAGTACGGCGCTGAGTACGCTGCCACAAAGCCCATTAAGGGAAAGCTCCCAGAAGGCGCTCAGGACGCCCATGAAGCCATTCGACCAACATCTGTATACAGAACCCCGCAAAGTGTCAAGCAGTACCTGACCCGCGACCAGTTCCGCTTGTACCAACTGATTTGGTCACGGTTTGTTGCCAGCCAAATGACCCCGGCCCTGATGGATACCATGGCAGTGACCATTCAGCAAAACGATGTCACCTACCGGGCAAATGGTTCAAAGATGAAGTTTGACGGCTTCTTAAAAGTTTATGGCGATGGCAAAGAAAAGGATAATTTGCTTCCCGATCTTGTCGAAGGAGATAAGGTTAAACTCATCTCCAATAATCCGGATCAACACTTTACCCAGCCACCCGCACGGTATAGTGAAGCCAACCTAATTAAAGCTTTGGAAGAAAAGGGCGTTGGCCGCCCATCAACGTATTCACCAACCCTGGAAACAATCCAAAGACGGTACTACGTTAAACTTGTTGGCCGGCGTTTCGAACCCACTGAACTTGGCGAAATTGTCAACAAGATCATCGTCGAGTACTTCCCGGACATCGTCAACGTTGACTTTACCGCGAACTTGGAAGAGAAGCTCGATGAGGTTGAAGAGGGTAAGGAAAACTGGATTCGCCTCGTTGACAGTTTCTACAAACCGTTCTCAAACGAAGTGGAATCGGCAACCGAGAATATGGAAAAGGTTCAGATTAAGGATGAACCTGCCGGATTCAATTGCGATATTTGTGGGGCGCCAATGGTGATTAAAATGGGCCGTTATGGCAAGTTTTATGCCTGTTCCCGTTTCCCAGATTGCCGCAATACCAAAGCAATCGTCAAGAAGATTGGGGTTACCTGTCCCAAATGTCATATTGGCGAAGTAATCGAGCGAAAATCAAAGAAAAATCGGGTATTCTACGGGTGTTCCCGCTATCCAGATTGCGACTTTGTTTCGTGGGATAAGCCGATTGGCCGGAACTGTCCAAAGGATGGGCACTTCTTAGTCGAAAAGAAGGTTAAGGGCGGTACCCAAGTTGTTTGTCCAAATGGCGACTACGAGGAACCTGCCCAAAAATAAGGTTAATTTTGTTTCATCACGCCGGACTTATCAATTTTGATGAGCCGGCTTTTTAATTGGTTTAGTGACGAGGATGGCAAATGCCGTTCGTGTCACAGATGCTTTTGATGTAAAATTGAGTTGTAAATTTAAGGAGGCTCGTATCATGGTCCAAACGAATCATAGTTACTGCACGACCATCTTAGTTGGTAAAAATGCCAGCTATGATGGTTCCACGATCATTGCTCGAAATGAAGATGCCGGAACCGCTGTTAATCCCAAGAAATTTGTGGTTGTTCAGCCAGAAGATCAACCCCAAACCTATCACGCAAAGTTGAGCGGCTTCAACGACCAACTTCCTGACAACCCGCAACGATACACGGCGGTTCCAGATGCAACTGATGATCAGGGAATCTGGGGTGAAGCCGGCGTAAATGCCCAAAATGTTGCGATGAGTGCCACCGAAACGATTACAACCAATCCCCGAATTTTAGGAGCCGATCCACTGGTTAAGAATGGTTTTGGTGAAGAGGACTTGCTGACAATTACGTTGCCGTATATTGACTCTGCCAGATCTGGTGTGAAACGCGTCGGTGAGTTACTTGAGAAATATGGCACCTACGAATCAAACGGCATTATTTTTTCGGACGTTAACGAAATTTGGTACATGGAAACGGCGGGCGGCCACCACTGGGTTGCTGAACGGATTCCCGATGATGCTTACGTGATTGCCCCAAATCAAACGGGCATTCAGGAAGTTGATTTTAATGATCCGGCCCACTTTATGTATTCGAAGGACTTAAAGGCATTTGTAAGTGCCCATCACCTGAATCTGGGAAATGGGTTTAATTTTCGGAACATTTTTGGCTCGAATACCCAGTTGGACCGGCATTATAATACCCCCCGGGCCTGGTTCGGCCAGCGGTACTTTAACCCGGATTCGGTTGAAGACAAGTCACCAATGAGTAATGATCTGCCATTTATCGCCCACGCGAATCGAAAAATTACCATTGAAGACTTGAAATATGTGTTGAGTTCCCACTATCAAGACACCCCTTATGATCCGTTCACGCCGGGAACTGATTCCGAAAAGATGCCATTTCGACCAATTGGTTTTAATCGTAATCAGGAGCTTTCCATCATTCAGTTACGGCCGAACGTGCCGTCTGAATATTCGGCCATTCAATGGTTGGCATTTGCTTCAAACGTGGCCAACACGCTGACGCCGTTCTATGCCAATGTTGATGTCGCCCCAGATTCATATCGCAATACCACCAAACTGGTGGACAGTCAGAACGCGTACTGGGTCAATCGGTTAATTTCCTTAATTTCCGCGGACCATTTCCACACCGTCATGGATGATGTTGAAGCCTATCAGCAACGAATGATGGGGTATGCGCATCAGCGAATTATTGAAACCGACGCCGCGGCTAACGGATTGACGGGCCAGCAGCTGACGGCCAAACTTCAAGCAGCTAATGATGAGACTTCTGATCATATCATCGGTGCGACTCGCCAACTGCTGACCACAATTTTAACGAAGGCCAGCAATGGTGCTCGGGGCTCATTTACCCGAGGTCATTATTAAAATTTAGAGCAAAATAAAAAGTATCTTCTTGGCATTCGTAATTCTGAATGTTAAGGAGATACTTTTTAGTGGCTATAAATTAACGTCCTGTTTGAAATTCAATGGCGAAAAGTCGGTTGACGCGGTGACCAACTCACTAATCAGCTTTTGGTAGGCATCTAACCCGGTTTTTGCGTTGTTAAAGTTGACCATGGTAAGATAATTCGCTAATTCTGGCCCGTTTAACTGACGGCCAACCTGATCGGCATGCGAAACCGCCTGTTGAAAAGTCGTTCGCAGATCGGTTTGCACGGCTTTTAACTTGGCGCCGAGTTCAATGTAGTGGGGATCAACCAGCACGCCGGCAAGTTTGTAGGTCCAATAAGCTTCGCCCGGCGTGTACGTGCCGTGGGCGTTTTGATAGGCCGCTGGGGTGTCTGTAGCCCCGGCAAAGAATGGCACAAACGAACTTTGAGCGGCAACGCCCATTGCTAACCACTGAATACCGGCAAGATCGACTGGCATAGAAGGCCGTATTTGCAGGATGTGGGCCTCTTGAGTCTTAGCAAGACTAATTGGTCGAAAGTGATGTTTGTCGGCTTCTGAGCCCTCACCAATTGGATCATACGGGGTTCCTTGGTAATGGCTGCTTAAAAAGTCTTGAACATCCAAGACACTGAGCTTTCGGTTTGCCCGGTTAATAAAGGGCATCTCTTGGCTGGTTGGGCTAAATGACTGTTCAGGCGAAAACAGCTTGAGGCCATACCAGACCCGGGGAGTGTTGTAGTAGGTATCCGAAAGATCAGCAGTCCCAAAAATCCGGCGGAAATTGAAGGTGCTGCCAGATTTATCCGGGTTAAGGTGGTTGGTCTGAACAAACTCTCGGATGCCATTAGCCCACATAAATTGATCGGGGTCATCAAAATCAATGGTTTGAATGGCCATTTGATTGGCGATCACAGCGTACCCGTCATCGGGAATTCGTTGGGCAACCCATTGATGACCGCCGGCGGTTTCCATATACCACGCCTCGTTTTGATCAGCAAATAAAATTCCGTTGGACTCACTGGTGCCGTATCGTTCAATAATGGCGCCTAGCCGCGAGATTGCTTCCCTAGCAGTCTTAACGTAGGGAAGGACAACGGTAATCATTGCTTCCTCACCAATCCCATTTTTAATGAGCGGGTCGGCTCCCAAAACAAGATCGTTGGTATAGGTGCTCTCAGTGGCACTCATGGCAACGCCATATTCATTAAATCCGTTTTCTTCAAACAAGCCAAATTTATCGGTCCATTCCGGGGTCGCGGAATACTTTGCTTTGGTTTGAGGAAGGGGGAGTTGGAAATCGTTGTCTGGTGATTTAAAAATTTGGGAAGTTGAAAAATCTTGATGGCCATGCATGACGTAGTTTTTGGGCCAGGAAGCTTTACTGTCTTCGTTGCGGGCAATCATGATCGACCCGTCGATTGAGGCGTCTTTGCCGACAATCATACTTGTACAAGCTGAAAAGTTCTTTTTAGGAATCATGAAATATCTCCAATCATTTAAATTTCACTTTTGCTATTGTATCATCAATTAGATTAAATATGATCCTGAATACCCGCTTGGCTTAAATTGAATTGCGGTGGTCGGGGTTTTACGGTATAATTTTGCCAATCAAAAAAATGGAGGAATTCACATGCCAATTGTTAATATTCAGTTAATTGCCGGCCGTTCACAAGATCAATTAAAGGCGTTAGTTGCCGATGTTACGGCAGCCGTCGTTAAGGATACTGGTGCCCCAGCCGAACACGTTCACGTCATTTTGGATGAAATGCAAAAGAATCGCTACAGTGTTGGCGGCGTTTTAAAAAGTGACGAAAAGTAATTGAGTGCCTCAATCAGGGCCGGTTCCAAGATAGGAACCGGCTTTTTTCTTGCTCGGTGTTTGCCGATAAAGGCCGACGCCAATGATTGGTAAAGTAAGCTTAATTAGAATTTAAGGGATCACTAAACAAAGCCATGGCGCCTCTGGGTCACTGACTTTCTCTAACGGGTTCTCATTTTCAGTGGTCTGTTTAATTATTCTATTGTATACTGATATAGGATAAAAGCGATTAAATGCATTAATAACAGGAATGGAGACGTTTACATGAACGATCAACAATACATAATGGCAATTGATGAGGGTACCACCAGCACCCGGGCAATCCTTTTCAATAGTGACGGTGAAATTGTTGGTAAAGCTCAAAAAGAATTTCATCAATACTTTCCCAAATCAGGGTGGGTGGAGCACGATGCCAACGAAATTTGGAACGCGGTTCAGTCAGTGATTTCCGAAGCATTGATTAACGCCGATATTCCCCCGTATAAAGTGCAGGGAATTGGTATTACCAATCAACGGGAAACCACGGTCATTTGGGACAAGAATACTGGCGAACCAATCTATCACGCCATTGTTTGGCAGTCAAAACAAACGGCTGATTTGGCTGATGCGCTCAAGAATGGTGGCTATGATGACCTGATTCATGAAAAGACCGGTTTGATTATTGATTCCTACTTCTCAGCCACTAAAATTAAATGGATTCTCGATAACGTTGATGGCGCCCGGCAAAAGGCTGACAATGGGGACCTATTATTTGGGACCATTGACACCTGGCTGCTTTGGAAATTAACCGGCGGTAAAGTTCACGCGACGGATTATACCAATGCTAGTCGAACCATGTTATTTAACATTCACACCCTTCAGTGGGATCAAGATATCCTCAAGCTTCTTAACATTCCGAAAAGTATGCTGCCCGAAGTCCACTCATCTTCGGAATTATACGGGTATACCGCGGGCTACACATTCTCTGGTGTGCAGGTACCGATTGCCGGGATTGCCGGTGATCAGCAGGCCGCCTTATTCGGTCAGATGGCTTATCAGCGGGGGACCATCAAGAACACCTACGGAACTGGGGCGTTCATCGTCATGAACACTGGCGACCAACCAACGCTCTCCAAACGCGGCCTGTTGACGACCATTGCCTACGGGATTGATGGCAAGGTCACCTACGCCTTGGAAGGAAGTATTTTTGTGGCCGGATCGGCCATCCAGTGGCTCCGTGACGGCATGAAAATGGTGACGAGTTCTCCCGAATCCGAACAGATGGCTATCGACGCGAAAAGCAGCGACGGCGTGTATGTGGTTCCCGCCTTTACTGGCTTGGGGGCCCCATACTGGGACCAAGAAGCTCGCGGGGCGGTCTTTGGGTTGACTCGCGGAACGACGAAAAATCAATTTGTTCGGGCAACCTTGGAGTCGCTGGCTTATCAAAGCCGCGACGTGATTGATACCATGGTTTCTGAGACTGGTTTGGAATTGAAGTCACTTGCCGTCGATGGCGGCGCAGCCAATAACAACTATTTGATGCAGTTTCAGGCTGATATTCTTGGGACCCCAATTCGTCGGGCCGCAATTTCCGAAACAACTGCTCTTGGGGCCGCCTATTTGGCTGGTTTGGCGGTTGGTTACTGGGGATCCATCGATGACATTAAAAAAACGGCTAAAACCCAGGATGAGTTTAAGCCGCAAATGACTAGCAGTACCAGAGAAGATCTTTACACCGGTTGGCAGCGGGCGGTTCACGCCACCATTCAGTACCATCCGGTTCATTAATACCAAATTTTAACAAAACAATCGGCCCCAAAACCAACTTTTACCGGTTGGCTTCCGGGCCGATTGTTTTGTTCTCGATATTGGTGATTAACCAACTGCTAAATTAAGTTTGTCTTCTAAGTAACGGGCAACGCCATCCTGGTCATTGGTGAATTCCGTGATGTCGTCGGCAGTCTGTTTGATTGGGATAATCGCATTCTTCATTGCGACGCCGGTACCCGCATATTTGATCATCGAGGTATCGTTGGCTTCATCACCGAAGGCAATAATGTCCTGTTGAAGGATGCCATAGTAATCGGCAAGAAATTTAAGCCCGGTTGATTTATGGATCCCCTTTGTTGCGATTTCAACGATCGGATGCGGACCGCCCCAAGGAGCGACTTCGACCTGATCGCCAAATTGATGCAAAACGTAGTCCATTAAGGCTGCTTTCTGTCCGGGCTGGTCTACCTGAACGGTAATACTGATTGGGTTGTCGACTAAGCTCTGATGACTCAAAACCTGGTTGGACTGCAAGGTACTCGGGAAGAAGCCAAAGCCGCTGGTAATTCCCCGGTTTGCCAGGTAGAGGTCCCGCCCCTCAACGGCAATCAGGTTAAGCCCAAGCTTCTTTGAATTGGCCAATAGTTCCATGACGATGGTTTTATCAATGGTGTACTGGTATTCGCGCTCCCATTGGTTATGTGGTAAAATGCCTAAGTTACCATTAAAGTTAATCATGGGCGTTTTTAAATTTAGGTCGTCATACAAGTCTTCGGAAAGGCGATTAGGCCGCCCAGTGACGATACTGACGATACAGCCTTCCTTGACAGCCGCAGAAATTGCCGCCCGCGTTCGGGGGCTGATCTGTGCATGATCATTGAGGGTTGTTCCGTCCAGATCTAAGGCGATTAGTTTTCTTGAAATGTCGCTCACTCCTTTTCCAGCATATATTCACTCATATTATCGAAAAACTGTCCGTTCGTCAATCTAAGCGGGCTTTATTCAGCTTAAAAATGAGATTAATGATCAATTCAATTTAGAAAGGATTTTCTATGCAGCTACCAGAAACGTTTAAAACAAAGTATACTCAGTTGCTTGGCGATGCTGATGGGTCAAAATTTCTCACCAGCTTTGAACGACCGGTTAACCACGGGTTCCGCGTTAATCCGCTCAAACAGAATCGTCCAACCGAAGTTGATTTAACCCAACCGACGCCACATTGTCGCTTTGGCTATTACGGCGAAGTGAATGGCAAAACGGTTGATCATCAAAGCGGCGCCGTCTATAGCCAGGAACCCAGTGCCATGTTTGTTGGCGAGGTGGCCCACCCGAAACCGGGTGAACGGGTTCTTGATCTGTGCGCGGCGCCAGGGGGCAAAACCACGCATATCGGCAGCTATATGGATAATCAGGGACTACTGATCGCAAATGAAATTGATGCCAAGCGGGCTAAAGTCCTCCTTGAGAATGTCGAGCGATTCGGACTTTCTAACACGGTGGTCACTAACTCAACACCAGCGATCATGGCCCAGCAACTGCCCGAATTTTTTGACCGCATTTTGGTTGACGCTCCCTGTTCGGGTGAGGGGATGTTTCGAAAGGATCCCGACGCCGTGAAATACTGGTCGTTGGATTATCCGGTTGAATGTGCTCGCCGGCAGCGAGAAATTTTGACCGAAGCGGTTAAGAATTTGAAACCGGGCGGCGAGTTAATCTATTCAACCTGTACGTTTGCCCCGGAAGAGGACGAACAGATTATCGCTTGGCTGGTTACCCAGTTTGGTTTTGAAATTTTGCCCATTAAGAAATTCCCGGGAATGGACGATGGAATGCCTCAATGGGCTGATGGTAATTCGGATTTAGAAAAATGTGTCCGGATTTTTCCCCATCATTTTGACGGTGAAGGTCACTTTATTGCAAAATTAAAGAAGCCCACCGTTGCGACTTCGATTGATCGACCAACGGTGCCAACGGCTAAAAAGCGCACGAAGCGATCAAATTCAACTTCTCTTAATCGTGAACAACGGGCGTTATGGCAGACATTTGCCACGCAACATTTTACTGACCAATCGTTTGGCAACCTCCGGGTGTTTCGGGACATTCTGTCATCCGTTCCGGAAGAGACTCCCGATCTTTCGAATATTAAAATTGTTCGTGAAGGCCTTCAACTAGGGGTCTTCAAAAAAAATCGATTTGAACCAAGTTACGCTTTAGCACTGGCCATGCGTCCAGATCAGGCAACTCGCAAAATTACGATCAATTTCGATGATTGGCGCAAATACGTCCATGGTGATACGTTCCCCGTGGCACCGTCGCTTGAAAAGGGCTGGTATCTGCTTGTTTGTGATGGTCAGTCAGTTGGATTTTCCAAGGTTGTCAACGGAATTGCGAAGAATTTCTTTCCGAAAGGATTGCGGTTTCAAGCGTAAAGGGATGTGGCAGGATAAGTATCAGGATAAAACCTGATGATTGTTTAATTGGTCAAACAGCTGTAATTTTTGAGTTTTAACTCAGTAAAAAGGGTTCCTTCAGGTTAACAGTGCAGTTAACCTGAAGGAACCCTTTTTTGAATTTTTTGGGCGTGGATTTAAGTATTTAATTCGTTTCCAAGTTGCGTTGGTGTTGATATGAGATGAGCTCTGGACTAAGGACGAGGGCCGCATCTTGCAATGCAGAAACGGTTTTGCTGTTAGTCATCATCATGATGGCCTTGAGTCCTTGTTTCCAGCCATTAATCTTGTCAATTATTGCAGGCGTATCCTCATGAATGACCATGTGGAGAAATTGCCCGGCGATCCCAACGGCTGAGCTGCCAAGTGCCAGACATTTTGCAATATCCAGTGGTGTTTGAACGCCACCGGATGCAAGAACGGTTAATTGATTTTGATAGGACCGGCTCTCCAGCAAGGATTCTGGCGTTGACAACCCCCAATCAGCCAGGTAGGTCATTGACTTATCCGGGCGGCGAAAATTTTCGATTGTCGCAAAGTTCGTCCCACCGTGGCCGCTCACGTTCACGTAGCGGACCCCTAACTTTAGTAATTCAGCAATGGTTTCCCGGCTCATCCCAAAGCCGACTTCCTTAACGATTACTGGGACGGTCAGGGCATTGACGATTTCCTGAATATTTTTCTGAAATTGAAATTGACGATCACCCTCGGGCATGATTAGTTCCTGGGCAACGTTAACGTGAATCTCCAAAGCGTCGGCATCAATCATTTCAACGGCCTGTTTGGCATCTTCGACAGAATGATTGCCACCAATGTTGGCAAATATCAAGCCAGCGGGATTATTTTTGCGGACGATTTTAAACGTATCCGCCAAGTCTGGGTCACTAAGCGCGACGCTTTGAGACCCCACAGCCATGGCCAAACCCGTTGCCTGGGCAATTGTCGCCAATTGAGCGTTGATATCTTTTGTTCGGGGACTCCCGCCAGAAATCGCTTCAATGTAAAAGGGAACCGCTAACTTAAGCGGTCCGATAGTGGCCGATAAATCAATGTCAGCCAATGAATACTTTGGCAGACTTTGGTGAACAAATTTAATATCTTCAAAAGTATGGTGGGGGGAATAAAATTTTTCAGCTAGTGAGACATGTTCATCTTTTCGATGGGAATGTTT
Source organism: Lentilactobacillus parafarraginis DSM 18390 = JCM 14109 (assembly GCF_001435895.1). GTDB lineage: Bacteria > Bacillota > Bacilli > Lactobacillales > Lactobacillaceae > Lentilactobacillus > Lentilactobacillus parafarraginis. The sequence continues at coordinate 10,108 of NZ_AZFZ01000027.1, read as the reverse complement.
TGAAATCATTCGTTAAATCTCCTTATCGAGATCGATAACGGGGTGAACGCGAAGCGAAAGGCGGGTAATGCCATTTTCTTGCCAACGATCAATCATTTCAGAGATATCGCGAGCCTTATCGATGACGACGATCCCACAGTCGCCGCCCCCCGCACCGGAAGATTTTGCGGCCGCCGCGTGTTGAACGGCAATGTCACACATTTTTTTAAGGGTGGGGGTCTCAATTTGAACCTTACTGAAATTAGCAAGGTGGTTGAGAATTTCCCGATTACGCTGGATGCCATTCTGAATCGCTTCTAAGCTGCCCTGCTTAAAACCATCAATCAAGGTGTTTAAACACTTTTTACTGTCGGCCAGGAAGCGCTCGTAGGTTTCTTTCTCGCGGCTTTTTGCAATTGCCACCTTATCAACCAAGTGTGAGGTAGAAGCCGGCGATCCGGTCCAGCCAATAATGAGTTGGAGATTGGCCGGAGGGGTTAACTGCGTAATTTTCAGATCCGGCCACGGCTGGTCAACTAAGTCAGAGAGGGGCTGATTCATTCGGGCTGCCATCAGCCACCCGCGATCAAATGATTGATAAGCAATCCAGCCGCCGTAAACGCTGGCGGCAATGTCGCCCAATGACCCATTTCCTTGAACGTCTAAGTGGGCGATTGCGGATAATTTGAAAAGTTTACTCTTAGTTAACGGAATTTGATAGAACTCGCATAGCGCTTTAACAGTTGCCACGGTCACAGCTGCCGACGAACCCAGCCCGTATTTTTTCCCGTTTGGACTGTCTAAGTCACTATTAACCCGCAGATCATAAACGTCCATTGAGCGTCCAAGAATCTGGGCATATTCTTCAGTCAAATGAATGGCAGAGATGATGTAGTTAAATGTATTGTCACGATTATCAAGGATCATTTGATCCCCCTGACGCCGCCAATAAACGGAATCTTCACGGTACTGTTTTGAAACAATGCTTCCAAATGATTTGCTCCGAGAAATTTCGACCGTCACAAATTGATCCAGTGCAACGATGATTGACGGGTAGCCGGTTTCGACAACGGCGTATTCCCCCGCAATATATAGTTTTCCTGGCGCCTTAGCGGTTATCAAATGATCATTTCCTTTCAAAATTATAAGTATTGAACGCCCGGTCCGGGTTTTGTGACGATAACATTTTCATCACCCAATACTTTCGAGAAGGTTGTCACAATCTTCTCGGTTGTTTCGCTTTGACAAAGGACCTTGACATTTGGTCCCGCATCGATGGTGTAATAGCATTCAACGCCGCTGTGCCGGAGACTTTTCACCAAGTCAATAATAGTCAATGTTTGCCCATTGAAATACGTAAAATCCGGATCGGCACTGAGAGTGAGTGCGTGCATGCGCATCGCGTTTAATTCGCTAATTTTGCCAATCGCGCTAAAATCGGCGGCGGCTAAGGCAGCCTTTAAAGCCACCAAATCAGCCTGAGCTGTCTGGATCCAGGCCGGATAATAGGGTGATGTGGTGACGGACAGGCGCATGCCTTGCCGACTGGAAATGGCCTTTGGTCCCTTTGCGGTTGTGAGGGCGATGACCCGCAGATCAGCTAATCCGTGACTTTTAATGGGAATGGCGTAAGAATTGGTATCATCGGTCCCCGGTTGCCATTCAGCAAAACCGCCAAAAATTGATCGGCATGCCGATCCTGAACCTCTGCGAGCCAGGCGGGAAAGATCAGTTAACGATAGATCCATTCCGGCCGCCCGGCTTGAAGCGGCCGCCAGCGCTGCGAATGCCGACGCGGAGGAGGCCAGGCCCGCCGCAGTTGGCACGTGGTTTGTTGACCGAACAGCTGCTGATTGCGTAATGCCAGAACGCTGACGAACGATATCTAGAAATCGACTGACCCGAGCAGTTGTTTTCGCAGATGCCGGCTGGCCATCAATTTGAACATCGTCGGTGGTTAAATTTGCATCAAAAGCAACCTGAGTGTCTGTATAAAAGTAATCCAAGGTCAATGAGAGGCTCCCGGTATAGGGAATAATCAAATTTTCGTCTTTTTTACCCCAGTACTTAACCAGGGCGATATTTGTATGCGCTCGTGCGGTGACCGCGTTATTTGACAAGGTTGTCATGAGTTTCTCCAGTCGAGTAGTCATAGTTTGCAAAGGATTGAATCCATGTTTGGGTGGCGCCGGCGGTTCTTAGCGCCGTTGCAATCCTTTGGGCGTCTACCTGATTTTTAGCAATTGAAATCATACAGCCGCCAAGGCCGCTGCCGGTGAGTTTGGCACCCAAAGCGCCGTTCTGACTAGCAATGGCACAGAAGCGATCTAAAGTTGCCGTGCTGACACCTAATTTAGCCAGATTAGTTTGCGACTGATTCATCAACTGACCCAATAGCACCTCGTCTGAGGTTGCCAATGCGTTTCGTGCAGACTTGGCAATTTGTCCCAGTTGATCAATTAATGGCCGGGCATCTTCCGGCATATCGGTTAGATTTGTGCGAACCAGTGAAACAGCCTCGCTGGTCTTGCCCTTAATACCGCTATCAGCAATGACCAGGGTTGGCGTTGACAGGTTAAAATCAATCTGCTCGTTGACCTGATTTCGAATGAACCAGATGGGGGCATCCGAACTTGCCGTTGCCGTGTCTAATCCGCTGGGGTTGCCGTGGGTAATCTGTTCCTCAATGTTTGCTAAACTGAGTAGCCGGGCACGGGTAAGGGGTGTTTCAAATAAATTAAAAAACACCCGGACGATTGCCACGGCCGTTGCAGCCGAAGACCCCATTCCCCGTTCAGCGGGAACTTTGCTGGTAATTTTTAAATGAAAGTTGAGGTCTTGGGCATGAAAAACCGCGAGTAATTTAGTAATTAGCAGGCGAATTCCCTTTAAATTATCGGCCATTTCGTTAATTGGACCGTCAAAATAACGGCAATCAATTGTCTGACCAGTTGTTGAAGTTGTTAAACGCGTTTGGACGTCCACATTGTAGAGGGGCAGCGCAATTGCGGGCTGCCCATAAACGACGCTGTGTTCGCCAAACCAAATAATTTTTGCATAACTTGTTGCGATTGCTTTTTCTTTCAATCTTTATCCGCTCACTTTCAAACAGTCCAATTTTATCATAATTTACGGGGAGAAAGAATTCTTATCAGTTTTTTTAAAGTTTCCTAAAAAATTCGCCCGTTTGTCACGGATACCAATGCATAAGATGAACGTTGATTTTTGGTAGCCTAACACATCTTGGGTGTAGTAATATAGGAGATAGTGTATCAATTAAACAATTTTTAGAAAAACGAAGCGATTTTGGTGAAACAATTATGAATTCAAAAACAACTTTTGCAGTCGTCGATATTGAAACTACCGGTACTGACATGGCTGACAACAATCGAATAATTCAATTTAGCTGTGCAATCGTCGCCGACAATCGAGTTGTCAACACCTACGTCACCGACGTTAACCCGCAACGGGAGGTACCAAAACGGATTATCCAGTTAACTGGGATTACCCCCCAGAGATTGAAGAAGGCGCCAACTTTTGACCAAATTTCGGCGAAGTTATACCAGCTGTTGAGCGGAACGGTCTTTGTCGCCCATAACGTTAACTTTGACTTTCCGTTTCTCAATCAGGAATTTCAACGGGTCGGGTACCCCGAACTTTCAATTGACGCGATTGACACGGTCACGCTGAGCCAGATTCTACTGCCGACACTTGCCAGTTACCGTCTTCAGGATCTCAGTGCTTACTTTAATATTGTTCACAAGCATCCCCACACCGCCGATAGTGACGCCCTGGCAACGGCTAAGCTTCTGTTAATTTTGCTGCGGCAAGTGCGGCAGCTGCCACGAAAAACCCTGAGCCAAATTATCGCGGTTAATCCTTCTCTGCCTCAAGACACAATGAACGTCTTTACGGAGGTTGACGACGAAAATCGGTCAAAACCCCATTCAGAACAACTTGCCGATCAGCTTAAATTATCGTGGGGCTTGGTCATTCGCCGCCGGCCGCTGCCGACTTCGACGCCCGACCAAACGGCGGGAGACTTTAAATACCCAAAAACGCGGATTGCCAAACAGCGGATCCTTCCCAAAGATTTGGAATCGCGGATTGAACAAAATAAAATGATGAATATGATTTACAATAACTATGCGGCTCAAGGGCACCATCCGGCCAAACCGATGGTGATTGAAGCACCGACGGGGATTGGCAAAAGCCTGGGGTATTGTCTGCCGTTCAGCTATCTGACGAGCACCCAAAAACCAGTTGTCATCAGCACCGCGACCACATACCTGCAGTTTCAGCTGCAAAACCAAACGCTGCCGTTATTAAATCAAAGCTTACCGTTTAATGTTAAGAGCGTCATTTTAAAGGGTGCCAGCCACTATATCGACCTAAATAAATTCCGCCACCTACTGTTTGTGGCTGATAATTCAGTCCAAACGGCGTTTATTAAGGCCCAAATTCTCGTCTGGCTCACAATGACGACTACCGGTGATCTGGATGAGCTCCATCTAAATGTTGAGCAGACACCTTTTGTATGGAAAATTCAGCACCCCGGCGTGAAGTGGCTTGACCCTTCCGAACCGTTCTATGAAGATGATTTCCTGCGTTACAACCTAAAAAAAGCGCAGCACGCTGATTTTATTATTGTTAATCACAGTTACTTGCTGAAAAATTGGCGATTTTTCCGTGATTTTAGCGAAAAACCGTATTTGTTAATTGATGAAACTCAACAATTTGCTGAGAATGCGATTCGTAATCATCAAAAGCAACTTAATCCGCTGGCGGTTATTTCTGCAGCAAACCGGGTGCGGGGCGATATTCAGGGAGGCAATCCCGGCAGCGTTCGGGATGTATTTGCCCAAAATGTCATTCTGGATAAAATCGCTGATCAGCTGACCGATGCGCTGGATCACCTCAAGGATGAGATGAAACAACTGACTCACAACTTGTTTTCACAGTTAGTGACCACAAAATCACTTCATAAAAATGCTGATTTTTTCGTTCGGTTAATACCGCTGTCGGAATTAAAACAGGTAATTGTCGATAACGGATCACTTAAAGAAGCGTTAAAACGACGGAATTTTGATATTGAAAACCTGCTGATCCGGCTTAACAGCGAGATTAATCAGAACGCCAGTGCCTTTACAGCTCATGACTACTCAGAAATTTATGATCTTTATGAGGACTTCAACCACTTCTCAAATCAACTCGGCAAACTGATTGCCATGGTTGATCTGGATCCAGAAACGCTCGATCAAAACGTTGTCTGGGTGACCGTCAACCACGTTAAGGACATCAATAGTTTCCGGATTAACCAGGGAATTTTAAAAACAACCGAATTTCTCAACGAGCGAATTTACGCGTCGTTTGAACCACCGACATTTACTGGGGCGACGATTTTTTCATCCCGAAAATCCCAATTTATTTTCAATTTACTGGGGATTGATCGGAAAGCTGCCTCGGTTCGGCGCCTGCAGAGTGATTTTGATCCCGAAAATCAGGCGCGAATCTACCTTGTCAAGAACGATCAGGAATTTGCGGCGAATTCAAATGACCAGCTTAAATTTATTGCGGATGCGATCATGCGAATTTACGCCAATGGCCCGCGACAGACCTTGGTTTTATTCAATTCGTTAGCCGCCATCGAACGGGTTCATCAGTATTTAGCCGAAAGTGGGTTTACATCCTCACACCAAGTGCTTGCCCAGGGGGTTAACGGAACCGCCCAGCGATTAAGCAGGCAGTTTATCCACAGTGAACCGGCAATTTTAATGGGGGCCAATACTTTCTGGGAAGGCGTTGACTTTCCCACTAAACTATTGGAAAATTTGGTGATTGCCCAACTGCCATTCGACACGCCGGAAGATCCATATAACCATGCACTGTCCTCGATCGAACGGGCGAAAAAGAAAAACCCATTTTACAGTTTGACGCTGCCAAAAGCAACGCTTCGACTGCGGCAGGGGATGGGACGTTTGTTAAGAACCAAAGGGGACTTTGGGACGATCTTCGTGTTGGATCCGCGACTTGTAACCAAACGTTATGGCCAGACAATTTTGACGAATTTAAAAAATGAAATCCCCGTTAAGCAGGGCACGCTTGATGAATGTGTGATCGACATGGTTAAATTTTTTGAAAGTCACCATTAAAGCCGTCCTGAACTGACCGTTTTTTTGGTATAATATCAATATGTGCAAAAATATGGTGGTTGTTTGATTTATGGCAACCTAACTCAAAATGTCATTTGGAAAGGACGCTATCATGCAACGGGAACGTCGAATCAAACACGAATCCAAAGTTAAAATCCGCTGGGTCGTTCTTTTGATCATATTGATTTTGGGATTCACAACTTTCATTATTTTTCATGAGGCGCAAAAACCAATGGCCACCGCTCGGAGACAAACCATTCAAATTGCAACAAAGTATGCTGATTTGAAATCAACGGCGACGTTTTATTCGTCAAATCTCGATCGGACCTACTATTCGGTCGCCGGGAAGACGAATAAAAACCGGGCAGTCTACGTCATTGTTGCCAAAAAGGGTGGCGCGGTAACGGTTCTTGATCAACACTCAGGGATCACCGCGAACCGGGCACGACAATTAATTTCGCAAGAAAAGCGGCCCAAAAAAATTAATAATGTTGGCCTGACAATGATTAATCATAAGCCCTATTGGACGGTCAGCTATATCAACGGGCACGATAATCTGTGCTTTGCGACGCTGAGTTTCAAGAACGGTGCCATCAAAAAGTTGATTGAGAATATTTAAATCCAGTTTATGAAGGGAAAAATGTCATGAAATTTTCAAATCGTGCAATGAATGTTAAGCCTTCCGCTACGGTCGGCGTTTCTAACAAGGCTAAGCAAATGATTAGAAACGGTATTGACGTGATTAATTTAGGCATCGGGGAGCCCGATTTTACAACGCCAAAAGTAATCACCGATGCCGCAATCGATGCGATCCAGCATGGGAAAACTAGTTTCTATACGCCAGCCAGCGGGTTGCCCGAATTAAAGACGGCCATTGCCAATCGAATCCGGATGGACTATGGCGTTTCGTATCAGCCTCAGCAAATCAGTGTGGCGAATGGCGCGAAAATGGCGCTTTATGTGCTGATGCAGGCGCTGGTTGATCAGGATGATGAAGTCTTATTACCCCAACCAAGCTGGGTTAGTTACAGCCAACAGGTTGAATTAGCTGGTGGCAAACCAGTCTTGGTTGCTACTAACGATCACTTCAAAATTACAATTGATTCATTGAACGAGGCATTGACGACCAAGACCACGCTGCTCATTTTAAATTCGCCGGCTAATCCAACCGGGACGGTTTACTCGAAGGATGAGCTCCAGGCAATTGGCCGGTGGGCCGTTGACCACGGTCTGCTGATTATATCTGATGACATCTACGGCAAGCTCATTTATAATGGGCAAAAATTTGCGTCATTGATCCAGTGTGGCGATGAAATTGCTGAATCGACAATTCTGGTCAATGGCGTCTCGAAAGCCTATTCGATGACTGGCTGGCGGATTGGCTACGTTGCCGCTGCACCCCAAATTATTAGTAAGGTAAACGCAATTCTTTCACACTCAACCGGAAATCCGGCAACGGTCAGCCAATATGCTGCGATTGCCGCCTTTAAATGTGATCAGACTAATGTGGAACAGATGCGGCAGGCATTTGAGACGCGGTTAAATACCATTTATCCGTTACTGCAGGCCGTTCCCGGATTTCATATCGAACAAAAGCCGCAGGGGGCGTTTTACCTCTTTCCAAATGTCGAGAAGGCCATGACCATTGTTGGCGTGGACACGTCGTTAGAATTAGTGACCCTACTACTAAACGAAGCGCACGTTGCCGTTGTCGATGGGGCGGCCTTTGGCTTGCCGGGGTATCTCCGGTTAAGTTACGCGACTGGCTTGGAAGACCTAAAGACGGCCATTTCACGGATTAATACATTCATGACACAATATGTTGATAAACAGGTATCGGGAGGAATTGGGATTGAAACAAATTAGTATGATTGACGCACCAAAGTACGTCAATGAAAAGGTCAAGATTGGTGTTTGGTTAACCAACAAGCGCTCCAGCGGGAAAATTGCATTTTTACAATTACGCGATGGAACCGCCTTTTTTCAGGGAGTCGTTGTAAAAAACAACGTTTCCCCAGAAACTTTTGAATTGGCTAAAGAAGTTAAACAAGAAACCAGTATGTGGGTAACCGGGATTGTCCATGAAGACAGTCGATCCCATTTTGGCTATGAAATTGAAATTGACTCGATTGAAGTTGTCGGGGAATCCCATGACTACCCAATTACCCCGAAAGAGCATGGGATTGATTTTTTGATGGATCATCGGCACCTCTGGTTACGCTCAAGTCGGCCCAACGCAATTATGCGAATCCGCAATGAAGTGATTCGGGCATCCTATGAATTCTTTAACAAAGAGGGGTTCATTAAGCTTGACGCGCCAATTTTGACAGGAAGTGCTCCGGAAGGAACGACTGAGTTGTTTCATACCACTTATTTCGATCGTGACGCTTATCTGTCTCAAAGTGGCCAGTTATATGAGGAGGCCGGGGCCGAAGCCTTTGGCAAGGTCTTTTCGTTTGGGCCAACTTTCCGGGCTGAAAAATCAAAGACTCGTCGCCATTTAATGGAATTTTGGCAGATCGAGCCGGAAATGGCCTTCATGCACCAAGAAGAAAGCTTGGATATTCAAGAACGTTACGTCGCCTATCTGGTTCAAAGCGTCATTGACAACTGTAAGATCGAGCTGAAAACGTTGGACCGTGATATTGATACCTTAAAGAAGTATACGGTGCTCCCTTATCCACGAATCAGTTATGATGAAGCGATTGACTTACTAAAGAAAAATGATTTTGATCTGGAATGGGGCGTTGACTTTGGATCACCAGAGGAAACGTTCTTGGCTGATCACTTTGATAAGCCCGTATTCGTCCTGAATTATCCAAAATCAATTAAGCCATTTTATATGAAACCTCATCCAACCCGTGATGACGTGGTTATTTGTGCTGATCTTTTGGCACCCGAAGGCTACGGTGAAATTATTGGTGGCTCCGAACGTGCCGTGGATTACGACTACCTTTATGACCAAGTTGTTAAAACCGGGTTGGATCTCAAAGAGTATGGTTGGTATTTGGATCTTCGCAAGTACGGCAGCGTTCCTCATGCCGGGTTTGGAATGGGCCTTGAACGGGCGCTCACTTGGATTACTGGTGAGGATCATGTTCGCGAGGCAATTCCATTCCCACGTTTATTAAACCGAATTTATCCATAGATTAATAGAATCCAGAGGTGAGTTGATTGGATCAATTCGCACGTGATTTGTTTCAGTCTGGTGAAACAGTTCTATCCAATTTTTTGTTGAAAAACTATCGCAAAATTGGCCTGTCGAACGAAGAGTTACTGCTGTATGTTCTCATCAAGCGTCATGCCACCTTGGTTGTTCCGATGCCAGAAATCACGAAGCTTCAGGAATTAACCGGGTATAGTCAACAGGAACTATTTGAATTGTTTCATCAAATGATCCAAAAAAAATTAGCAAAGATTACCAAAGTTGAGATTAATCACCAACCGGTAGATGCCTACGACTTTACGCCGATGTATGAAAAATTGGCATTATTGAATGAGCATCAAGAAAAACAAGCCGATACATCTCAACCGGCACCCACGCCAGCTGTGACTGAACAACAACGTCAATCCGTTTTTGAAAGTATTGAAAAAGAATTTGGCCGCACCTTATCTCCGCTTGAAATGGAATCAATTAGTCAGTGGATTGATTTAGATCACTATTCGCCCAAAATTATTGAGCTTGCACTGAAAGAAGCCGTTTTAAGTCAGGTTTATAATCTCAAGTATATGGACAGAATTCTTCGAAGTTGGGAGCAGATGCATTTAACAACCCCCCAACAAATCGAAGAAAATGCCCGGAAGCGGCGAATGGGGCACACTGAACAGGAGACCCCGTATAAGGGGCCAAAGATTCCCTTTATTAAAATTTCTGATCCAAATCGGGGAAAAGATAAATCTTAACTAATCATTCATGTCACCAAAAAGAGGATGTCCAACGGGCATCCTCTCAGACTGAAGACAAAGTCCTCCAAATA
>NZ_AZFZ01000026.1 GCF_001435895.1 Lentilactobacillus parafarraginis DSM 18390 = JCM 14109 | reverse complement strand
TTTGGCGTGATTATTAGCTTTCAAGTTTCAGCTCGTTAGTTAAAAAATGTCGATATATCCTGTTTTTACTAGGATTATCGGCGTTTTTTTGGTCCAATGCTGGATCAATGAGGATTCATAATTAGGATTCGATTTCTAATTCTGTAACTTCATGTATAAAATTGGGTACGGATTGCCTTGTTCATCATGGTCCGTTCTTTTATAAACTTCAAACCCCATCCGCTCATAGAATCCCTTTGCTTGAGGATTTTGTTCGTTAACAGCGACTTCTTCGATCGCGTAATTGGCAATCCCATATTGAATCAACCGTCTCCCCAATCCATGGCCGCGTTGTTCCGGTGTGACAAACAGCATTTCAATCATGTGTTCGGCGATGCCCATGAAAGCAACCGGGATGTTTTGCTCATTTTCGGCAATGATCAGGTGGGGGATTTCATTTAAAGCTGGCTTGATATAGGTCTTTATTTTTTGGATCTCCGTGGCCGATAAAAAGAGGTGGGTTGCCCGAACGGATTTTTCCCATAGGTCTGTTAGTTGGGCGATTAATAATGGTGAGCGTTGTCTGGTTTCGATAATTTTCATGGGATTCTCCTCTAATTTTGTCTGTGAAACAAGCATCATTTGTCGGAATTGGCTTTCATCGGCATCGATGAAGCCGTTTCCGGAAGTGCTTCAAAGTAGGAAGCACAGCGTTCAGCTCCTAAAAGTGGGTGCAACTTATTGATCAAGTTCAGTATACCAAATCGCCCCATCATTTCCTGTCAACTCTTTAAGAAATTGATGGGAAACGATGGGGCGATTTGAGAATAATTTTTAAAAGTTTTCGCTATACTTCCGTTGAAATCCGAATCATATTCCAAGAAAGGGGCGCTAACTCAGCTTTAGCCTGATTCTCTTCAACGGTTACTTGCTTTAGCGGCTCTAAGCCCATCGACTGATCTTCGTTGGTTTGATGGATGTCATAGCCGGCAAATTGGGTGGCGTCGACGACATGATCAAATTTGGCGTTCGAAAGGTTTAGGGTGAAGGGCACCTTATCGGTTGACTTATTGACGATGAAGACGACCGTTTCATGGGTTTCCGGATTGTAAGTGGCAATTGAATCCGTATATGGCACTTCGTAATCCTTGGCCTTGTAAGTTGGCACGTCGGTGTCCGGTTTGAGAGCGATTCCCTGACCGAAGTTGGAAACCTGCATGAATGGGTAGAAGATGGTTTGGTACCAAACCGAGGGATCGCCGGTGGTGTTGGTCATAATTGGCGCGATAACGTTGATTAATTGCGCCAAGCAGCCGATTTTAACCCGGTCAGCGTGCTTTAACAACGTAATCGCAAGACTGCCAACGAGTAAGGCATCTTCAAAGTTGTAATGGTCTTCCAACAAGTGCGGGGCTTGGGTCCAAGGCTTTTGCTTTTTATCATCGCCCATTGAGTGATACCAGACGTTCCATTCGTCAAAGGCCAGGTTGATCTGCTTGGTACTGCGTTTGCGGGCGGCCACCGAATCACAAATTGCCACCACGCCCGTGATGAAGCGATCGAAGTCAACCGACTTGCCTAGGAACTCAGATAAATTATCGTCAAAGTTGTCGTAGTATTGGTGCAGTGACAGGTAATCAACGTCATCAAAGGCGTTATCGAGGACGGTCTCTTCCCAGCTGCCAAACGTTGTGTTTTGATGATTGGAACTTCCGCACGCAACCAGCTCCACGGATGGATCGACTAAGCGCATGGCTTTCGCCGTTTCATGGACCAGGCGGCCGTATTCATGGGCGGTCTTATGGCCAACTTGCCAGTCACCGTCCATTTCGTTACCGACGGACCAAACTTTGATGTTGAAAGGTTTTTCAGCCCCGTTTTTGCGCCGAAGATCACTCCAGTAGGTTCCCTTGGGGAAGTTGCAGTATTCAACGAGATTGCGGGCCTCATCAACGCCACGGGTTCCCAAGTTAACCGCCATATCAGGCTTTGCGTCCACCTTGGTGCACCATTTCATAAATTCATGAAGACCAAACTGATTGGTTTCCAAGCTGCGCCATGCTAAATCCAGGCGTTTGGGCCGCTGATCCTTTGGCCCGATGCCGTCCTCCCAGTTGTAACCGGACACGAAGTTGCCGCCGGGATAGCGAATCAATGGTACTTTCAACTTCTTAACGGCGTCGATCACGTCCTTGCGAAAGCCGTCTTCGTCAGCGGTTGGATGATCTGGCTGGTAAATGCCTTCATAAACGCAACGGCCGAGGTGTTCCGTAAAGGATCCCCAAATTCTGGGGTCGATTTTTGAAATTTGATTGTTAAGGTCAACAGACAACGTTGATTTGATGATGATCAATCCTCCATTCAGTTCTCTATTCAATTCTCTAGTGTTTGTTAATTAAAGCAGCGGTCAGGTTTAGGAATTCAGCCAAACGCGCATTTGCCCATTTTCCCGGTTAGCCCATGCGTAGTATGGAATTAAGGTCATGTCAACCGGAGTATCGGTGGCTGGCTGAGCCGGTTGATAGAGCGATATGCCATCTGGATCGATCTGTTCCCGGTTGGCGGCAACTTTGATGACGCCAACGCCATTTAAGAGCTTGTCATCGTAATGATAACTGGTTTTGGCTTCACTATTCACGTGATACAGCCACAGGGGCGCTTGATTATCAGCCTGTTCGGCAGCGTAGATAATCGGGCCGCGTTGGACCGCGATCTTGCCGAAGTCGGATTCAACCCGATTGCTTGCCCGCATCATTTTCGTACTCATATCTAATTGAAGATCGATGGTCAGTGATTTGGCAGCCACATCCAAATAAATGAAACCTTCTTGAACGGGTAATGACTTGGTAACCCCGCCAATCTTCAAGTCATATTTAGTAGACCAACTTGGAATCCGGATGCCAAGTTTGAAAGTACCATGGTTCGGGTTTGAAATCTGGTAGTGGATATCACCGCTCCAAGGGAAGTGGTTAGTCTGATGAATCTCAATGCCGTCGTTAAAGGTGGCGTCATTTGAAATAAATTGGTGCGATAAGATGGTGTTGCCGTTAACCGTGTAAAGGTACTGATCAACTGACGTGATTAAACGCGCCAAGTTTGCCGGGCAGCAGGCACAGCCAAACCAGTCAGCCCGGTGGGTCAGAACGTGTGAATTACCCGGATTGCCTTTGCTGGCAACGGGATCCGCTTCAAGAGGGTTGACGTAGAAAAAGTGCTTTCCGTCTAGTGCCATCCCACTGAGGGCACCATTAAACAGCTCCTTCTCAAGGATATCACCATATTCACCCTTGGCTTCGATGTTTAACATTTGACGGGCAAAAAATGACATTCCGACTGACGCACAGGTTTCCCCGTACATCGTGTCATTTGGTAAATCATAATCGTAGGTGAACGCTTCGCCAGTCGTCGTTGAACCGATATTGCCGGTGATATACATTCTCCGGTGAACAATGTCATTCCAGAAGCGGTGGCAGGCTTCGAGCAACCCTTTGTCGCCGGTAAATCTAGCGACGTAGGCCATTCCGGTGCAGAGGTAGACGACTCGGACCGCGTGGCCATCAGCGGTTTTCTGATCAACGATGGGTTCCGCAGCTTGGTAGTAAGTCTTGGGCAGGTCACGCATTCCCGGCAGGATTTCATTGTCCCAACCGTCGGCCTTATCCTGCTTGGTAAAGAAGTCAGGATCTTGGCCCCGTTGGTTTAAGAAATAGTGCGCCAAATCAAGATACTTCTTGGTTCCGGTTTGTTCATATAAACGGGACAGCGCCAGTTCAATTTCTGGATGGCCGTCATAGCCGGGAATTTTACCGTCGTCAAGGCCGAAGTGGTTATCAATGCAGTCAGCCATTCTTGTGGCAATTGACAGCGCCTTTTGATTTCCAGTGGCCTGATAGTAGGCAACTCCCGCTTCGATATAGTGGCCCATCGTGTACAATTCATGGGATTGCTGGAGGCGTTTGAATTTCCGTTCCGGGGCATCAATTTGGAAGAATGTTGACAGATAGCCGTCATCATCCTGGGCATCGGCAATCAAATCAATCAGATTGTCGGTGATTTTCTTGAGGTCCGGATTGGGATGATAGCCAAAGGAGTAGGCAGCCGCTTCCAACCACTTATAGACATCAGTATCTTGAAATGGGAATCCGTAATGGTGACCGGTCATTTGACCAGCGGCAATTTTTAAATTGGCAATTGCGTGGCTGTTTTGGTCCCGGCCATTGTTTTGGGGATCCTCGGCAATTGAGATGTTGGCTTCATCGTTCATGACTTTCCATTGATAAGGCAAAACCTCCTTCACAACGAGTTCTCGATAGCGATTCCAAAAATCTGAAGTGACGGCAACGTTTTGTAAATTTATTTTTTCCGCGACATCCATTTATCTCAACCTTTCAGTGTTATTTAGCGAGCAATTATTAGTTTTCCTGAGCAGCTGCGGCAGCTTGTTGCGCGTGGCGTTTGTCAAGATCTGCTTTAACAACTGGTTCGTTTCGTTCGTATTTGAAGTACAGCAACATGATCGCAGCGACAATCGCGTAGATGATCACCGGTAGCCAAACGAAGCAGAAGTGAATTGATGCCAGGGAGGCAGCACTTTGTGACTTGTTGGCGATGAATCCGGCAGCGGCCATGATCTTGGATGGAATAAAGCTCCCCAATCCAGATCCTAATTGGATACAGAATGCTGATCCAACGGCGGTCAGGAAGCCAGAAGCCCGAATGCCCGTCTTCCACTCACCGAAGTCAACGGTATCGGCTAACATGGCAAATGGCATCGCACAAGCAACTGAAGCCCCAAGGGTTCCGATAATCCATGCGGTGATGACTAAGGCAAAGTTGTTACCAACGAAGGCAACCATCATTTGACCAAAGGCACCGACAGCCAGGCCGATTAACATGGTTGCCGTTTTGTTAGTGACTTTTACGATGAATGGGATACAAATTGTTGCGAAGAGGCCTAGAATTCCGACCCCGTTAAAAATGGAAGTTAACTGTTCATTACCAAGATTATACTTGGCGTAGTAA
Source organism: Lentilactobacillus parafarraginis DSM 18390 = JCM 14109 (assembly GCF_001435895.1). Lineage (GTDB taxonomy): Bacteria > Bacillota > Bacilli > Lactobacillales > Lactobacillaceae > Lentilactobacillus > Lentilactobacillus parafarraginis. The sequence continues at coordinate 33,064 of NZ_AZFZ01000026.1, read as the reverse complement.
ACGGCAATTCCATTTCGATCTGACTGGGCAATCCAGTAGATCACAAATGAAATGACCAGAATGAACCAAGGTTTGTTGCCAACGGTTGCTTTTAAGCTATCTTTAAACGGAATTGATTTCGTAACGGCAACGGTTCGTTCCTTTAAGTGGGAGAATGCATAGAACAACATGATGACGCCAATGACACCAAAGATTGCGGTGACCCACATGAAGCCGACTTTGTCATTTCCCTTCCCGAAGAAGGCAACCAGCGGTAGGGCAAAACTACTGGTGATGAAGGCCCCAATTGATCCGCCGGCCATCCGCCAAGTGTTGGCAGAAATCCGTTCGGTTGGATCAGAAGTTAAACTTGGAAGAATGGCAGTAATCGGTGTTTGAATCCCGGTGTAAATGATTCCGGCAGCCAAGATGTAGGTGACGCCGGCGTAGATTAACTTCGCATTTCCGTGGAGGTTTGGCGCCGTGAATGCTAAGAAGGTCGCCAGTGCGAATGGAATCGCCAACCAAAGGAAGAACGGGCGACTTTGTCCCCATTTAGTGTGGGTATGATCAACGATTGATCCCCAGACTGGGGCACTAATTGCATCGACTACCCGGGCAATTAAGAGAATTAACCCAGCCCCAGCAACCGAGATTTGAAAGACATCGGTGTAAAAATAAAGAATGTAACTTGTAATCGTAACGTACAGCAAATTCCCAGCCATGTCGGTAAAGGAATAGCCAATTTTTTCTGACACCGGCAGTTTAACAGAAGCATGAGTCGTTGATTTTGCGGCTGTTGCGGCGTTTTTTTCTGAACTTTCCATTGTTTACGTCTCCTTATGGTTAAAATCGGAACATAAAATGTTAGCGTAAATCCGTTTCAATGCGGATTGATAACGTTTACATTTAATATGCTAACCGCTTACATTTGTGAAAAAAAGGTCTATAATATTACCAATGGTACCAAAACACGACTTATTATAAATGAGTGGCTGACGGCTTGTACCATATTTATGACAAATGGTATTCATTTGCGACATTTGGTGTTTCAGAATGGGAGACTAACTTATGAAATTCTTTTCGTTCACGCTTAAAAAGCCTGTCCTGTATTATATGGGCGGGGAATTCCAAGTTTCAGAATCATGGAAGCACCGCTCCCTTTACCACAAGGGGGATTATGAAATTATCTTTTGTAATCGGGGACCGATCTACATTCAAGTCGGAACTCAGCAATTTGAGCTGCGACAAAATCAGGTGTTGATTGTCCCGCCATTTACCCACTACTTTGGCTATCGGGAAAATGCTTCGGGCGCCGACTTTTACTGGCTGCACTTTTTCCCACAAGAAAAAGTCACCACTTTTGATGCTGAGGAGAGCGAGGTAATTAGCCGGTTAAAAATGAATACGGCTGGTAAGCACGATGATGTGACGCTGCCGATCATGTTCGACTTACCCGATTATGATGATGCGGTGGTGACGATTCACAAGATTTTGGCAGCCAAAAAGAAAATTACCTACATGGAAAAACGCGACTTTTTAACGTCGGCCTTGCTGATCGAGCTATTTGATTCATACGTCAATCAACATAATCCGGATGGTGACGCTGCCAAAATTGACTACATCAAAGAGTGGATTCGATCACACATGGCCAACACCTTAAACGTTGAAGAAGTTGCCAACTGTGTGAACCTTAACCGCGACTATTTGACCAGAATTTTTAAGCGGCAAACTGGTATGACGGTGCTTCAATACATTAATAAGCAACGGATTGATGTGGCGACAACGCTGCTGGTACGAACCGAAATGTCAATTAAGGAAATTGCCTACAGTTCGTACTTTACGAATCCGAAGATGTTTATGCGCCGGTTTAAGCGAGAAACGGGGCTATCACCCAGTGAGTATCGAAGCCTCTACAGTAATATTCATTTGAACAACACCCATGTCGATCCATTCATTCCGGTTCCATCACGAATTGCCGACACAATTAATGAATCGGTGGATCGCAAACTTACCACTGAATCTAAGAGTCATGAGCCCAAAGCGCCTAATGTCTAATCAGTGGCTATTCACGATGGTGGGTCCGGTTGCCATTGTGATCATCAATTTGTTTGTTCACTAAAGGAAACCGACAAAGGCATCACGCTATCATCAAACGACCATTGCCACTGGGGATGCTGAAGAAGCGCGTGACTTCACGTGGGTGCGCATCGAGACGACGATTGAGCCGATGGATAAGTTGGAAAAACAAACAATAGATGGCTATGATAGCCTTTGTTCTGGGTTCAGAACACCACTTCACCGATCAGTTAACTACTGGTTGGCAGAGTGGCGTTTTTATTTTAGTAAAATGTATATTTGCAATAGAGCGCTGACATGAAAGGTGCCTCTGATAATAATATGAAGTTTGAGCGGCTAGTGCTGACAAATGATTAGAACTTAGGTATCTTAATCTCAGATGTTTTACTAAAAGTCTTGAAAGTGCGACATTCTCTAGTAACATTTATACTGGTTGGAATTGAAAACAATTTCGGTGCCGAACAAGACTGATTTGGAAGGACATAACGCAATGACTAAGATCGCCAAACTTCCGGCCCTCTCAATCCTATCGTTATCATTATTAACGATGGCAACCGGAGCGACAGCTGGGACAATCTCCGAAATTGGCAGAGAATTTACCCAAGCTTCACAAGCAACGGTTGAACTGACCGTGACGATGCCTTCAATGACGATGGCAATCTTTATTATTATCAGCAATTTTCTAATCAAGAAAACCGGCACCAAAAAGGTGATTATCGCCGGCCTCACGCTGGTCTTATTATCCACAATTTTATCGTTAGTTTCGCCAACGATTGGCATGCTGCTGGTTGCCAGAGCGCTTCTTGGCGCTGGAATTGGCCTATTTAATTCGCTGGCGGTTAGCCTCATTGATTACCTGTACCAGGGCCAGATTCGGGAAAAACTCCTGGGCTATCAGAACACGTTTCAGGGCATTGGGGCGACGGTTGGGGCGCTGTTGGTCAGCGGATTGCTGGCGATTTTCAACTGGCGGCTGGCTTTTGCGATCTATTTGATCAGCGTGCCGATTCTGTTCTTAAATTGGCGCTACGTTCCAAACGTTAACTACGCACCTCAGAAATCTCAAGCATCCCCGGCCCATTTGGATGTCAAAATGGCCAAGTCCGCCAAATGGGCGTTTGGCTACTATTTCGGCATTCTCTTCTGCTTAATGGTGGCCTACATGACGATTAACGTAAAAGTGCCGTCGTTGATTGTCGATCAGCATTTAAGCACGCCAGCCGTGGGCTCGATGGCAATTGTGGTGATGTCAATTGGGACGATTATCGGCGGCGCGGCCTACGGAAAGGTGCTGAAACTGCTCGGCAACTATATGATGGCCGTTGTGATTCTACTGATGGTCGCCGCCTTCTTAACAATTGGGTTCGGCGGTCATTTATCAGCGGTACTGGTTGGAACATTTATCGTTGGGGGAAGCTTTGGGCTCTACGTCCCGCTTATTTTCTCGCGGGCACTGTCAATTGTGCCGCCGGCGCGTTCTAACGATGGGTCGACGCTGCTGTTAATTGGGTCGAACTTGGCTAATTTCTTATGCCCCTATATTGATAAGGCCCTGAATCCTGGTCGTGATGAATCCCAGTTGTTCCTGATGGTCGCGATGATTCTTGGGGTGGTGCTGGTCATAGAATTTGTCAAATCAATCCGGGTCCGGGAATCGGTAACCGGGTAATTGAGAGCGTCACTTTGATGCAACAAAATAATGCTATCGTTGAGCTGCTGTGAGCTTCACATTTGATGTGAGTGCATGGCAGCTCTTTTTGGGGATCGTGAGCGGTTAAGAATTTTCCAAAGTCGCCAGTTAGTTACCACCAGTGAATCGTTTCTTCTATAATAGAAGGTAGAAAGAGGTTGATTTCATTGATGGACAATTTGGAATTATTAAGCCAGCTTAATTCGGCGTTTGAAGACTATAACCAAGTAGCGACCAAACAACATCAGGATACCTACCGTGTCCATTTACGAAATGGGGCCGTGATTGTGAGTGCTGATCGCTCGCAAAAGGTCTGGGAGATTCCCGGAGACCTGTTAACGCTCATGAACCGGATTAAGAACAACGCGCAGATTAACGAATGTACAATTGGCACCTTAGCCGATTTAGAAAATATTGAACGCGAGCTTAGGACCGCGAAATATTGATGGCCGAAATGATTTGAAGAGGAAGTGGGCGACAAGATGCGGATTGGATTTGTATCGGACCTCCACATTGACTTTAACCGGCGGTATGATTTTGTGACGGTTTTGACCCAGCTGGTTCACGACATGCGGTTGGATCAACTGGTCATCATGGGGGATTCAGCCAATGGATTGGATCGGAATTTGGCGTTTTATGAGCAACTTCAAAATCAACTGCCAGTTCCATTTTGGACGCTGATTGGCAATCATGATCTGTACGTCAGCGCCCCTCGTGAAAAATCGATCACTGATATTCAACGGGCGTCACGGCACGCCTATCGAGAACTGGATCGTCTGCCAACCGCACTGACCCGTCATCCAATTGTGACAAATCACTGGATGATTACTGGGATCAACGGCTGGTACGATTATACCTTTGCCAAGCACTATGATGAGCGCAAGCTTTCCCGCTACGCCAATAACGTCATCGCCAAACACGTTTGGCCTGACCAGCTGTATATTAATGGCAATCAGATTGACGCCCGTCGTGATCGCGATTGGGTAACCCGGCAGATTTTTGAGTGGCAGCACCAAATCAACGGCATGGTTTTTGGCTCCCGGAAACTATTGGTTGCCAGCCACATGCTGCCAACCAAGCGCCTAGCCCGCCAGATGCCGATCCCATTGTACGATCGCTTCCTCTATCAACTGGGAAGTGAGCGTTATCGGGAGTTGTTTGAAGACAATCACGTCACAATTGCATTGAGCGGCCATTCCCACATGCCGATGAAATTAACGAATCACGGGATCTATTATCAAAATTTATCGTTAGGATACGATTTCCAGTGGCAAAACGCCGCCGACGCATTAGGAGAATTGAAGCGGGTCATGTTTGTGTTGGAGGATTGATTAAATGATGAAGCAACTTGAAACTTGGTACTGTGACGCCGCCTATTTTCTGGCGAAATATCTGCATCTACACCGCAAACACCATTATTAAGGTTTTTAGCGGGGTATGATAAGATGAATGGTGAACTTGAAAGGGGAATTGAACATGCGTCACAATCTATTAGGAACTGTTTTGTTGAGCATGCTGGTTGGCCTTTTTGTCACGGCCATGAGCGTGTCGGCAGCTGCCGGGACGAAACCAGTTCGGGAAACGGCGACCACCGTTAACGCACTGAGCGAGTCAAGGGCGTCGAAGTACTACCGGCTGAACCGGGCAAAAAAGACCAAACTGCGATTCAGCGGTGCGGCCGGCGAGGGGCAGGTCATTCGGCGAATCACTTTGCCGAAGGGCACCGTGGTCACCGATGGCAGCGTCTACGATAATCCACTGATGAACGACACGCCAGACTTAAGCTATTACGTCAAGCGCCACACCTACGCAAAGGGGGCGTATGGAACGGGGTTTCTCCCAGCCATGTTTACGTTTAACAAATCCGGATTGACCCGGATTAAACGGCCGGCATACCTATTTCCAAATCAAACCAACTACTTTTATACCGGCGGTTTGAAGGCGTTTGGCGATGATCAGTATCATAGTAATCTGGTAAAGATCACGACTGACGGATACGTTGAATACTATCGCTATCATCCAGTGACCTTCACCGAGGAAAAGAAGGCGGTGACGTTTGATTACCGCCAGAAGCCAACTTCGTACGTCAAAATTCAAAAGACCCTCAAGAAGGGTGCCAAGACGTATCTGTACTTCAAATCAAATCTGAAGGGCGTCAATGATAAGCACATCCATAAAACGGGGAACTATCGTTATCGTTTGACGATCAATAATCTCCACACGCCGTATTCCAGAATTAACCCAACCGTTAATTTCCGCGTGTACGCAAGCCTGTACACGTTTGGCGGTCAGGCGTACTATTCGATTGCGGCCCTTTAGGATTTTCGATGATTAAGGAGTTTTTAAAATGAAAAAACACATCATAATGGCGTTAGCGCTAGGTTTATTGGTGGGAATGGTTGGTCTCGGTAATCAAACTGGCCAAGCAAAGACAACGTATCGGCGATTATCTCGAGATTTTTACAAGGATGCCAGCGATAGCAACATATTTAGGAACCATTTTTATCGTCTGAACAAGAAGACGACCGTTAAGATTTATTATTCGGCCAAGTCCGATTCACGGACAATCGTTAAAAAGCTCGCGTTGCCAAAGGGAACGGTAATTTTCAGCCTCTATCAGGACTGGAATAGCAAGCATGTGGTGGGAGCCGGTGATTTTTCGGCCGATCTTAGTTATCATTTAAAACGTAAAACGGCAACCAAGGCGGTTTACGGAACCGGCCGGATCAAATTTGATTTTAAATTGCCGACTTCCAGGCTCACCAGAGTTAAACGCCCAGCGTATGCTTTACCGCTTGGAAACGGGACCTTGCTAACTGGGGGTCTCAAAGCAATTTCCGCGCTGCCAACTCGAAAGAGTAACGCGCTGAAGATTACGTCTGACGGGTGGCTGGAATACTACCAGTACCATGGTTACCGCTATCCAGACCCTGATCCGGATAGTTCTGGGAAAATGCTCACCATCCCATATGCGACTAAGCCAAACAGTGCGGTCAAGATTAATAAGGCGCTGACGAAGGGCGCCAACGTCTACCTCTATTCCAGCAAGAAACTGGCTGGGGTTACCCAAAAGAAGGTCCGCACATCCGGTGCCTACAAGTATCGCTTGACGGTTCATAATAACCACACACCGGTTGGGTATGAAGACACGGCCTATGGCAATGATTATGCCGCATCCAGCATCTACACGGTTGGCGGCAAGCCGTTCTATACCGTGGTTGCGCAGGGCGGCGACTAATTGGAAGTGGTTTCAGATTTAATATGCGGTGGGTCCCGTAACTGATCAGCTGTCAAATACAAGGACATGATTCGAATATCCTGATCGCGGATATTGAAATCATGTTTTTTTGTGTCTCTCATGAGCCGAGAAATTGGCGGCGATTGATGGATTGTTGATGTAACCGTGACCATAATTGAACATTTTGAGAAAAGTGTCTCATTGATCAACAGATGAGCCGGTTTACTCCTTTGATTCTGAATGAAACCCTTTAGAATGTTCATTCAGAGACAAAAAGAGGAGTGATTGAAGTGAAACAAGTATTTGATGCGGTTGGATCAAACATCCATCGGCACAGTAAAATTTGGATCAGCGTGATCTTAATTTTAACGATTGGTCTGGCGTTCGGTCTCCCAAAAATCCAGATGAAAATGGGTAATGAGGTCTTTGTCAGCCCAAGTTCGCAGACTTACAAGGATTCTCAGACCTACCAGAAAAAATTTGGTGGTGATTCACTTTATTTGCTGCTGAATGGGTCTCAGTCCGATTTGCTATCTCACGAAACGATGCAGAAAGTTGCAACTTTCGATAAAAAAATCAGTCAAGTCGACAATATCCGTAACACGACTGACGTTGTCAGCAGTCTGAACGATGAGCTGAAGCATGCCGGGACAAGTCAATCGGCTGCTCAATTAAACTTTAATGACGCGAAATTACAGAAGGACTTGATGGCTGAGTTAACGTCTGCTCAAAAGCAAACCATCCAGTCCAAGATGCAGCAGTCATTAACCACTTCCCAGCAAAAGAAAGTTCAGGATTTTTTGCTCAAGCAATTGACGCCAGCCCAGAAGAAACAGATGGCAGCGGCTCAATCACAAAAGCGCCTCTCAAAGCAACAACAACAGGCAATGCTGCAAAAAGCGTTGAGCAACCAGCAGCGGGCCAAATTACAGTCGTATACGATGACGCTGTTAAATCGTCAGCAACAGTCTACGTTGGCAGCCACGGTTGTTCCGATGCTGCCAAAGGTTCAGAACATGTCCACAAAGCTCCTGCGAGATATTTTCTTAAGCGACAATGGCCACGTCCCGAGTGCCATGAAGCAGCTGTTGCCTAAAGATGCCAAGCGGATGCTCATCATCATTAACACGAATCAGAAGTCATCCGACATGAACACCGCGGTTCAAATTAATCATGACGCTGAGGAAGTGATTCACCAGACCGATTTTGGTGGCAATATCAAGACCCGACTTGGCGGCCAACCGGCAATCATGGGGCAGGTCCGAGCAAAAGTGATTACCAGCATGGCTGTCATGCTTGCCCTGGCCGTTGTGTTGATGATCGTCATTCTGTCTTTGATTTTTCCGGTCAGAAAGCGTCTCTTGCCACTGATCTTTGTTCTGGCATGTCTGGTATGGACGTTTGGGTTGATGGGATGGTTAAATATTCCGTTGACGTTGGCAACGATGGCCACTCTGCCAATCATTATTGGCCTTGGGACCGACTTTGGGGTTCAATTTCAGAATCGTTATGAAGAGGAAATCAGGAAGAGCCAGGATCCGCGGCGCGCAATTTCCGTGGCAATTTCAAATATGGGCCCCGCGGTTGGCGTCTCACTGATCGTTATGGTCTTTAGCTTCTTAACGATGTATTTATCAAAGGCCCCATTGATGCAACAATTCGGGTTAACCCTGGCAATTGGCGTGGCCTGCAGTTATGTGGTTGAATTTAGCTTGATGTTCAGCACGCTGTCATTGCTTGATAAGAAGAAAACGGGGGCCAAGCTGGCACCGAAGAAATTGGCTCAGCCATCCCGGCTATCGCTATTTCTCAGTCACTACGCCGAGTGGGTGACGCGCCATGCCGGCGTCATTGTGACGATTGGCGTCATTTTGGCGGGATTGGGCTTCTCGGTTGAAAAATCCATTAATATCGAAACCAATTTTACTAAAATGATTCCCCAAAATATGACGGCCCTTAAAAATACAAAGTACCTTCAAAAACAAATTGGGTCAACGACCTACCTGACCTATTTGGTGGAGGGTCAAAATCAAGATATTCGTGATCAGGATCACCTGAAAACCATTGATCAACTAGGTAAACGAGTGGATGATAAATATGCGGACGTGACTTCGGTTACGAGTTTGCCGGTGGCGTACAAACAATCTGCCGGTTCTCTCAATGATTCCCAGACACAACTAAATACCGGCATCGATAATCTCCCCAGCTCGATGAAACAAACGCTGATTAGTGGCAATCATCATGCGGCAACCATTCAGTTTAAAGTTAGGTCTGGATTATCATCAAAGGATGAACTGAAGCTGATGAACAAAATTAACGATGATATTGGTGGCAAACATCATGGCCTGAAAATATCGCCGGCCGGGGCTCAAGTTATGATGCTGCTCGGCATTCGGAATATGTCGGCTAATCACGAACTCATTATTATTGCCGGCTTAGCGATTATCTTTATCGTGCTCTTCGCGATCTATCGCAATTGGCGGTTGGCCCTTTACCCGGTGATTCCAATTCTTTTGGTATTGGGGCTGTCACCGCTGACGCTGAAACTACTTGGGATCTCCTATAATCCGGTGACAATCGCGTTGAGTTCCTTAGTCCTTGGGATTGGGACCGAGTTTACAATTTTGATTCTTGAACGATACCGAGAGGAACAGATGCGTGGCGTTAGCACTCGCGACGCCATCGTGTCGGCAACTGCATCAGTCGGCCAAGCAATTACAGTTTCGGGTTTGACCGTGATGGGCGGTTTTTCAGCGATTATGTTCTCGAGTTTCCCGGTTCTGAAGTCCTTTGGGCTGATTACCGTACTGGACACTGGCTATTCCTTGATCAGTGCATTGACGATCCTGCCGGCAGTCATTTATCTCCTGCGAAAACGGAAACCAAAAGAAAAGACGGTTAAATCAACCGAAGTGGATGAAAATGAGGATTAATGATTGATTAAATGAACGATAAAGCCGCCAACCGGAAAATCCGTAAAGGATTGCCGGGTAGCGGCTTTATTAGATGGCGCCGTTCAGTTTGTTGATGATATCCGTTAGAAATGATTCCAGTTCCTGAGCGTCAACGGTGGGACTTTGGATCTGTTCTTCGAGAAATCCCATTAAGGTGTTTGCTAAAAAGCTTGTCATGAGTGTGGGCGACGGGGACTGATGGATGAGTTTGACAGTTGGGTCATTTTCATAGGCGGCGGTTTTAGCCCGTTCGTTGAGTAAATTTTCCAAAATTTGGCGAAATTCATCGTAAAACTTACTCTGATTTTCTGGAATCAAATGACGGATGAGATCCAGATTATCCGTGATGAAGTGCGTCACCTGAGTTAAAATAACGGCTTCGCTTGAGTTGGTTCCCGCCAATTCTTCGGATAAATTTCGAATGATGGTATTGGCAAGATCGACCTTGTCACGGAAATATCGGTAGAAAGTGCTTCGGTGGATGAGCGCTTCGTGACAAATGTCAGCAATGGTAATATCGTCAAATCGCTTTGTTTTGAGAAGGGTCAGCATCGCTTGTGAAATATCACGCTGAGTGCGCTGTTGAGATTGGGTTGCAGCCATATATAAGATCCTTTCGTTGTGATAAGACTCTGGAAGCAAGCATACCGCAAGCTGGCAAATTCATAAAGGGTTAGGAGCCAATTCGATAATTGCGATTGAGAAACTGGCAGGATGCCGTAATATTCGAAAAAAAAGAAGCCGGAGCAAAATTTTTGGTTTTGTTCCGGCCTCGCTCGGTTTGTTTTAAATTAGATATACTGACTGTTTGATTTTGGACGATCGTAAGAAATGAAGAAATTAATTTTGTGCCGGTGCTGTTCCATCAGTATCATCATCTTCAGGTGCCAACCGCTTCAAACCGATACCGGTAAAGCCGCTTAACAGTGAGAATACCGGGCACAAAAGGCTGAAGAAGACAAATGGCAGGTACTGCAGAGTTGGTACCCCCAGCGTATTGGCGATGAAGACACCACCAACGCCCCATGGAACCAAGTAGTTCAGGACCGTTCCGCCGTCTTCAAGCACCCGTCCGAGGGCCCGGGATGCTAAGCCGCCATTGTTGAAGGTTTGTTTGAACGCGCGGCCTGGCAGGATAATTGATAAGAACTGTTCGCCAACGAAGATGTTGACGCCGATGCAGGCGCACAGCGCAGCAGTAATTAATTTAGCTGGGCTGGTTAATTTCGTGGCAATTGGCGTCATAACGGCCTTAATCAAGCCGAAGTGTACCAGCAATCCCCCGAGTGACAGGGTTAAGACGATCAGGGCCACCGTGGGCATCATACTGACGATCCCGCCCCGGGAAAGCAACAGGTTCACTTCTGAGTTGGACGTTTTGGCAACGAAGCCGTTAGTGATAATGGTGGCGGCCTTGGTCATGTTAAGGTTCGGCGTATTCATGAACATCATGCCCGCAGAAACGAAAATGTTGAGCAACATGGTTGGAATGGCGGCCATTTTAAACGCCGCGCAGATGAAGACCAAGGCAATTGGAATTAACGCAATGATTGAAATATGAAAGTCGTTGGTCAGAGCAGCAACCGTGGTGTTGATTTTGGCCATGTCGGCGTGGTTGTGGCCCATTCCGAGGGCGCCAAATGCAATGGTTGCGATCGTGGCAGCTGGTAAGGTTGACCATAAGATTGTCTTCATGTGGTCAAATAAATCGGTGTCAACCACGGCAGCAGCCAAGTTGTTGGTTTCTGACAGTGGCGAACACTTATCACCAAACGTTCCGCCAGCAATGATGGCACCGGCTACCAGTGCGGGATTGAAGTTCATCGTAACCCCGATACCAAAGAAGGCAATTCCAACCGTTGAAACCACCGTGAAGCAGCTGCCGACAGCCGCACCAACCAGTGAACAAACCAGAAAGACGGTTGGTAAGAACCACTGGGCGCTAATGGCCTTAAAGCCAATGACCATTAACGTTGGAATGGTGCCGGCGGCGATCCAGGTACTGATCATCGCCCCGATTAAAATGAAAATCACGATGGGGATGATCCCCTTATCAATGCCGTCTTTGATGCCGGTGTTAATGGCGTCCCAAGTAAAGCCCCGCAGTTTGGCCCAAAAGATGGCAACCGTAATGGCTAAGAGAACGGGGACTTGAGGGGAGAGACCGAAGCCGATCACGCCAAAGCCCATAATTGCCAGAATAATAATTAAAACAATTGCTGATTCACCTAAATTTAATTTACCTTTTATCATATTGTTCAACCTCTTCTTCGTTTAAAATTGTTCGACCGTTGTGTTTGATGCCGGTTGATCAATATCGGGCTAACCCGCCGTTGGTTGTTTCATTCATGTTCAACATTCCTCTCTTAGATAACAAAAAATCGCCCCTATCGCATATAATGCAATAGGGACGATTTATACCGTGGTACCACCCAACTTGTGCCTTCACAAAAAGACACCGCTCACTAGAAGATAATGGATTCTAGTTATTAACCATTGTCGTGATATTACGGTATTTCGGCACCCTTACCCTGATTGGCTCGCAGCAACCGCCAACTTCCTGACACCCAGATAAGGACCTACTTGATGTAACTCGACTTTAAATATTATGTTGTGAGTATAGCCTTGTATTTCAAAAAATGCAAGAAAAGTTGCAATATTTGGGTGTACAATATGATTTGGAAATGAATTGAGGCCAATTTGATTGCTTGATTGGTATGAACTGACGAAAGGATGAGATTAAATGGATCAAAAGTTTTTGGATGTTATGAAGCATGAGGGACCCGTTACGATTGTGACAATTAACGCGAACCCCGCTTCAGTTGTGAACACGTGGATGTCGTATGTGACCGTTGACGAGAAGAACAAGCAACTGATTATTCCAGCGGCTGGCATGCACAGTATCGAAGATGACTTCGAAATGGATAATCACGTCACCATCACCGTCGGCAGTAAGGACGTTGAAGGAACGGTCGGCCCTGGAGCTGGTTTCCACATTCATGGAACCGGCGAATTCGCCGATTCTGGCGCCGCATTCGACGCTAAGAAGAAACAGTTCCCGTGGCTGTCACGAATTTTGATTGTGACGATTGATGATATCCAACAGAAAATTTAATTCATAGATCAATCCTGTGGTGGTGACTACCCCATAGGATTTTTTAGTACCTCGGTTTAAGGCTTAAATTTTAATGATCATGTTTGCTAAGTAAACGCCGGTAATAATGATGACGGCCCCAATAATTTGATAGCCACCAAAGTGTTCCCCCAAGAAGAGCACCCCGGCAATAATTGACACGACGGTGGAAATTCCGATGAAGGACGCGGCGCGGTTGACGCCGACTTTGGCGATGGCATAATTTGATACAAATAGTGCAAGGACCGAGCTGCCAATTGCCTGATATAAAACGGCCGTTAAGAAGGCGGTGTCGGTCATTGGTAAAGTGATGAGCGAGGTTAAGTTGTGATTCAGTTTTTCTTCAGTTAAAGCAAGGGTGACAAACACCAGGGCGCCAGCGATTAACATCATGTAGGTGGCCTCGATGCCCGTAAAGTCCACGGCTTTCTCAACGAATACTGTATAGAGGGCGTACGAACAGACCCCTAACAGTAAAAACAAATATCCGATAATTGATAAACTGGTTGTCGCGTTTGAAGCCAAGACGGTGATCAGAACCCCAATTAGGCAATGACCTGCTGGCGACTTGGACGTTTGTGCAGCATGACCGTGGAAGCGATTAGGGCGGCAACCGGAATGCAGGCCAAGAACACGCCGCTTTCTGAAGCGGATGTGTGGCTAATACCGAATGTTTCGCCAATAAAGTAAAGGACCGGGTCAAACAAACTAATGAGGAGGACCGGCATCAGTTTTTTGCCGGAAAAGTTCACGTGAATGACTTTCGTCAAAATTAAGGCGCTCATGACAAGAAACGCAATTAAGAATCGCCAGCCTAAAAGTGCGAGTGGCGTGGCGTCATTCGTCGCGGTTTTCGTGAAAATGTAACTCAATCCATATAGCGCTTCTGATCCAAGTGCCGCGCTGCACCCGAGTATAAGTGATTTCTTTTCCATGATCGGGCTCCTTAGCCATGTTATATTATTAGCCGTTACTAAATATGGTATTGGATAATGGTGGTTAAATCAAGACTGATTAAAACTGGCCCGCGAATTTTGAGTGAATTTGGGGGCGATAAGTTGTGTGTGTTGATCAATGTCTCTTGGGTTCTTAATCAACTAAGTGCGCTACAATTAAAGGGATAGCTCAGTTGTGAAGATGAACAGAATTGGATAAGGAGTGAAAATTAATGAAAGATCATTACGATGTCATTGTTTTTGGCGCTGGCCCAGCGGGGACTGCCGCCGCATTTGGACTGGCGAAATCAAAGTCAGTCTTGGTCATTGAAAATGATTTGTTCGGCGGCACCTGTCCGAACCGGGGCTGTGATCCGAAAAAAATGCTGTATTCAGCGGTTGAAGCTCAGGACCGGGTGGCCCGGATGCAGGGCAACGGCTTGAAATCCGTGCCAACGATTGACTGGCCGCAGTTAATGACCTTTAAGCGCGGGTATACCAGTCAGATCCCTGGCGGCACGCAACGTGGATTGGAAAATGGTGGCATCGACACGTACCATGGGGATGCCGCATTCATTGATGACCACCAGATTCAGGTGGGCGATCAAGTGGTTAGCGCTGATACGTTTATCATTGCCACAGGGCGCAAACCACGGTTAATGGATATTCCTGGAAAAGAATTTTTGAAGACCAGCAATGACTTTTTGGATCTGGATGAATTACCGAAACAGATTACATTTGTTGGCGCCGGGCCGGTTGCCATGGAGTTGGCCAACATTGCCAATAAGGCCGGTGCCGATGTGCGAGTGATTCACCATAATGATCAGCCATTGAAACAGTATCCGAAAAAGTTTGTTGAACTGTTGGTCAAGCAGATGACTGATGAAGGCATTCACTTTGATTTTAATGACGAGGTCGAGGCAGTCACTCAATTAGCTGACGGGTATCAGGTAACGACGCACACTGGCGAATTTGAAACCGATTATGTGGTAGCAGCGGTTGGTCGGGATGCCAACATTTCGAAGCTGCGGCTGGAAAACGGTGGGGTTAATGTAACCCCAAAGGGCATTACGGTGGATGATCATTTGAAAACGACGAATGACAATATCTACGCCATTGGGGATGTCGTCGCCAAATCAGCGCCAAAGTTGACCCCGGTTGCGTCATTTGAGGGCCGATACGTGGCCCAACTGTTGAGTGGTCAAACGACAAGCCCGATTCATTATCCGGTAATTCCAGAAATTTTGTTTGGGGCAACGGAGATTGGCGTGGTCGGCGTTAATGAGCAGCAGGCAACTTCTGAACCGGATCGGTACGCAATTAGCTCACTGGATCTGACCCACTGGTATACCTACAATCGGATAAAGGAAAACGCCGCTCGGGTACTTGTGATTCGGGAAAAACAAACCAAGCGGATTGTTGGATTCAGTATGGTGTCATCAATCAGTGAACATCTTTTGAACGTTTTCAATTTGATTTTAAACTTGAACCTGACTAATGACCAGTTGCAGCAAATGATCTTTGCTTATCCGTCGATTAGTAGTGATTTGCAGTATTTAGTTTAATCAATCGTACCAAGATTTAAGATACAAAATGAGCCGGGCGCCTACTTCGAGTTTGGAGTGGGTGCCCGGCTCATTTATCGGGTCACGAAATTCAGTTGATTAGACCGTTTTCATATGTTTGTTTGAGTTAATTGGCATCGTGACGCCGTTTAGTGATGGCACCAAGGCCTAAACTACCAAGCAATAAAGCCCCAATTGCGGACATGATCATACTTTGGCGGCGATTGATGTTTGTCTGTGGGAGTTTCCCCGTCTTGGAAATCGTTGGAACACCGGTGCTCGATGCGCTGGAACGCGGTTTGGTGAAGATGCGGTTGACTGTTTGAGTCTGCTTCTTAACGATCTTAGGAGACTTTGGCCGCTCTTTGTTACCAGTTGGTTCGGGTTTGTCTGGCGTTCCAATAGTATGAGATTTATTCGGCTTCGAAGGGGTTGTTGGCGTACTTGGAGTCGTCGGTGTGGTTGGTGGATTCGGTGTACTTGGTGTAACCGGAGTAGCTGGTGTATTTGGTGTAACTGGGGTAACCGGCGTCACTGGTGTGTTTGGATTGTCCGGTGTGACTGGCGTGTCAGGGTTAATTGGCGTGTTTGAATGATAGGTATTCGTCAGGGTTACCAGACCATTCTTAACGGGTTGCTGGCCAGTCGTGGTGGACGTGTACCCATCAGGTACTTTGGTTTCGGCAACTGTATAGCGGATTGGGTTATCGCTGGCATCGTTTTGCTGAAGATTGCTAAAGGTGCCGGTATAGTGATTGGCACTATTCAAGGTGAGCGTCTTGTCTGTGGCGCTGCCATTTGCGTAGAGTTTAACCGTGATGCTTGGGGTGGTGACATCACTTGGGACGTCCAACCACTGTTTCTTAACAGTCACATTAGTTGTTGTTGGCGTGGGTTTTGGTGTTGGTACATACTTGTTGGTTAATGTGACAACGCCATCCTTTGGCGTTTGCTGGCCAGTTGTGACCTGCTGATAGTGAGGTGAACCTTTAAATTGGTCGGCTGGTTCTTCAACGGTATAGGTAATCGTCTTGCCATTCTTATCCGTGGTTGGCAAATCATCGAAGGTGGAGATGTAGTTGTCATCTTTATCCAAGGTGACCGTTTTACCGGTGTTGGTCCCGTTTTGGTACAAGTCGGCTTTCACGGCGGGAGCAGTGGTATTCTTCGGCATGTCTTGCCATTGTTTCTTGACGGTTATATTAGTCGTTTTCGGCACGTACGTGTTGGTTAATGTGACATGGTTATCTTTATCGAGGCTCTGCGGCTCAGTTGGGCCTTGAAAATCTGTGAGTTTGGAACTTTCACCGACCGTATAGCTAATTAATTTGCCGTTTGAATCGTATTTACTGAGATTGCTGAACTTTCCAGAATAGTTGTTAGCTTCATCCAAGGTGACATATTCACCGGTTGGCTTGTTATTCTCGTATAACTCGGCTTGGACTGACGGAGTTTTACCTTGAAGGGCATCAGGAACGTTAACCCATTTTTTATTGACACTGATCGAATAGGTTGATCCACCACCATTACCATTGCCGCCAAGGTCAAGGCTTCCATTGGCAGTTCCAGTCTTATCTGAAATACCGCCGCCAGTAGTGCCGTCCGTTCCGACAATTTTAATTTGATTATTAAGCGTGATCCCCGAACCGGTTTGTAGGTAATCATTATCAGTTACTTTTGCAAGATAACGAACGCTAATCGACTGTGTTAGCGTGCCGTGCCATTTAATCTGAAAGGACGGTGGGTTGGTATCCGTTGGTAAGAAAGATACCTTATAATTCGATTTGGGAACGGCGGTGCTACTGCTATCGTTGTATTGAATCAAGAGAGTTTGGGGAAGAAATGATTGTTTGTCTGTATCTTGAAACGTATCCGTAATTGTCGGATTGACAAGTTCATGTTTATTATCATTAATCAGAGAGTCCCACTCAACATAGCGATATCGGCCTTCACTGTTTTTTGAGTAGTCATCATTATTAGTCGGCCATGAACCGTCCCACGCATAGCCGTTTTTAGCAATGGTGGGTTTGCCGGAGCCACCACTGTTTGGATTTGTGCCGACAACTGGGAAGTTAATTGTACCCGTTCGGTCATTTTGATTGGTTTGATAATAAGTGTTAAATGTGATTGTTCCATAGTTCTTGCCAGCGTCGGCTTTAAATGTTCCAATCACGGTTTTACCATCGGCAGCAAAGATGTCAAAGCTTTGGGAATAGTGAAACTTTGTATTTGCCGGTAGGGTAAGTGTGGCAGTATCTCCTGGTTTTACTGATACGCCATTTTTAATTGAATACTTATAAGTCAACTGGCGGGAAGTATACTCATCCCAATTCTTAGAATCGTTTGGATCCACCTTATTGCCGTTATAGGTGGCATCATTTCCAGAAATCCCCGTGATTTCATTGGTGATATCTGCTGCATGGGCGGGCTGTGTTTGATAGCAGAGCCCCATCAGAAAAGCGGCCACCAAGATAATCACGGTTAACCATTTCCATAAATGTGGACTTTGGTCTTGATTAATCTGTTTAATCATAAAATAGGTTCCTTCTTTGTTCAAATATATACTAACCCTATTGTATATCAGTTTAAGCATAATATCATCCGAAAATAATATTCATTAATAATATAATGAGCGCGTTATGATACATTGTTTTTTTATAAAATTGTAAATAAAAAAGCCTATGAAGACGCCGTTATGTCCTCGTGGGCCGTTGATTTATTGTAAAAAGTTTTCATAAGTTGTTGTTTTCAACATTGCCATCTGCTCCGTTAGTCCTAATAACTTTAAAGTTACTTGTGGTAGGCAAATTGAGAGGGATCGCTGGTAACTTTTAAGCCATGTCACTTGGTTGGCAAACAATCGGTTAGCCGCGCCAGGGGTGCTTTCGTTCACCAGCCAGAGCTTACCGGCTGTTTGGGCAGACTTCGCCAATAAGCTGATGGCAATCAGGTTGCCGGAATCATTTACCAGCAAACTGGGGATGTCAGAAACGAGTTCGGGCAATAACAAAGCCTGCCAGTCATGGGTTGAAACGGTGGCCGGGGATAACGAGGGATGGTTATCTCGGTAGGCTTGCCAACTCATCGTCAGCAATTGAGACAGGAGCTCGGGATGGTTGAGAGCCTCACTGACTGTCAATTCCTGAGTCGATGTGGGGAAGTTCTGAGTCGTGATGCTCAGCCCGTCCGGATTCAGAGTTGCACAGTGGACTTTATCCATCAGCGTGAATCCTTGTTGGTGGAGCCACTGGTTAAAATCGTGCTGCGGGTCGTAGTCGCTGGTAACAAGGTGTTTATCAGAGAACTTGCCCGCCAGTTTGGTGAGATCATCCAGAATCCGGTGAAATAAGAAATGCCGATCCATCGCTTTGGGATCGACGTAAACCGCAAAGAACAAAATGTTTGGCCAGAGACGGTTATGCCAAAAAACCGACGTTCCATCAATTGATCCGTGGGGATGGTAAACCTTAACATTATCAGGATAGCGCTGCATCGCCCAAAAGATTTCCCGATCGTCTGGCGGCTGGGGGATAAAAAAGCTTTTTGTTGGTAGTTGGATTGTCATTGACCATTCTCCGATTCATTAAGATTGACGTTCTTGATTATACGCCTTGAGAGCCGCCCCGGTTCTTGAAGCCGGTTCGTTTTGAGCGGCCTGCGGAATTCCGGAAAACAGAATTTGCCCGCCGTAAATGCCGGCGTCCGGGCCAACGTCGATTAACCAGTCCGCCTGACTGATGACCTCGAGATTGTGTTCAACGATGATCAGCGTGTTGCCCGCGTTGACCAGTTCGTCAAACAAGGTCAGCAGTTTGGCCACATCTTTCATGTGCAGCCCGGCAGTGGGTTCATCCAGCAGGTAAACGGTCCCGGTTTTATTTAACTGAACTGCTAACTTGAGGCGCTGCAGTTCCCCGCCGGACAGGGTGGTGAGCGGTTGGCCCAAGGTTAAGTAGTCAAGACCGACCTTTTGCATGTTCATTAATTTATGATGAATTTCGGCAACGTCGGTAAAGAATGGGATGGCGGCCTCAATTGGCATGGTCAGCACCTCATTGATGTCCTTACCATGGTATTTGTAACTCAGCGCCTCGTCATTGTAACGCTTGCCGTGGCACATTTCACATTCTTGAACGACCGGGTCCATGAACGCCATGTTGGTGATCGTGACTCCCTTTCCTTTACAGCGTGGGCAGGCACCCTTGCCGTTGTAGCTGAACAGGCGGGTACCGACGCCGTTTGCCTTCGCAAATAACTTCCGAATATCATCGAGAATGTTCAAGTACGTGACCGGCGTCGAGCGAATGTTCGTGCCAATCGCCCCCTGAGCTAAATCAATGTACGGGACGGTTAACTTTGACCGTAATGCATCGACCAACGAACTTTTTCCGGAACCGGCAACGCCCGAAATGACGGTCTCAATCCCTAAAGGTACTTTAACGCTCACGTCTTTTAAGTTGTGGGTCGTCACGTGATTGAGAGAAATGGCGGAATCGGCCGATCTCGGCTGCCGATAAGTGAGTGGTTGCTTGAGATAGTGCCCCGTCAAGGTATCCGAATTTAGTAGATCTTGGTACGTTCCGGTGAAGGTCACTTGACCACCGCCGCGGCCGGCTTTGGGGCCAATTTCAACCACGTAGTCGGCAATGGGGATTAATTCGGGATTGTGTTCAACCACGATGATCGTGTTGCCTTTATTTTTGAGATTAATGAGCGCGTTTTTAATCAGCTGAATGTCATGGGGATGCAGGCCAACGCTGGGCTCATCTAAAATGTAAACCATGTCGACAAGCGCGCTGGTCAAAAATTTGGCAATCTTAATCCGCTGGGTTTCCCCGCCGGAAAGCGTCTCAGTGCTGCGATCCAGTGTCAGATAACCAAGCCCAATATCGATGAGCGATTGGATCTTAATCGCAACTTCACGGATGACGTCACTGACTAGCGGTACCTGAATGCTGTGAAGAAACTTCAGAGCGGAGATGAGATCCATTGAAAGAACGTCAGCGATATTTCGACCGTTAATCTTACAGGTGAGGACTTCCGGTCGTAAGCGCGTGCCGCCGCAATCTGGGCAGGGACGGCGGGTAACAATCTTTGCGAGCGCTTCTTGGTGGTGCTGGGCCTCTTTTTTACCAATGATTGACCGGCGAATCCGGGGAATGACGCCCTCATACAGTGCAGTTCGCGGCCACTTTTCCGGGGCGTTGTGAAGCCGCTGTTGGGGCGCGTATAAAAGTAGGTCCAGCTGTTTTTTAGAATAGTCTTTGATTGGTTTGTCGTTATCGAACAGTCCGCTGTAGGCATATCGCCGCCAACGCCACGTGTCCGGGCCAAAACTCACGAAAGTAATGGCCCCCTGATTCAGTGATTTGTTTGGATCAATGAGGGCCTTGGCGTCAATATCATCAACGTAGCCGAGCCCCTGACAAGTTGGGCACATTCCCTGTGGTAAATTAAAGGAGAACGTGTCCGAATAGCCGACAAATGGTTTGCCAGCTCTTGAAAATAGGAGGCGAATCAGCGAATAAATGCCGGTATAGGTGGCCAACGTTGACCGCGCGTTTTTTCCAATTCGTTTTTGTTCAACGACAATGGCGACTGGCAAGTGGTCAATCTGCTTAACGTGCGGTTGCCCGTATTTAGGCAGGTACTGCTGGGTAAAGCTGGGGAAGGTTTCATTCAGCTCCCGGCGCGAAGTTGCCGCAATGGTATCAAAAACCAGCGACGACTTTCCGGAACCGGAGAGACCGGCAAATACGGTGATGGCGTACTTGGGAATCTTAAGGCTGACATGCTTCAAATTGTTTTGCGTGGCATCGTGAATTTCAATTGCACCTCGTTCAAACATTTAACGAAGACCTCCTAATAGTCATTGATTAATCATGGGGCTAGGTATCAATTCTAGCATATTGATCCTGATGAGCGGAAAGATTCCCAGGATAATTGCGAGACTGAAACGATTAATAGCCTCCGTGTAAATAATGTAAGGAAAAATAACATTTATTTTAATAAATATAAGAATGACAGCGATTTACACCTAATTAACTAACGTAAATCGCAAAAAATGTCATTAAACCTCACATTCGGTCCGGGCTGTGATATGATAAACCCATTCAAATGAGAAATTGTCTAATCATTAATCTTAACTAGCTCTTATTTTTGCAGGAGGATGCGTATGAAATCAAAAATTGTCGAAAACCAGGATGGCACAATGCGCGCGTTAAGTAATCGTCATGTTCAGATGATTGCCATTGGCGGCACGATTGGAACCGGGTTGTTCTTGGGATCCGGGAGTACCATTAGCAAAACGGGGCCCTCAGTTATGTGGGTTTACTTAGTTTTAGGACTGTTCTTCTTCTTCATGATGCGGGGCATCGGCGAGATGTTTTACTCCGATCCTTCCCAACACACCTTTGTCTCATTTATTTCCCGATATCTTGGGCCAACGGTGGGTCACTTTACCGGCTGGACGTATTGGATCGGCTTGGTCTTTGTTTGTATGGCTGAACTAACGGCGACGGCAACCTATGTTAAGTATTGGTTCCCATCAATTCCCTCGTGGCTGGTAGAACTGATCTTTCTTGGGATCTTGGCAAGTGTTAACTTGATCGCCGCCAGGGTGTTTGGCGAAGCTGAATTTTGGTTTGCAATGATTAAAATTATTGCCATCTTAGCCCTTATCGCCACCGGGGTCTTCATGATGGTCAGCCATTCGGTCACGCCCCTTGGCCATGCGTCATTAACTAACATTTTTCACAATTATACCCTCTTTCCTCACGGCGCATTTAACTTCATCTCAGCATTTCCAATGGTGTTCTTTGCCTTTCAAGGAATTGAGTTCGTCAGTATTACCATCGGGGAGGCTAAGTCACCCCATTCCGTGATTAAAAAGGCCGTTAATGAAACGCTGATTCGAATTCTACTCTTCTATATTGGCGCGTTGATCGTCATCATGGGGATTATCCCGTGGACATCAATCACCCCTGATAACAGTCCTTTCGTTGAAGTGTTCAAATTGGCCGGATTCCCGGCAGCTGCAGCGGTCATCAACTTTGTGGTGCTGACTTCTGCGGCATCGGCTCTCAACAGTTGTATCTTCTCAGCTGGCCGGCATTTTTACCAGCTAGCAACCGAGGTTCCCAAGGATAGCTGGATGCACAAAACATTCGCGAAGATCTCCTCAAACGGGGTTCCGGCAGCAGCCATCATTTTCTCAGCTGCACTGGTACTCATTACGCCGTTGATGAGTTTAACGAATGCGATTTCCTCAGTATTTACGATTGTGACTGGGGTTTCCAGCGACATGTATCTGATCGTGTACACATTGGCAATGTTGGCACACCGGAAGTACCGGGCTTCTAGTGATTTTGATCCCAACGGTTTTGTAATGCCGGCCTATAAAATTATGAGCCCCTTAACCATCGCCTTCTTCGTGGTCATCTTCTTCACGCTATTCCTAATTCCGGAAGATGTGATCGGCGCGATCGGTGCGATTGTCTGGACGGTCGTCTTTGGTGGGGTCGAATACTTCCATCAACGCAAATTGGTCCCGGATACCGATCAATAGGGTGGTTAGTCATCGTGAACTGGTTTAAATCTGGTTCGCGGCAACTCATTTATGATTGTTCAAGGCGCTTCGACGTTATTTCAAGTTCTGAAATAACGTTGGGGCGCCTTTTTGGGCGGTGGAATCTTTCACGTTTGCGTGACTGGTCTTCACTAGCAAAGCATGCTAATATTTGAGCATAACCAAACGAAAGGACCTGAGTGCATGACACCTACTGCCGATTTAAAACAACGGATCATCGCCGCCAGTCACGAAGTCGGCATTGATAAGATTGGGTTCACGACCGCCGCTAATTTTGAAGGCCTCCGGGAGAGCTTGACCGAACAAATTAAGGCGGGGCACACCAGCGGCTTTGAACATCCGAATCTGGATGAACGATTGAACCCCGACCTGATTTTTGACGGGCCCAAATCGATTATTGCGATTGCCTTGGCTTATCCAAGTCGGATGACGCAACGACCACCTAAAACCGGTCTTAAGCGCGGTCAGTTTGCCCGGGCCTCTTGGGGTGAGGATTACCACGGCATACTTCGAGAAAAGATGAATCAGCTGATTGAAAAGATTCGGGTGCTGGCAGGGGCTGATGCACGGTTTAAGCCGATGGTTGATACCGGTGAATTGATTGACGTGGCGGTCGCCAATCGCGCGGGTCTGGGATTTATCGGTAAAAATGGGCTTTTAATTACCGAGGAATTTGGGTCATTTGTGTATCTAGGCGAGATTATGACCAACTTAACCCTGGAACCCGATACGCCAATCGCTTGTCAGTGCGGTGACTGTACCCGGTGTCTTGATGCGTGCCCCGTTAAGGCGCTGCTGGGCGACGGGCGGATGAACGCGCAATGGTGCCTCTCGTACCAAACGCAGACCAAGGGAATGATGGCCGATGAGTTTCGGCCGAAGATTCGCAATGTGATCTATGGCTGCGATATTTGTCAGGTGGTCTGCCCCTACAATCGTGGAAAGGATTTTCATCTGCACGAAAAAATGGCCCCCGATCCCGAAAGGGTGCGGCCGGAATTGTTACCGATGCTGACACTCTCCAATCGTCAATTTAAGGATCAATTCGGGGAAATGGCGGGGGCTTGGCGGGGGAAAAAGCCGCTGCAGCGAAATGCCATCATTGCCTTGGCTAATCTTCATGATCAGTCCGCACTGTCGCAGTTAGTGGCGGTGATGCAGGCGGATCCCCGCCCGATGATTCGTGCCACGGCAGCGTACGCGATTGGCGAGATTGTCAGAAAGTACGATGCTGAAATGATTGAAACCCTGCGTGCCCAATATCAAAGGGAAGCAGATGCCGACCAAGCGGCCGAATTCCTCGATGAATTTGAACGGGCAATCAATCGGATTAATGAATTAAAGCATTAATTTTCATCCCAAGTTTCGGCCATCTGTGCTACGATTAATGGGCTAGGGGTGCTAATTCAGTAGCTGAGATCAAACCCTTTGAACCTGTGAGTTAAGACTCGCGTAGGGAAGCTTCAATTGAATTACGATTTCTAGCAAAAAACTAAAAAGGTGGTTTTTTGTGATGGAAGAAGCATTGTTTGACGGTTATGCTCAGGATTATGACGAATGGTTTGTTGCCAATGAGAAGGTGTTCTTGAGTGAACTGGGCCTTTTAAAAACCAGCTTAGGGGATCATCCCGGCCGGACATTATCGATTGGCAGCGGCAGTGGTCTGTTTGAGCAGGCCCTGCGCAAGCAAACCGGCATTGAGGTCAGTGAAGGAGTTGAACCTTCCAAAGACATGGCGGCCATTGGGACTAAGCGGGGGATGAAGGTGCAAATTGCGTCTGCTGAAACTGCTGAATTACCCGCTGAGGCCTATGACACCATTTACTTTAACGGTAGTTCAAGCTATATCGCTGATTTGGCAGTGGCGTACGGTCACGTCGCCGCAAGTTTAAAATCGGGTGGTCGCCTCATCTTGCTGGATGTTCCCAAGGAAAGCGCGTATGGCATGCTATACATGCTGGCAAATGCCCTGGGCGGCTATCAGGATTCTCGGCTGGCCGGGGCGCTGCCAAAGGTGCCGTATCCTGAAGAATTTTTGAATTTGGCTTATTGGCACACGACGCCGGAAAAGGCGGCCGTCTTAACGTCGCTGGGCTTTGATAATTTGACATACTACCAAACGTTACTGGCAAATCCGGTGTACACCGATCAGAAGATTGAAGACACGGTGCCGGGCTTTGACAAGGGCGGTTACGTGGCGATTATTGCTGTTAAAAAATGATGATTAAATAAATAGAAGTAATATGTAAAAAATCTAAGAGTCGTGCTCGTTAGAAAGCTGATGCTGATCAGCTTCCAGGAGCGTGACTCTTAGATTTTTTTGTTTTCCGGATTTGATGTTGGGAAAATAGCTGCCCTCAGTAGCCTTTACGTTTAAGCGCCGGGGCTGGGGACAATGCCCAACGCCGGGGTAATTAATTATTGGCCTCATCTTGGCCGTGCTTGAACGCGATTGAAGGGTTCATCATCTTATCCAGCATTGGGTTGTACTGGGATGAAGTCGAGGACATGTTGTAGTGCTTCCCCCAGATAAAGGTCGTTAAAGCCCGATTAACCGCTAAATTATGGTTGTGAAGATCACTATGCTGCGCGTTGGGTCCGGTCACCTTCGTGGTCTGGTAGTAATCGACCCGCCCACGAACCAAGTAGCCCAGAGAAAGGGCTGACTCATTGGTGACAACGCCGTCAGAATGGGAACCGTCGTTTAGATCGCCGTAAATATTGAGAATTCGAACCTGGCGGGGCATGTGCTTCTTGAGATTGTTGAGGATTTGATATTCAGGATGAATAATCGCCGGTTCGCCATTCTTTTTCAGATGATTGACATTCGGCTGATCGTCCCAAAGGGCTGCCAGGGGGCCGGTAATCGGCTGATTCTGTTTGCCGTTATTGATAATGCCGTTATACGGCCCGGCAATCAGGACTAATTTGTTGGCCCGCGGAATGTCCTTGTGATTGTCGTTAAGCATGTTGTAGTAGACGGTTGCGTAAGACCCCATGGAGTGGCCGACAAAGTTGAGCCGTTCAATATGATATTTGGATTTGAGCATCTTTGCGACCTTGGTTAACCACTTCGTATATTGAAACTCGCCGGCGCGGTTGTTATCAAACCGCAGGAAAATCAGTGGATTGCGCATCCACTTTTTGATTGTCCCAGTCACCGCAATCTTGCCGTTGGGCCGAACGCGGATCACCATTCGTCGTTGGGCTGCGCCACTGGCTTCGGCGTCGGACGCCATTTTCCGTTCGGATCGCAGGGTGCCGCCCCAACCGTGGACGAAGAGGGTGGGAATATTTGAATTGATGTAATTTTGTTGCGCATAGCGTTCCTGCTCCTGATGATTTTGCCAGATTGAGAAGCCGATCGCGATAAAGACGATGCTGCCAATGACAAAATAGAGGATCCGCCAGATCTTTCTTTGCGGCTTGAACATCATGGTTGAAAATCCCAGCTTTGATTAAAAATTTTTAGTAAATATCTGAATCTACACAATTAAAATTGTACCATGTAATGATTTGATATACATTGACAAAAATGGGGAATTGTCCAAAACTTTAAGGTTTTTTCTACGATGCATAATCAATGATTTATCACGCCAAATAAAAATCGGCATTCAATTCAGAGTCAGTGGATTGAATGCCGATTTTAATGGAAACGGTTATTTAGATTGCGAATTGGTTTGTTTGAGATCATCCAATGAACTTCCCAAGAAATCACCCGATACGGTTTCGTCACGATCCCCCGTCCAGAAGCCGATGAGGCCAAGAATCACCCAAATGCCGAGGACGATGTATTCGTAAGGCCAGACCAGTGAAATCGGGGTGCCGGGGATAACGGTCAGGGCGGCCATGCTAAAGGCGAAGACGCCACCCACCACCGGGAAAGTGAGGCGCTTAATCCGAAAGCCACCGGTTAAATTTGGATACTTACGGCGAATTTTCAGCAGGCTGAGGGCGTTAAACGACCATGCCAGGGCAATGAGGAACCCACCAATATCCAAAAAGTAGATGAGCGCGCCCTTACCCAACCAGCCGATGCCAAGCACCAGGATCAGGACCAGCCACAAGGCATTCGTGGGTGTCCCGTGCTTTTGATTCACCTTCGCCAACCCCTTTGGCAGCATATGGCCCCGTGCCAGGGATAGGACCAAGCGTGGAGTGGCCGCAAACAATGTCAGAAAGCTGGTTGACAAGCCCAAAAATGAAATGATAAAGGCAAACATTCCCAGAATCGGGAAGCCGGCAGCTCTGAATGCGTCGATGGTTCCCATATCCATTTTAGCGGTTGCCTGCCACGGATAAATCCATGCTGATGACAATAATACCAACACATAGTACAGCGAGGCGATGATGATTGAGAAGACGACCACCCGACCAATTAAGCGTTTGGGCAGGTTGGCTTCTTCTGCCATAATGGCGACCGATTCCCAGCCGGTCATAAAGGTCATTGCCGGCAAAACGAACCGGATCGTTGACGATAGACTATTCTGGCCCTTATAAAATGCGGGGAAGAAGTTGCTGGGACTTCCTTTAAAGAAGCCCACGGCAATCAGAGTGGCCCCTAAAATAACCAGGCCAAAAAATAACAAGATCTGAACGTTTCCGGTTAACCGCGCCCCAAAGTAGTTAACGCCGAATACGACCAGCGTGATGGCGACGCCGATAATCAGTTCAATGAAATGCACCTTAACGCCCGCGAACGTGTAGTAGGGGCCGGTGGAAATTTGGGGAAAAATATAGGAAATCAAGAGGCTGGAAGCCGTTACAAAGAATGCCAGGATACTGAGGTAGGCGCCCATTAATGCCCATGCAGCAAACAGGGCGCCCTTCTTGCCGAACGCGGCGTAAGCGTACACCACTTCACCGCCGGATTTTGTCAGCACCGTTGATAATTCCGCAAAGGATAGCGAGACCAATACTGCCAAGATTCCCGCGATGATTAGGCCAAAAATTTCACCGCCGGCACCATACGCCTTGAAGAATTGACTATTGGTGTAGATCCAGCTGCTGCCAATCACGCCGCCAGCGCCAAGCGAAATTAGCCCGCCGAAACCAATATTTTTCTTTAATGAACTTGCCATGAGAAGCCCTCCAATGTGATGGTTATCCGAATCAAATTTGCTTTCGTACGTAAATTATAGTGGGTTGCTGGAAAAATCACATCGATTGTGAATTAAAAACGCCGAAATCAATTAAGATCGGCGTTTGGCTCGTGAATGTGCTTAATGACGGGCTTTAAATGCCCTATTGGCCCATTTGCTGGTATCGATGGGCAACTCTGACTGGAATGACATTGGTGATAATCACCGCGAGGATAATCAGGGTAACGCCGATGATTTGGACGCCGGTAACCGTTTCGTCTAACAGGATAAATGCGAAGATGACCGAAGCGGGAAGCTCCAGCGACGAAATAATTGGACCAATTCCCAGAGATAGATGCGGCATAAAGAACGAAAAGCACGTCAGCGGCAGGACCATCGCAAAGAATGCGGTAATGGCGCCCCAGTGTAATGCCCCCGCAGAAAATTGAAGCGGCCTAACCGTTGGCACCCAGATGATGAGGACCACTAGTAAGGCCCCGGCACTCATTAACTGGGCCTTGGTAAGCGGGTGCAGTCGCTGGCCAACGTTGCCGGTAAATTGAATTGTCAGCGCGTAGGCCAACGCGGACAGAAAACTTAGCCCCATTCCTTTAAATGACACTGCCTGGTGTAAGGGGAATAATCCGGTTGCCAAAACGGTGCCCAGTAGGATTGTGATGACACTGATGGTTTGGGTGATTGATGGCCATTTACGATTCATGACGCACGCGATCAGAATTGCCAGCCAGACCGACTGCATCATCATCACAGCGGCAATCGCCACCGGAACATAGGCCAACGAAAGAATGTAGAAGGTGTTGGTGAAGCCCATGGAAGTGCCGGAAAGCATCACCAGCCACTTTTGCTTGCGACTGGCAACGTGCCGGTTGGGGCGGCTGAGCAATCCCCGGCCCACACTAAACGCAAGAAAGGCAATTGTGAAAGTCACAATCAAGAGAAGCCCGTCGCCAATGTGGTCGGCCCGGGCGATTTTAAATAATGATCCAGGAATTCCGTAACTCACAGCGCCAATTGCGACCCAGAATGGTGCAACTCGTTTCAATGGATCATCTCCAATAAATAGATTTCAACAAAATAAACCCTGAATTGATTTCAATCCACGGTTTTTGCATGTCGGTTTTGTACAACTATTCTATCATATCAGAAATAATTGATTATTAAAAGAGATTCCTAAGTTAAACCATACCCAATTACTTATTCATGGTGGCTTGAATGAGGCGGGCAATGTTTTCGGCCACCTGAGCAATGTCGTGGGAAGCATCTAACAGGGCATCGTCTAAGGTTTTGACCCCGGCGACACTGGTGAAGATCGCGTCGATTGCATGGGACTGATAAAGGCTGTTGATTCCCGACCCAACGTTGCCTGCAATGGCGATAACCGGCGCGTTTGGGGCAACTTTTTTGGCTGCCAGAGCAACGCCGTATGGGGTTTTGCCAAATTGGGTCTGGCGGTCGATTTTACCTTCGCCAGTGAAGATAAAGTCGGCCCCAGCGGCCTTGTCTTTGAGCCCGCTGTATTGAATGACGAGATCAACGCCCCGTTTTAAGTTGGCGTTGGTGAATGCTAACAGTCCAGCGCCCAAGCCGCCCGCAGCCCCCGCACCCGGAACGGTTGCCACGTCACGGCCGATCGTCTGGTGAATGACGGCCGCGTAATGGCGTAAGTTATGATCCAGGGTTGCCACCATGCTGGGGGATGCACCCTTTTGGGGACCGAAAACCACCGACGCCCCGGTTGGGCCCACCAGCGGATTGGTAACGTCGCAAGCGATGAGCAGGCGGGTGTGGTCGAGTCTGGAATCCCGGTTGGCAAGGTTGACGGCGGCCAGGTCGTTTAAGTGACCCCCACCAAATGGCAGCTGATTTCCCGCCAGGTCCAACAACTCGACGCCAAGGGCTTGCGCCATACCGGCCCCGCCGTCATTCGTCGCACTGCCGCCGATGCCGATAATGATTTGGTCGACATGGTGATCCAGGGCCTTTGAAATCAGTTCGCCGGTTCCATAGGTGGTGGTGATCAGCGGATTACGTTTCGACTCGGGCACGTGTTGGAAGCCGCTTGCTTCGGCCATCTCGATGACGGCAGTGCGGCCGTTACCCAGGAGGCCGAAATGAGCTGAAACCGGCGTTCCCAGCGGTCCGGTAACCGTCGTGGTGATTTGCCGGCCGTGGGTTGCGTGAACCAGCGCGTCGACGGTGCCTTCACCGCCATCGGCCATGGGAACCAATGTGTAGTTGGCGGTAGGGTAAACCCGCTTCAAACCGGTTTGGATTGCGTCCGCCACTTGGCTGGCGGTCAAGCCGCCCTTAAACGAATCTGGTGCAATGACAAATTTCAACCGAATGCCTCCTCAGATTGATTGCAGACAAAAAGCCCGAGAATTAAATGAATCCCGAGCCCTTTGATTGATTGTTGATTGTCTCAATGCCCAACCACTCGTCGACAACTTCCGCAACGTGATGCGGATCATTGTAGTCGGTGGGGTGGTTGACCGCTAATTCGGTGACAATTCCCGGTCGGTAGCGCTCAATAATCGCCTTGGCAGTTGGCACGTCATTCATCATTCGTTTGGTCAGCTCAGCAGCAATGTTGAATCGGGCCAAGTTGTAATTTGCCGGAATGGACTCATCCGGCATGGGAGTGTGATGAATGGCGGTAATTTTCCCCGAATGGGACTTGGAAATCTGCATGGCCAAGGTTCGAATCGCGCCCCCCTCATTAGCAGTCATAATATCAATTAAATCCCTAATAATTGATTCTTTTGTTTGATTCATTCATAAGCTCCTTGGTGATTTCTAACCAAGCTTATGAAAAGTCCCTTCATATAAACTGTATTATATGTGATGGCCGTTATCTGTGCAAGCCATTTAAATTACAGTTTGTTTACCTTTATTGGCGGTGCCTCGCATTTTTTAGTCGTCGAGCGAAGCGATGCCCAGCCAGCGGTTCACAACTTTTACCACGTTCCGGGGATTTTCGTAATCCACTTGGTGCTGCTCAATGAGCTGGGCGATAATTCCGGGCTGATATTGGTTAACGAGCGTGGCGGCTTCCGGTTGGTCGTTTAAAATCCGCTTGGCGAGTTCAGAAGCCACGTTGAACTGAGCTAAACTCGGGTTTGAGGGAATTGGCCCCTTTGTGAGGGCCGGTTGATAGGAATGCGGGCGATCAGTTTCAGCAACTTCAATGCTGGTGATCGCGGCATCCTGGGTGGCGTTCATGAGGGTGATTAAATCATTGAGGACGCTTTGCTTGGTGCGGTTCATTCGTACAGTTCACTCCTTAATGGGTAATCCGGTTTGATAAACTAATCTCGGCTATGCTGGCAAGTATAGCGAATGGATGCGGAAAACCCGTGAAGAATTTGTGAAATTAGTATGGGGGATTTGTGAAGAACTTGTGAACGGGCCACAGATTGGTCTGGGACAATGGCGGAAACTATCCGGTTAATGAACGGAACTATTTAAAAACCGGGTTGATATATTTAGTTCACAAGCATGGTGGGTTTACATAATTTTTACGTTGGTGACATTAAATATTTACACAGCGACTTTATACTAAAACTATTGAAAAATTAGTAAACAACCAAAAGGAGAATGAGTGATGATAAGAGCTGTTATTTTTGACTGGGCAGGGACCACAATTGATTATGGAAACCAAGCACCGGTTCTAGCAATTCGAAAGGCGTTTCAACAATTTGGCCTCCAAGTCGGGCGCCGTCAACTCTATCAATCCAACGGGGTTGATCCGCTCACCCGCATTCAACAATTATTATCCGCTGATAATCTCAAGCAGGCGTGGTACATAAAGCATCCGGATATCGATGTGAAAGCCGGGGCAATTGAAATTTATAAATGGTTCAATCGGGATTTAATCGAAACCCTTCCCCAAGTCGCAAAGGTAAAGGCCGGGATTCCAACGTTGATTTCCTACCTTCGTACTCAGGGCATTCGATTTGCCACAACGTCGGTTTACACGGCCCCAATGCTGAGCCAGGTCTTGCCGCTTGCCAGTGAGCAGGGGTTCGATCCGCAAATCAACATTACAGCTGAGGACGTTGAGGGTGTGAGCCGACCGTGTCCGGATATGCTGAACTTGGCCATCGATAAATTGCGGATTCGCGATTGTCATTCAGTG
The DNA here is from genome assembly GCF_001435895.1 of Lentilactobacillus parafarraginis DSM 18390 = JCM 14109. GTDB lineage: Bacteria > Bacillota > Bacilli > Lactobacillales > Lactobacillaceae > Lentilactobacillus > Lentilactobacillus parafarraginis. The sequence goes on along the minus strand of NZ_AZFZ01000026.1, from coordinate 663 downwards.
ATTCAGGTGGGCGATACTCCCGCAGATATTTTAGCCGGTCAGGCCGCCGGGGTAACCACCGTGGGGATCATTGAAGGCAGCAGCCTGATTGGTTTGTCAGAAGAAGAATTTAGTCACTTACCATTTGCGAAGCGCAATTCGTTAAACAATGAAGCGGCGGCAAAACTCCAACGGGCCGGCGCGGATTACATTGTCCAAAACGCCAAGGACCTGATGCGGTTAATCAAAGAATTGGATTCGGAGAAGATTGTTTCGTAGCAGATTTTGTTGCTGAGCGACAAAAAATGCCCAGCTCTGTCTTAATCGGAGGTATCTGTTTTAGTGTGAACACAATCAATGCCGATGAAACTAACCCCAGTAGTCAAAATGAAGCGGCAAGCTGTGCACAATATCCAGTTACTCAAGATGACAGTATTCACGGTCTAACGGAACAAGAATATTTAGAGGGTCAAAATGGAAAACGACACACCTTATTCAGATAGCACTCAAGTACTTGTTTGATGCGTAGGGAAAAGGGACCAGCCTTATATCCACAAAGAACGGCAAATAATTCCGACAACCACCTCATGGTTGGCGGGATTATTTGCCGTTCGTAATAGGCACAATTTTCCAACTAAATTCAAAAAGATGACTACCTCAATTGTCAAGTTAAGTGCAACACTA
>NZ_AZFZ01000254.1 GCF_001435895.1 Lentilactobacillus parafarraginis DSM 18390 = JCM 14109 | reverse complement strand
AAACCAGAAAGAAGGAACTGTTATGCGAGGCCTCCTCAAAGTTATCGTAAAAACCAATCCAATTCAAGCTAAATTTCAACATTTTATCGAAATTATTGAACCAATTTATGAAACCATTAATCCGGCTATTCGTTTTCGGCCAAATTACCGCCAACTGAAAGCCGATGATGTCATTATCCTGGCCTGCATGTTAATGCGGAT